>JBBQWB010000004.1:0-75356 GCA_038210985.1 Bacteroidales bacterium
GAAATAGGTTGTGGCATGATTGACCATTCTAAAGTATCCACTGTTGTTTGGTTGCAATTTGTACCTATTGCACAATTTCCTCTGTATGAGATAATTTGAGCAGAAATTTGACCTGTGGAAGAAATATCTGTTCCAGGAATATAATCCATCCAAGCAGTATATCCGCTTCCGTCATCGGTGCGATATTGGAAAATATCTTCGCAAGCACCTGAACCCGCTGAAAGTAAATCAGCCCGAACATCAGTACTTTCGCAAATTTCGTTTATATCAGGAACTTTTGTCAAAACTGGTGCAATAGGAGTTGGAGCAATAACCCACTGAACGGTTACGGTATCGGTTGTAGTACAACCAGCACCTGGTTCGCAGTTTCCACGCCAAGCTCTAACTTGAATTTGAGTAGTATTGGATGGGTATGGTAAAATTGAATTAGAAAAATAAGGTAACCAAGTTGTCCATGAAGTACCGTCAAATAATCTGAATTGAGAGTAGTTATTACAATTCACACCTCCAACACCTGTAGTTACTATTGCCCGAACCAAAGTTCCATAGCAAACACTATTTAAATCTGGATTACGAAGAACAATAGGTTCATTTGGCTGAGGAACAACAATCCATTGTAAAGTATCGGCAGACGTTTCTGTACACAAACTTCCGGGAGCACAATTGCCTCTGTAAGAAACAATTTGAACATTTGTTAATCCGCTAGAAGCAATTGGTGAACCTGGAACATAATTTTGCCAAGCACCATATACAATTCCATTGTTTGTTCGGTACATTATTATATCCTCACAGCCAGCACCACCAGAGCCTGGAGTAATTAAATCAGCCGTTAATGGCATACCGTCACAAACAGTAATAACATTAGGCATTTTACTTAAAACAGGTGCCACCAAACTTGGCGAAATATTCCATGAAACAGTAGTTGTATCGGTAGAAATACAAGAACTTAATGGGTCGCAATTACCTCTAAAAGTTCTTATTTCAACCGTTTGAATTGTAGAACCATATAAAATTGAAGAAGTAGAAACATAATTTGTCCATGCAGTCCAAGTTGTTCCATCAAACAATCTATATTGAGAAACATCCGAACAAGTTACACCACCGCTACCAGCAATTATAGTAGCACTAATTGGTGTACCATTACAAACATCGCTAATGTTAGGATTTTTTACAATTAGTGGAGCAATTGGTTGAGGAGTAATTATCCAAGTTAAAGTATCAGGATTTGGAGTTGGGCAATTAGCAATTGGATCACAATTTCCACGATATCCAATAATTTGAATTCCAGTTAATCCAACAGAAGAAATGTTTGTTCCAATAACATACGGAGTCCATGCTCCATAACCACTTCCATTATTTGTTCTATATTCAAAAACGTCTGAGCAAGTTGCACCACCAAAACCGGGTGTTATCAAAGTAGCATTTACGTTTATCCCTTCGCAAGCACCATTAATATCTGGAACTTTTGTCAATACGGGATTTTCTGCCATTTGCCAAACATTCCAGAATGTTGAAATCGTATCCGAAGTTAAGCATCCATAACCAGTACAATTGCCTCTCCATGCTCTAACTTCAATTTTAGTAGTATTTGCAACATAAGGGATAATTGAATTTGATGCGTAATTAAACCAGTTAGTATAAGATGTTCCATCGAATAAACGATATTGAGCTCTGTTGGTACAGGCAATACCACCAACGCCTGGTGTTATTATTGCTCTTACTAATGACCCCCAACAAACATTATCCTGATTTGGTAATCTTGTAATTACTGGTTCGCTTGGTTGAGGTACTATATTCCAATTTATAGTATCAACTGTAGTTTGAGAACAAAGACTTCCAGCATCGCAATTTCCGCGATACGAAATAATTTGAACTTGAATTAATCCTAAACTAGGAATTGATGTACTTGGAGTGTATGTTTGCCATGCAGAATATCCACTTCCATTATTTGTTCTATATTCAAAAGAGTCGGAGCATCCAGCACCACCAGAACCTGGGGTAGTTAAGTTTGCTATTAGTGGATCTCCCTCACATAAATCAGTTACGTTAGGAACTTTAGCCATCACTGGTGCAACTGGTTGTGGAGTAATATTCCATGAAACCATTGCAGTATCTTCAATAACACAGCCACTAGCAATGTTGCAATTTCCGCGGAATGCTCTAATTTCGACCGTTTGCAAACCACCAGTAATAATTGGATCTCCAGAAGTATAACTACTCCAGGAAGTCCATGTAATACCGTTAAATGTTCTAAATTGATAATAATCCGTACATGACATTCCACCAGTTCCTGGAATAATAACAGCCGAAACTGGAGTTCCTTCGCATAAGCCAGCTAAATCTGGATTTTTTGTAATTTGAGGTGCAGTAGGTGTTGGAGCAATTATCCAAGTAAATTCACTTGGAGCAGATCCACATAAAACTGCTTCAGGACATCCACCTCGGAAGAAATGAATTTTAACCGATGTTAATCCTACGGTAGAAATGGAGTTACCTGGTGTGTATGCCAACCATGTTGCACCATTATTTATTGAGTATTCATAAGTATCTGTACAACCAGCACCTCCAACTCCTGGAGATACCAATGTTGCTGAAACAGAAAGTGCACTACAAATAGTATCTGTATTTGGAACTTTTGCTAAAACAGGCATTGTAATAGTAGAAGAAACCTGCCAACTTACCATTGTTGTATCCGCAGATACACAACCAGTAGCAGGAGGACAAGATCTGTATGCTCTTACATCGGCACTTGTTAAACCAGTCGTATTTATTGTATTGCCCGATGTGTATGCAGCCCAAGCTCCATTATTAGTTCTAAATTCAAGAATATCATTGCATCCTGTACCTCCTGTACCTGCTGTAATTGAAGCTGATACTAAGGTTCCATCACAAACTACATCTTGATTTGGATTGCGAGTTAATTGAGGTGCAGTTGGTTGTGGTGAAACAGTCCAGTCTAGAACAAGCGTATCGGAAGGAGCACAGGTAGATGATGCACAATTTCCTCTTCTAGCCCTAATTTGAACTTGTGATAATCCAACAGTATTCACATTTGCAACTAATGTATATGCTTGCCAAGAAGACCAAACAACTCCATTATTTGTACGATATTCGAAAACATCCGAACAACCAACTCCACCTGAACCAGATGAAGTTAATGTAGCAGAAACGGAGGTTCCTTCACAAATAACATTTAGGCTAGGAACTTTTGCAATTACTGGAGCTACCAGTTGAGGTTGAATATTCCAACTAACAATTGCTGTATCGGAAGTAACACAACTGCCACCACCAGAACAATTTCCTCTCCAAGCTCTAACTTGAATTGTGGCAGTATTTGCCAAATATGGAATTGGAGCACCCGAAGTATAATTTGTCCATGCTGCCCATGTTGTTCCATCAAAAAATCTATATTGACTATAATTAGTACAACCCGAACCTCCAGTTCCTAATGTAATTGCTGCTGAAACAACAGTTGGCGAACAAACATCTGTTTCGTTTGGTGCTTTTGTAATTATTGGTGTGGTTGGACCAGAAGTAACAGTCCAAGTTAATGTATCAGGAATAATTGTACCACAATCCAAAGATGGGTCGCAATTTCCTCTAACGGATATTATTTGAACTGCCGTTAATCCTGTTGTGGATATATTTGTACCTAAAGTATAGTTTTGGAAAGCTCCATAACCAGAGCCATTATTAGTCCGATATTGAAACACGTCGCTACAAGATAATCCACCAGAACCAGCTGTTGTTAATGTTGCCTGAACATTAGTAGAAGCACATACAGAGCTTACGTTTGGATTTTTTGTTAATACTGGATTAACTGGAATTTGAACAATATTCCAAGAAACCAAAGCTGTGTCTGAAGATAAACAACCTGTTCCAGCAGTGCAATTCGATCGCCATGCTTTAACTTGAATTTGAGTTGTATTTGCAGGATATGGTAATATTGCATTGGATGCATAATTAAACCAGTTTGTCCATGAAGTGCCATCAAATGTTCTATATTGTGATTTATTTTGACATCCAATACCACCTATACCCGAAGTAACAGTTGCACGAACTAATGTACCATAACAAACACTTGCTGCCACAGGATTTTTTGTAATAACAGGTTCCGTAGGTTGAGGTACAACTGTCCATTTAATTGTATCAACAGCTAAAGCTGGACAAGTTGAACTTAAATTACAATTATCTCGTGTTGAAATAATTTGAACTTCTGTAACTCCAACGGTATTAATATCTACTCCTGGAGTGTAGTTTTGCCATGCAGAATAAATTATTCCATTGTTTGTTCTGTATTGAATTCTATCAGTACATGCAGAACCTCCACTACCAGCAGTTACTAAATCCGCTTTAACAGTTGTTCCATCACAAACACCAACAATGTTTGGAAGTTTTGATAAAACTGGTGCAATAGGTTGTGCCGAAATATTCCATGAAACTAAACTTGTATCGGATGCAGCACATGTTCCACCTGATGAACAATTGCCTCTCCATGATTTAACCTGAACAGATGTTAAACCAACTGTATTTATCATGTTACCAGAAGTGTAATTAGCCCATGCTGTCCAAATTATTCCATTATTTGTTCTATATTGAGAGTAATTTGTACAAGCACTTCCACCCGAGCCAGAAACAATTGTAGCTTGAACTCCAGTACCAGCACAAACATCATCTATATTTGGGTTTCGAGTAATAACTGGAGCGGAAGGACCTGAAGAAATAACCCAAGTAAACGTGGTAGGAGCTTGACCACAAAGAACAGCTTCGGGACATCCACCACGATAAAAACGAACTTGAATTTGTGTATTTCCCGTTGTAGAAATTGCTGAACCTGGTATATATGCAGACCAAGCACCACCATTTAAGCTGTATTCAAAAATGTCAGCACAACCAGTTCCACCTGAACCACCTGTAACTAAATTTGCTTGAACGCTATTTCCCGAACATAAGGTATCAACATTAGGAACTTTTGCCATAATTGGCATAATAACATTAGAATTTACATTCCAACTTACTTTATTTGTATCGCTACTTACACAACCTAAAAATGGGTCACACAAGCGATAACCTCTAATTTCAACGGTATTTAGTCCGGTTGTATTTATAGTTGAGCCCGATAAATAAGCTGACCATGCAGTCCATATAGTTCCATTGAAGGTGCGTTTTTCATAAGTATCAGCACATGAAAGACCGCCAGAACCAGCTACTATTGTAGCAGACACTAATACACCCTGACAAACGTCGTTATTATTTGGATTACGAGTTAAAGTAGGTGCAACAGGATTTGCAGAAACTGTCCAACTTACTACTTGAGGAGTTGAATTTGGACAACCGGACAATAAACAATTTCCACGTAAAGCTCTAATTTCAACTTGTGTAAAACCACTTGTACTAATTAACGTTGGTGGAACATACGTTTGCCATGCTCCAAATCCAGAATCATTATTTGTGCGATATTCGTAAATGTCTGAACAATCAGGGGCTCCTGAACCTGGAGTTGTAATGGTTGCATTAACAAATGCACCTTGACAAACAGAAGCAACATTTGGATTTTTTGCAATTACAGGACTCACTGGTGCTTCACTAATTGTCCACAAAACAGTGTTTGTTGCCGAAGCACTGCACCCTGTTAAAGCGGAACAATTTCCTCTAAATGCATGTACTTCAATTTGAGTTGTACCAACTGGATAAACAATATTTACTCCCGAAGAATAGACTGCCCATGCCGACCATGTAGTGCCATTATGAATTCGATATTCGTATGTATCTGAACATCCAACTCCACCTGTTCCTGCAACTATTGTTGCCGAAATTGGTGTTCCTTGGCAAACAGATATAGTGTTCGGTACTTTTGTAATAACAGGAGTAGTTGGCTGTGGTGAAACATTCCAATTAAACACAGTCGTGTCTGAAGATGTACAAGATGAAGATGCACAATTGCCTCTCCAACCACGAATTGCAACTTGAGTTAAACCAACGGTATTAATATTTGTACTAGGAGTATATGCTTGCCATAAAGACCAAACTACCCCATTATTTGTACGGTATTGATAAACATCCGAACAACCACTTCCACCTGAACCAGGTGTAGTAACAGTAGCACTTACACTTTGACCTGCACAAACTCCTGCAATGTTAGGATTTTTTACCATAACTGGAGCTACTGGAGAAGCTACAACTGCCCACTCTACTTTTGTGGTATCTGAATTTTGACAACCAGTACTTCCACCACAACCACCTCTAAAACCTCTAACCTGAACATTTGTTGCCAAACCAAATGCAATTGGAGAACCACTTGTGTACGAAGCCCATGCACTCCAACTTCCAGTGAACGTTCTATACTGATAAGTATCCGTACAACCAACGCCACCAGTACCAGCAACTATTATAGCTTTTATAACAGCACCTTGACAAACCTCCGAAATATTTGGATTTTTTGTAATTTGAGGTGCAGTAGGTTGAGGAGTTATCGTCCATGAATAAATAAGGGTATCCAAAGCTGGACACTCCCCTCCGCTTGAACAACCACCTCTATAACCTCTAACTTGAACCTCGGTTAAACCAAAGCTTGGAAGAATATCGCCAGCAGCATAATTTGCCCATGCCGAATATCCACTTCCATTATTTGTTCTGTATTGAAGAATATCTGAACAGCCTGTTCCTCCAGAACCTGGAGTTGAAATTGTTGCCGATAAATTTGTTCCTTGACAAACAGAAGCAATATTTGGATTTTTAGTCAAAATTGGATTAACTAATGTTTTATTAATATTCCACGAAACAACCGTAGTATCTGAAGAACCACAACCAGATAATGGATTACAATTTGCTCTAAATCCACGAACTTGAACCTGAGTTGTATTTGCAGGATAAGCGATATTACTTGCAGATACATAAACAGTCCATGCTGACCATATTGTTCCATTATTCGTACGATATTGATAGGTTTCGGAACATGCATCGCCACCACTTCCTGGTGTTATTGATGCCGAAATTGGAGTTCCTTCACAAATATCATCTACATTTGGATTTCGAATAATAATTGGTGCAATTGGACTAGATGTTACAGTCCAAGTATAAATAGCTGTATCTGCTGGAGGACATTCGTCGCCAGAAACGCAAGCACCATTGAATCCACGAACTTGAACGCCAGTAATTCCTGCAGTTGGTATTGGGTCGTTAGATGAATAAAAACTCCACGCTCCATAACCCGAACCAAAATTAATTCTGTATTGCAATAAATCGCTACATCCTGTTCCACCTGTTCCAATGTTTTGAATACTTGCCGAAACATTAACGCCTGCACAAACAGAAGAAACATTTGGTGTTTTTAACAAGATAGGATTTACTAAACCATTTATAATGTTCCATGATACTAAAGTAGTATCCGAAGCAGTACAACCAGAAGAAGGATTGCAATTACCACGGAAAGCTCTAACTTCAACTTGAACAATATTTGCTCCATAAACAATGTTACTTCCCGAAGTATATGCTGTCCATGAAGTCCAAGTTGTTCCGTTATACGTTCTAGATTCGTAAGTTTCAACACATCCACTTCCACCCGAACCGGCTGAAATTGTTGCCGAAATTGCAGCTCCTCTACAAACATCCAATTGATTTGGAGTTTTCGTAATTACTGGTGCAATTGGCTGAGGACTAACTGTCCAAGTATAAATTAATGTATCTGCTGGCGGACATTGACTTCCCGAAATACAGGATGTTCGATATCCTCTAATTTGAACTCCAATTGAGCCCGAAGTGTTAATAACACCGCCAGCACTATAAAATGCCCATGCACTATAACCACTGCCCGAATTAATTCTATATTGTAAAGCATCTGCACATCCACTTCCTCCAGTTCCAGGAGTTTGTATAGTGGCAGACACATTCACTCCTTCGCAAAGTGAAGCTAAATCTGGACTCTTTATTAAAATTGGATTTACTAAATTATTGATTATAAACCACGATACCGAATTAGTATCAGAAGAAGTACAACCAGATGCTACACTACAATTTGCTCGGTATCCACGTACTTCGACCTGGGTAACACTAGCACCATAATTAATACTTGCACCCGATGTATAGGAAGCCCAAGTTGACCATGAACCAGCATAAGTTCTAAATTGATAAGTATCCGAACAACCATCGCCACCCGAACCAGGTGTAATGTTTGCTTTTAAGATTGTTCCGCGACAAACATCATCCGTATTTGGATTTCGAACAATTATTGGAGCAACAGGACCAGAAGTAACTGTCCATGAATAAATTGCTGTATCCTGAGCAGGACATTCATCACCAGATGAACAAGCTCCTCTAAATCCACGAATTTGAACCTGAGTATATCCCGAAGTAGGAATAAAGTTTCCATCAATATAAGTAGCCCAAGCACTAAAACTTGTTCCATCATGAATTCTATATTGTAAAATATCTGAACAACCAACTCCACCCAAACCAGGTGTTGTAATTGAAGCAGAAACATTTATTCCACCACAAACTGAACTAATATTTGGATTTTTAGTAAGTATTGGATTTACTAAGGATGGATTTAAGTTCCATGAAACAACATTCGTATCCGAAGATAAACACCCAGAGCTAAGATCACATCCACCTCGGAATGCCCTAATTTGAACTTGAGTAGTTCCAACTCCGTAGGTAACATTTGCACCCGAAGTGTAAGTTATCCAAGCAGACCATGTTGTCCCATTAAATATTCTTGATTGATATGTGTTAGAGCAACCGCTTCCACCACTTCCAGGAGTTATTGTACCAGATAAAGGCACTCCAAAACATACACTATTTTGATTTGGATTTTTTGTAATAGTTGGAGCTACTGGACCAGTTATTACCGTCCAACTATATATTAATGTATCTGCTGGAGGACATTCCTGACCCGAAACACATAAACCATGGATACCTCTTATTTGAACTTGTGTATAACCACTTGTAGAAATTGGATTTCCTTCTAAATAATTTGCCCAAGCCGAAAAAACGACACCGTTATTAACTCTGTATTGAAGTATATCGGTACATCCAACTCCGCCTGTTCCTGAACTAATTATAGTTGCAGAAACATTATTTCCTTGACAAATAGTTGCTACTGCTGGGTTTTTTAATAGGGTTGGATTGGTTAAACTAGGTGTTATATTCCATAAAGTTGAAATGGTATCCGAAGCAACATCGCCCGATGAAGGATCGCAGTTTCCACGCCATGCTCTAACTTCAACTTGGGTTGTATTAGCAGGATAAGGAATATTAATACCAGAGGTATAGGAAATCCATGCATTCCAAACACCACTTACATAAGTTCTATATTGTGCATATTCTGAGCATGTAACTCCGCCACCATTAGAGGTTACTGTTGCTGAAATAGGAATTCCAAAACAAACATCATTATTTGGATTACGAACAATTACTGGATTTTGAGGACCCGAAATTACCAACCAAGAGTATATTGCGGTGTCGGCTGGTGGGCAAGTACCTCCGCTTGAACAACTTCCTCTGAATCCTCGAACCTGTACTTCCGTTAAACCAGTTGTTGGAATATGATCACCAGCAATATAATTTGACCATGCACTGTAAACAGCACCTGTTTTTGTTCTATATTGAAGAAGATCTGAACATCCAACACCTTGACCTCCAGGTGTTGATATAGTTGCAGAAACTTCTGTTCCATTTACAACACTTATTGAGTTGGGCGTTTTTGCTAAAATAGGATTTACCAAAATTTGATTGATAATCCATGATTTTACAATTGTATCCGAAGCTGGACAACCGCCACCACAATTTCCCCTAAATGCTCGAACTTCCACATTAGAAGCATTAGAAGGGTAATTTATATTTTGACCTGTTGAGTAGTTATACCAAACCGACCACGAAGAACCTGAATAAATTCGATATTGAGAATAGTTTGTACAAGATACTCCTCCTGTACCACTACTTATGGAACCTGAAATTGCTGTACCATAACACACTTCCGCATGATTAGGAATTTTAGTGATAATTGGATCCGTTGGTGCACTAACTACAACCCATGAAACCTGATTTGTATCGGTTGGCGTGCAAGCACCACCACCAAAACAATTTCCTCTATATCCCCTAATAATAACACTTGATATACTTGTAGTTGAAATAGCATCACCTGGTATATAAACATTCCAAGATACACCACCATTAATAGAAAACTCGAGTATGTCTTCACAAGTATTGCCACCTGAACCTGGCACACTAATAGTCGCACTTACATTTGTCCCAGAACATACCTGAGCATAGTTTGGATTTTTAGCAATTGTAGGGTTAATAATGGACGGGTCAATTGTCCATGATACAATATTTGTATCCGAATTACCACAACCCAATCCAGTACATGATCTAAAAACTCTAATTTCAACTTCTGTTCTACTTGGTGAAGTAGAAATATTATATCCTAAAGGATAAGTAATCCAGCCACTCCAGCCTGTAATTGTGTGATAATAACGATATTGATATACATCATTGCAAGAAGTACCGCCTGAACCAGCTACTATACTAGCTCTAACAGTTGAGCCTTGACAAACAATATCAATATCTGGCACTCTAGTAAGTGTTGGTGCAACAATTGAACCCGAAACAGCCCAACTTGCTGAATTTGTATCCGATGAAGGACAGCTATACAAAGGATTACAATCTGCTCTAAATGTTCTAATTTTAACAGAAGACAATCCAATGGTGTTGATTAAATCATTTGTGTTATATAAATTCCATGATGCACCTCCATCCACAGAATATTCTGCAATATCAGAACAAGCATCGCCCCCAGAACCAGAAATTATGGTTGCCGAAACTTCTGCACCCTGACAAACTGTTGCAACATTTGGATTTTTGGTTAAGGTTGGAGAAACCACACTTGGAACAACAATCCACGATACCAGACTTGTATCTGGATCGCAACCAGCTAAAGGATTACAATTATAATTATACCCTCTCAACTCTACTTCGTTATATCCTGTAGTAGGAATTTGATATCCGGTTGGATAAAAACCCCAACTCGACCAAATATCAGTAGTTGCATTTTTTCTTCTGTATTGAAAATAATCAGAACAAGAATAACCTGAACCAGCAACAATAGTAACCGATACATTTTGGTTTGAACAAACATATTCTGAATTTGGAACTTTGGTTAATTGAGGTGCAACTGGAGCAGGAACAACTGTCCATGAATAAATATTGCCAGTAGATGATCCGCAAACAATTCCCCCAGAGCAATTTGTTCTTGTGGCTCTAATATCCACAGAGGATGTTGGAAAATCAGTTGTAATAATATCTCCTGGTAAATACATTTGCCACAAGCCACCATTTACTCTAACTTCGTACACATCTTCGCAACCCGAACCTCCACTACCTAATGTAGCAATTGTGGCATTCAAATCTGTTCCTTGGCATACGGTAGAAATACTTGGATTTCTGGTAAGAGTTGGGTTAACCACTCCTTGAACTATAGACCATTCTACTAAAGAAGTATCTGTGGATAAACAGCCTGTGCTTGGCGAGCAACCTCTAAATGCACGAACTTGAATTATTGTTCTTGGCGAATTCGTATTAATACCCGAGCCCGAAATATACGTAAACCATGATGACCAGGTAGTACCATTATAATATCTATATTGCTTATAATCATTGCAACTGATGCCACCTGAACCAGTTGTAATTGTAGCACTTACTGAAGTTCCCATACAAACTTCATCTTGATCTGGAATTCTTGTAACGCTTGGAGGAGTGGCGGAAGCTACAACTGTCCATGAAACCACATTTGGTGCTGGATTGTTGCAATTACCACCTGGAGAACAATTACCTCTATAAGCACGAATTTCTATGGAAGTAGCACTGGATGCAGGAACCGAACTACCAATAGTATATGGTATCCACGATGACCACGATGAGCCATCGTTAGTTCGGTATTCAAAAACATCAGAACAACCAACACCGCCACTTCCAGCAGTATTTATAGTTGCAGACACATTTTCTTCTTGACAAACGGATGTTCTATTTGGATTTTTTGTAATTGTTGGGTTTACAATATTTGATGTTACTGTCCATGTTTCAACTAATGTGTCGCTTGTATTACAACCTGCTCCACTTGTACAATTCCCTTTCCATGCCCTAACTTGTATTGATTGACGTCCGTTAGCTAAAATATTTTGACCTGAAGTATAATTATACCATACCGACCAAGAGCCGCCTGTTAACATGCGGTATTGAGAATAATTTGTACAACCAATTCCACCTGGACTAGTTGTTATTGTTGCACGAATAGTGTCGTTATTACAAACATTATCTGCCGTTGGGTTTCTTATAATAGTTGGAGGTGTTGGTTGTAATTCAACTGTCCATGCATAAGTATTAATTAAGGAGTCTCCACAAATACCACCTGGGGCACAATTTCCTCGCCATGCTCTAATTTCTACACCACCTAAACCAACGGAAGATATACCAGTACCTGGAACATAGGTTTGCCATGCTGACCATGAACCTGTACTTGTTCGATATTGATAACTATCGCTACAACCAGAACCACCAGAGCCACTTGTAGCAATAGTTGCCGAAACACTTGTTCCTTGACAAACCGAAGACAAGTTAGGTTGTTTTGTCATTGTTGGGGAAGTAACGGTAAAATTATTAACCGTCCATGAATAAACATTTTCTGCAAAACATCCAGAAGCAACATCGCAGCTTCTAAATGCTTTAATTTCAATAGCTGTTCTACCAACTGAACTTATATTACTGCCTGGAGTATATGCAAACCATGTTGTCCATGAGCCAGAAGCAAAATATCGATATTGATATACGTCTGCACAACCATCGCCACCCGAACCTGCAACTAAAACAGTAGCAGAAACTGGATTTCCTGAGCAAACTTCACCTCCAGATGGAGTGGGCGTCATTGTTGCTGCAGATACCGAAGATACTGTCCACGAAGCCAGTTGAGAAAATGCAGAAGTAGTACAACCACTTCCCAAACTACAATTTCCACGAGCGGCACGAATCAATATAGTAGTTGCTCCAATAGTTGAAATATTTTGACCAGAAGTGTAAGAACTCCAAGAGCTACCATTATTTGTACTAAACTCCACTATATCCGAGCATCCTGAACCACCCGTGCCTGAATTTATCGTGGCATTCACGTTCACTCCCGTACAAACGGTAGTTAAGTTTGGTGTTTTAGCAAGAAGAGTAGGAGCTACTGGTTGAGAAACAACCGACCACATGGCTGTGTTCCAATTACTGAAACATTGTCCATTAGACGACATCTTCCTTGTTCTTATTTGAACTATGTTTGTACCAGTAGCAGTTGTTGTGATTGAACTACCTGGAGCATATGTATTCCAAGCAACTCCTCCATTTACAGAATATTCATAGTAATCAACCGCGGTACCACTTGGGTTTGTACCACCCGAAAAAGTTGCACTAATAGTTGCACCCTGACAAACAGTGGAACCAGATGAAGGAACTCCTGTTATATTTTTTGAAGTTGGAGCATCATACACATTTACGGTATATTGAGTTCCATCTGCTAAATTACAACCTAATGTAGTTGGAATGGCAGTATATTGTGGTCGATAATAATATGTAGTAACAGAGGGTGGAGTATCTGGACTAGTAATAGTAGTACCCGAACCAGAAAACGACAATGCTCTTACCCAATTTATAACACCACCCAAACCACCATTCACATTCGCACTAAAATTAACTTGACCACCTAAGCACAAAGATGTTGGTGTCAAAGTAACTCCTGACCATGTAGGATCTGAAATAACAGCTAATTTACTACTTGAACCTGGATTAATATTACAACCAGTGTTTGTTGGATTAGCAACATACGTAGGATAATAATAGAAAGTTCCAGTAGAATTTGGAGAATTTGGAGAAGTTACTTGACTTCCTCCAACTCCTTCCGTTGTGGATCGATACCAACGTATAAAACCACCAACACCTCCTATAAAATCACCTGCTAAATCTACACTTCCACCAATACAAATGGAATCACGTGTAATACTAGTTGTTCCCCATGATGGGTCAGAAATAGACTGCCAGCTAACCGAATTTGTATCCGAAGTTTCGCAACCACCACCAGTACATTCACGCCAACTTTCAATAAAAATAACTTGTCCAATATTAATTGCATCCACCGATGGTCGAGTTGTTAATTTTGCCGACCAGCTTATTCCACCGTCATCCGAATATCTGTAATAATCAACACAAGAACCTTGACCACCAGAACCTGTTGAATTTGTAGTTGAAACCGTACCACCGATACAAATTTGTGCAGTGTTAGGGCTCTTTATCAGAGGCGGTGCTGTTGGATCGTTATAAACCGCCCAATAAACCGATGATGATTGTCCAGAAGTGTCACAACCATATCCACTACAAATTGTACGAGCACGGGCATAATAATTACCTTGTGAATTTGCATAAAAGCTATTGTTTGTGTTCCACGAAATTGTATCAAAACTTGAAGTTGAATAACTTGCAGCATATACATAATAACAACTACCAACACCTCCTGTTGAACCCGTAGCAGTTGGGGTAACATTTGCCCCAATACAAACTGCCGTATTTGGATTTTTTACAATACTTGTAGGAGCAGTTTGCCTAACTGCTACCGCCCAAGTAACTTCAACCCATGCGGATGTATCACAACCAGCTCCCCCGGTGCATGCAATACGAGCTCTAATTCTCATTGTTCCAGCCGAACCTCCTACACTTATGGTACTGCCAACCGTCATATTTATCCATGAACTGGCTCCAGGTAGCATACGTTGTTGTTCGTATATACACGAACAACTACCACTGGGCAATCCTCCTAAGGTAACTCCAACTAGAGAGTTAACGCAGACTGAATCATAATTTTGAACTTTTGTAACAATTGGTGGATTTACAGAATACACGTTCAACACTAAAAGCGTGAATAACAAAGTAAAACCAGCCTTCCAAGTTAACACATTAACTGAAAACAAAGTAAATATTTTATTCATAGTACAAGAATTTCGAATTTAAAAAAACTGCTCAAAGCCTATAATATATTTATACTAATATAACAATCTTCAAAAGTAAAAAAAAAAACTAACATATACAAGATTCTTTAACAACATAAAAACCTCACTCAAATCTCATGCTTTTTTGCTTTAATGGCAAATATTTAATACTCATTTTTATGAAAAAAAGTTTCTGTAAAACCCATTATAATAAAATAGACAATGATTTTTTTTAATTAGATGCCTGATTTTTTGTTTTAAATTATAAAACTCTTGATTATCTGATATTTACACAAGAGTTGAAAACAGATAAAAACTGGTTATTAACCGTTTTTTGTTAATAACCAGTTTTTTTATGACATAATGATAAACTTTCAAAAAAAAAGTTTACTTTTGCAGTTCTGAAAAAAAAGAATATTAACAAATCTAAAAATTAAACGGATGTACGCAATTGTAGAAATCGCCGGACAACAATTTAAAGTTGTCAAAGATCAGCAGATTTTCGTTCATCGTTTGCAAGCCGAAGAAGGCGCAAATGTTGAATTTGAAAAAGTTATGCTGACCGATAACGAAGGCAAAATTAGTATCGGAACACCCCTCGTACAAGGTGCCAAAGTTTCCGCGACAATCTTAAATCACCTAAGAGCAGACAAAGTTCTTGTTTTTAAGAAAAAACGCAGAAAAGGGTATCAAAAAATGAATGGGCATCGTCAGTATTTAACCAAGTTAAAAATCGACGAAATAGTATTTTAAATTAATTTGAATCGAATAAAATTTATCAATTATGGCACATAAAAAAGGTGTAGGTAGTTCAAATAACGGTCGCGAATCACATAGCAAGCGTTTGGGCGTTAAATTGTTTGGCGGACAAATCGCTACTGCCGGTAATATCATCGTTCGCCAAAGAGGTACTTTGCACAATCCTGGCGAAAATGTCGGATTAGGAAAAGATCATACTCTTTATGCTCTTATTGACGGAACTGTTGTATTTAGAAAGAAAAAAGATGGAAAATCTTTTGTAACCGTTAAGTCAATCGAACAAAATTAAAAACATCGCATTATAAAAAAAACCTTTCTGAATTCAGAAAGGTTTTTTTTATAACCATAAATTCAGAAACTTATTTTTTATCTGTTTCTTCTGTAAACAATTCAGTCGCTTTATCCGATTCTTTTTGAGGTGTAAATTTTTGAATATCTCTTTCCCAAACATTATACTCTTTAACAAAATCAAACATGTTACCAACTATATTTGTTGGAAAACTTAATCTGCGTTTATTGTAATTTTTAGCGGCTTCGTTAAACGTTTCTCGTGCACTAAAAATAATTTGTTCTGTTTCTTTTAAGTCTGCCATCAACTGAATGTATAATGCATCCGCTTTCAAGTTTGGATAATTTTCGGAAACCATCATTAATCTCGATAATGTTGAACTTAAGCCATTTTGTTGTTGTTGAAATTGTTGCATCGTGTTTTCGTCAACCTTGTCTGTTTTAATTGTAACCGCAGTCGCCTTTGACCGTGCTTCCTGAACTTCAACTAAGGTTTGGTTTTCGTGTTTTGCATATCGATCCACCGTATTTGCAAGATTTTTAATTAAATCTAATCTACGTTGATACCCATTTTCAACTTGTGCCCACTTTTCTTTCAAAACTTGCTCTGAAGAAATTAATCGGTTGTACGAAAACCACATCCATATTCCAAGAATTAAAAATATAACAAATAAAACGCTACCTATCATTACACCTGCTAAGCATCCCGTTCCTTTGTTATTCGGTTTTGTTGTTTGATTTTGTTCCATGTTTTTAAATTTTATTGTTTAACAAAAGTAATGAAAAATTATTACATGTTAATTTTCAAAAAAACAATTTTACTTGCCTAGTGTTATTCATAAAATGAGTGTACATTTGTTTTTAAAATTTAGATTTATGAAAATTCGATTAACTCGACTAGCATTGTTTTTATTGCTCTTTATTATTTCTTACCATAATGCGTTTTCTCAAAAAGCTAAAACTCAAAGCAATATTCAAAAATATGTTTATGTATTAACAAGCGACTCGTTAGAAGGCAGAAAACCTGGCTTAGAAGGCGACATTAAAGCAGCAAATTTTATTCGTGAAGAGTTTAAAAAACTGAATCTCTCTCTTTTAGGTGAAGATGGTTTTTCGCATTTTAAAGTGGTAACTTCGGTTACACCGGGAGAAAAAAATATTTTTAAGTTTCTAAAACAAGAGTATGTTATTGGTAAAGACTATATTCCATTAACCGTTTCAAAAAACGAAGCATTGCATGCCAATATTTATTTTGCCGGATACGGTTTTAATATAAATACAGATAGTCTAAAATGGAACGATTACCCAACAACCTTCGAGGTTAATAGAATGTGGGTTATTGTTATCAGAGGGGTTCCCGACCCTGAAAATCCAAAATCGAAATATGCTGCTTATGCATCCGATTGGTCGAAAATTACCACTGCTAAAGACAAAGGAGCAAAAGGAATTATTTTAGTTTCTCCAAAATCGCTAGAACCAAAAGATGCTTTAATGCCACTTTATGTGGACCAACAGGCAGGCACAGCTCCAATTCCGGCTATTAATGCAACTCGAGCATGTGTAAATAAAATGCTCTGGAATTATGGAATTAATATTGAAGTAGTTGAAAAACAACTATCCAGCGAATTAAAACAAGTTGGAATTTATGTTCCTTCAAAATTAGCCGCCGAATCCGACTTAAATATTGTTCGCTCAAACACGCAAAATATCATTGGTATTATTGATGGCAGTGATCCCGTTTTAAAAAATGAATTTATTGTTATTGGTGCTCATTACGACCACCTCGGCTATGGCGGAATTGGAAGCAACTCCAGAATGCCCGACACCACTGCGATTCATTATGGTGCCGACGACAACGCCTCGGGAGTTGCACTTATGATGGATGTTGCAAATAAAATAAATTTGAATAAACTTAAATTTAAACGTTCCGTAATTTTTGTTGCATTTGGTGCCGAAGAACTTGGTATTGTTGGATCAAAATTCTTCTTTAAAGACAAACTAATTGATGCTACAAAAATAAAAGCCATGATTAATTTAGATATGGTTGGACGAATGAATCCTGAAAAACGACTGCAAATTGGGGGAACAGGAACGGCATTAGAATTTAATGAAATCCTAGACGGAATTAATAAAAAATACCTGTTCCAAATTCAAAAAAATCCTGATGGATATGGCCCATCCGACCACTCTTCCTTCTATTCAAATAAAATTCCAGTACTTTTTTTCTCAACGGGTGCACACGAAGATTATCATACTCCTTTTGATACTCCTGATATAATCAACTACGCTTCAATGACTAAAATTTCAAGTTTTGTGTACGAGGTAGCTTTCAATCTTTCAACCCGCCTAAAACCATTGCAATATCAAGAAATTGAAGCCCCTCCTTCACAAGGTTCACACGGTAAATTAAAAATTACACTTGGCATAATTCCCGATGTTTCAACTTCGGAAAATAAAGGATTGCGAATTGATGGAGTAAGAAAAGGTGGAATTGCCGACCAAGCTGGATTAATTAAAGGAGATATTATTGTATCAATTAATGGAAACTCAGTTACTAATATTTACGATTATATGGCTCGGATGTCTTCGCTTATTCCTGGTCAAACTGCCACTATTGATTATTTAAGAGAGGGTGTTGTAAAAATTACAATAGTTCAATTATAAACAAATCACCCATCGAAATAACATCTTATAATTTGAATTTACCTGAAATCGAATAAAAAAAATTACTTTTGCAAGCGTAAAATTAACACCAACAAGATGTTTAACTTAATAAAGCCTGTATTTATAATTTGTTTTCTTTTCGTAAACATTTTAATGGCTCAAACCCCAACGTATATGTTTGATGAAAAAAGCAGTCAAGAAATTATGCTTGGAATGTGCGACGAAAGTTATCTGAAAAAGGGACTTTTTGGCGAGTATTATACTTTAGAATATCCTAATTACATTCCAAATCCGGATATTATTGAACAGATTAAAGGTTTATTGAACACCAACAAAACACCATACGAAATTGTAGTTGTTTTGGGAACATGGTGTGGCGATAGCAAAGACCAGATTCCTCGGTTTATGAAAGTGATAGATTTAATTGATAATCCGTATTTAATGGTTCAAAACTATATTTGTGTAGATCGAACTAAATCAGCTCCAAATCTTTCCATGGAAGAATATAACATTGAAAAAGTTCCAACTTTTATTTTTTATAAAAACAATATAGAAATTGGAAGAATTATCGAAACCCCTTTAAAAAGCATTGAAATTGACATGCTTGATTTTTTAAAAAAATAAAATCCATCCCATGCTCGTTTTTTATACTCGCAAATCATTGGTTGAATATTTAACAGCCACAAAAACACCATATTGTGAAATTGGTTTTGTCCCAACCATGGGCGCCTTGCATCAAGGACATTTAACACTTTTAGAAAAATCAGTTGGCGAAAACAAACTCACTGTTTGTAGTATTTTTGTAAATCCACTTCAATTTAACAACAAGCAAGATTTAGAAAAATATCCACGAAATATTGAAGCAGATATCGATTTTATAAAAAGCTGTTGCGATATCGTTTTTGTTCCCGAATCTATCGATATTTACCCCGAACAACCAACGGAAAAATTTGATTTTGGTAGTTTAGATTTGATTTTAGAAGCCGAATTTCGACCTGGACATTTTTATGGTGTTGCGGCAGTGGTAAAACTGCTTTTTGAAATAGTTAAACCAAATAAAGCCTATTTTGGGCTTAAAGACTATCAGCAACTAGAAATCATAAAGTCGATGGTGAAACAATTTAATCTTCAAATTGAGATTATACCTTGCGATATTGTTAGGGAATCGGATGGACTTGCCATGAGTTCACGCAATCAAAGACTTGAAGCGGAAGAACGTGAAATTGCACCACTTATATACAAAACATTACAAAAAGCAACAGAAATAGTGAAAGAAAAAAGTATTTCTGCTTCAAAAGAATTTGTTTTTAATACCTTTGTAGCCAATAAACAATTCCGAATAGAGTATTTTGAGTGGGTGGACATGGATTCGTTTGAAATTATATCCAATTCAACACAAAATATGGTCGGGCTAATTGCAGTTTGGCTCGGGAACATTCGTTTAATTGACAACATTACAATTTCTACAAAATAATTAACAATGCAAATACAAGTTTTAAAGTCAAAAATACATCGCATTCGTGTTACACAAGCAAATCTCGACTACATTGGAAGCATAACTATTGATGAAGATTTAATGGATGCGGTAAATTTGATTGAAAATGAAAAAGTTCATGTGGTAAACATAAACAATGGTGAACGACTCGAAACTTATGTTATAAAAGGAAAAAGAGGTTCGGGCACTATTTGTTTAAACGGGCCCGCAGCCCGAAAAGTACAAATTAACGACATCGTTATAATTCTTTCGTTTGCCTCCATGGATTTTGAAGAAGCAAAAACCTTTCAACCAAAGATTATTTTTCCTGAAAACGAAAATAAATAATCACAGATATATTAAACCAGTTGTGCGAAGTCTGAGACTTCGCACAACGTGTATTAATATATTGCCTGAGACTTCGCACAACAGGGGAAAAATCAGTGTTTGATAAGAAAACGTCAAATTCGAGGCTTTCGCAGCAACGAATTTAGTGAGTTCCGAATTAGATTTTGTATGTTTTAAATAGCTTTCACCCTTTAGATGGGGCAAATAAGACAATTAAAACCAACAAAATCTTGGTCGGAATAACCTGAATTCGTTGCAAGTATAACAGCTTGTCCGACTTTTGGCGGAAAGAAGTTGGCGTTTTCTTGCAAACATTATATATACTCGCTAGCTTCTATTTCACCATTAAGAATAAGATGTCCATTCATTGCTAGGGCTCTCATTTCGTCTTCGCCTGGATAAACCAAAACTGGAGCTAAAAATTCGACACGTTCCTTTACTTTTGCAACAAAAGGTTTTCCGTATGCAATACCACCGGTAAGTAGAATTGCATCTATTTTTCCTTTTAAAACACTTGCCATTGCACCAATTTCTTTTGCAACTTGGTATGCCATTGCCGATTCCATTAATTCGGCTTTTTCGTCGCCAGCAGCAGCACGTTTTTCAACTTCGTAGGCATCGTTGGTTCCCAAATAAGCAACAAAACCACCTTTTCCTGTAATCATTTTCTTTACTTCGTCGTACGTGTATTTTCCACTAAAACAAAGTTTGGCAAGTTGACCAACTGGTAAAGTTCCACTACGTTCGGGACTAAATGGACCTTCGCCATCTAATGCTTGGTTCACATCTATTACTTTTCCTTTACAATGAGCACCAATACTTATACCTCCACCAAGATGAACTACAATAAGGTTTAATTCTTCATATTTTTTGTTTGCATCCTTTGCGTATGTACGAGCAATTGCTTTTTGGTTCAGTGCATGAAAAATAGATACACGTTCAAAAAGCGGATGACCTGAAATTCTGGCTATGTCGTCTAACTCATCCACCACCACTGGGTCGGCAATAAATGCACGCGAGCCAATAATTGATTTTGCAATGTCATTGGCAATTAACCCACCCAAATTGCTTGCATGTTCCCCGTTAATTCCAGCTTTTAAATCAGCCATCATAGATTCGTTAACCGAATATACACCCGAAGGAATAAATTTGACTAAACCACCTCGTCCAACAATAATTTTCAACGATTGCAACTCTATATTATTTGCTTTGAGTTCTTCTAAAATGATGTTTTTACGAAACTCATACTGGTCGGTAATTTTTGCAAAAGGTGCTAGTTCTTCGGAAGTATGTTTAATGTTTTTAACAAAGATCTGTTCTTCACCGGCAAAAACAGCGATTTTAGTCGATGTTGAACCTGGGTTTATAGCTAAAATTAATTGATTTTGCGTCATGTTTATGATTTATGTTGTTTTGTTAAATACTATGCCAGTGCAGCTGCTAGTGCAATTGAATATAATTTTGTTTTGGCAGAATCTCCCCTGGAAGATAATACGCATGGAACCTTGGCTCCCATTACATTTGCAGCAATTTCGGCTTGATTAAATTTGGTGCAAGCTTTATAAAATACATTTCCACTTTCGATATTTGGAAATAGTAAACAATCTGCATCCCCTGCAACTGGTCCTGTAAGTTTTTTTGTTTCGGCACTCTCTTTATCTATTGCACCATCTAACGCTAAAGGTCCATCTATAAAAGCTCCTTTAATTTGTCCTCTGTCTGCCATTTTTGATAATATTGCGGCATCTACACAAGCTTGCATGCCAAGCGAAACTTGCTCGGTTGCTGCTATTAATGCAATTTTAGGTTTTTCAATTCCAATGGCTTGAGCTGTTTTAATTAAAAAATTCAGAATTATTCCTTTTTGTTTTAAATCCGGGTCTGGAATAATTGCACAATCACTAGCTATTAATAATTTATGATAAGATGGATTTTCCACCACAGCAACATGAGTTAAAACTGCTTTCGCATCCATTAAACCTTTTTCCTTATCTAAAATTGCCCTCATGTATTTATCTGTACTTACCGAACCCTTCATTAAAATATCCCCTTCTCCATCGTTGATAAGTTTTACAGCCAACCTTGTAGCTTTCATTTCATCCGATTCCTGTGCAGTTTTAAATTTGCCAGCGTCAATTTTAAGTTCAGCACAAATTTTTATTATTGTTTGGGTGTCGCCTGTTAAAATGGCATCCACTATTCCCTTATCCACCGCTTCATTAACAGCCTCAATTGTGTGAGCATCATTTGCATATGCTACAACCAATCGTTTTTTTCCTTTTGTTTTTACTAGTTCAACAATTTGATCAAGTTTTGTTATTCCCATGGTAAAATAATTTTGCGTTTGTATATCCTACAAAAATAAAAAAAAATTAACACGAATAAAAATTTGATGTTGTTATTTGCAATAAAAATCAATCATTAATTTTATTGACATCTTACAAACAGGACAAAAATGGTTGTATTCAATGTCTTTCATAGAGCAACTTACAACCGGACGAAATACGCCTTTAGCCTGATATCCGCCACCTTCAAACACTCCTACTACTTCTCTGTAACCTTCCACAGGCGTTGGAATAGGTGTATTTGGCTTGACTAATTTTTTCCATTTTTTTTCAAAATTTACAAGCGTTGTAATATTTGGTTCCCAAGGTTCGATATTTAATGGATAATAATCTTCCACCGATACTTCAGAAGTATAATATTCATCCGCTAAACCCGATACCGAATGTCCAAGCTCATGTGTCATAACAAAGTCAACATCCTCGCAATCGGCACATGTTGTAGCATATAAATTGTAAATACCACCTCCACCATATTTTGAGGTATTACACATCACTAAAATTGCGTCAAAAGGAGCACTTTGAGCAATATCATTAAGTTTCCAGACATCTTTAATCATCAAATAGCGATCGGATTCGAGTGCATTAAACCTCGAATTTACAGCTGTATTTACCGAAACATTAGAAATCGGATTATTTATCCCCGATTGTTCCGAAAAAACAACTACTCCTGTAATATTTATTTTATTTTTCAAGGAGGAATAAGGCTCGCATTTTAATAAATAGGATGCTAATCGAGCAAAATCCTTTTGCATTTTTTGTTCGTCATTTTTCGAGTATCCATCTGGAATAATCACCAGGTCGAAACATTTAGCTGAATTTCCAGAATAATGTATTGGAGTGGTGGTATATTTATCAATCTGTTTTTGAAAAACATTGTTTTTTGAAAAATAAGACAGATGTTTTATCTCAAAAACACCATCTCTTTTTCGGCTAGAAATTACAACTTTAGCATTATTTTTTGGCAATGGCATAAAAATGCTCATTTCAAAAGATTCTTTTTTGGTTTTACTTTCAGGAGTATTTTTCCACTCCTCAAATAAGCTACAAAAGCCTTTCGAAAAAATTAATTTATTTGTAATGGAATCGAAAATTTCAATTTTATGTACTCCATAATCAAAGTCATCAATCAAATTATTTGGGTTTTGAGACATCGTTGAATTTTTCCAAAAATGTTTCACATAAACAGTGTCGCTTTTATTGTCACCTTGAAACAAAAAATCGATTCTTAAACTCGATTCATTCGAAAAATATTGATTATTTTGAGAGTTTACCTTAAATAAACAACTAATTGAAACCAAAAATATTAAAGTAAAATGTTTCATCCTAAAAAAAAGGTGAGCCTAAGCTCACCTTTTAAACTATTTAATATTTAATTTTTTCTTCACCAGACTCATAATGTCGTCGCTATTTTCAAAATAGAGTAAAACTCCAACGGAAGAATCGAAAACATAAGTATATCCGTTTTCTTTAGCTGTTTCTTCGATACCTTTTTTAGCTTTGTCGATAATTGGTTGAATTAATTCTTTTTCTTTATCTTGCAAATCCTTTTGAGCCGATGTTTGGAAAGCTTCAATACGAGCTTGTAAATCTTGAAGTTCTTTCATTTTGGTTTGTTGAATCAACTGTGACATAGTGGCTTGATTTGCAACATAATCATTGTATTTGTTTTCAAGCTCAGTTTGCATTGCAGTAACTTGTTTTTCAAGTGTTTTAGAGTAATTTTCTAAAATTTTCTGAGCAGAATCTCTTCCTGGCATTTGTTTTAACAATTCCATAGAGTCGATATGACCAAGTTTTATTTTGTTTTGTGCAAAAGAGTTAGCTCCTAAAAATAAAGCTAAAGCTAAAAGGATAATAATACGTTTCTTCATTCTAAATAATGTTAGGTTTAAAAATGCAAATATAATATAATATTGATGTATAAAAAAAAACAGGGTTTTAAAAAAGTTTAAAACCCTGTTTTTTTATTATTTTGTTTTAGGTGTTGTAGTTTTAGGCTGAGTTGTGGTGGTGTTATTTGTTTTATTATCTTGAGGTGATATTCCTAATTTATCCAGAATTTCATCGCTAATATCTAATTTTGAGTCGGCATAGATAATTGTTAATGCACCTGCTTTGTCGAAAATAAACGAATAATTTTTACCTCTTGCATATTCTTCGATAGCATTAAAAACTTTATCTTGAATAGGTTTAATTAATTCTTGACGTTTTTTAAACAAATCGCCATTATTTCCAAAACGTTTTTTCTGTAATTCTTTCGCATCTTTTTCAGTATTAATAATTTCATCTTCTCTTTTTTTCTTCATGTCTTCGGGAAGAAGAACGGCATCTGCTTGAAACTTTTTATACATTTGATCAATTTCGGTAAATTTTTTCTCAATTTCTTTTTGCCAATCGATAGATAGTTTATCAAGTTCTGCCTGTGCACCTTTATACTCGGGCATATTGTCGAGAATATATTGAGTATCTACGTAAGCATATTTTTGAGCATTTGCTTGAAATGAAATCAAAAATGCGATAACACTAATTAAAATTAATTTCTTCATAATTACCTCCATTATTTTTTATTTATTGTTTTTAATTTTAAAATGACCTCCGAATACTAGCAAAAAGCATACCAATACTAATCAATAGATTGATTGATTGAAAAATGGAATTGACCTTTGTTTGCTCCTGGAATACCTGGAACCGCATCAAACCCATAACCCCAATCTAATCCAAGAACGCCGAACATAGGCAAAAACACACGAACACCAAAACCTGCCGATTTATACATTTTAAAAGGGCTGAATTGATTAAACGACGACCATGTATTTCCCGATTCAACAAAACTTAATAAATAAATTGTAGCCGAAGGATTCAACGAAACAGGATAGCGAATTTCGGCAGTGTATTTTGTAAATATTGAAGCTCCAACATAACCACTTGGTCCTGCTGGGGTTAATGTATTATTTCCGTATCCACGCATTCCTATTAACTCACGACCATCCAGTGCAAAACCCGATAAACCATCTCCACCTAAATAAAATCGTTCAAAAGGTGAAATTCCAATATTAGAATTATACGTTCCTAAATATCCAAAACGGAATCGTAAACTTGCCACAAAATTATCTACTATGTTAGAGTACCAAGATGCATTGAACTTCCATTTATGATATTCTAACCATCTGTATTTATCTTGGTCGGTAAGAGTTGAATAATCATCAATGTTTTTTAACAACGAATAAGGTGGTGTAAGTTGCAACGACAATCCAATTTCGGAACCTTTACGAGGGAAAATTGGAGCATCAATCGAATTTCTACTTAATGAAATAGTATAGCTTACATTGTTTGAGTATCCATTGCTAAAACTAAAAATAGAAGTATAATTATTTAGCACATAATTTTGAAAACTTACACCTTGACTTAAAATAAAGAAATCATCGGGCCATTTTAAACGCTGAGCCAAACTAAATGAAACTCCGTTAATATCAATAGACTGTCTTTTATCATCGGTGCGTTTTAGTCCATTACTTTGAACTGAATGATACGCTGAAACACTAAAGGCATTTGGTTTTTTTCCACCAAGCCAAGGTTCGGTAAAGGAAACACTATACGATTGATACCAAGCACCATTTGACTGTGCACGGAAACTAACTTTTTGTCCGTCGCCAGTTGGAATTGGACGCCATGCACCTTTTTTAAACAACTTTTTGCTCGAAAAATTATTAAAGGAAACGCCAATTGTTCCAACAACCATTCCTGCACCCCAACCTCCAGAAAGCTCTAGTTGGTCGGAGGATGTTTCTTCCACGGTATATTCAATATCAACGGTTCCATCTATTGGATTTGGTTTGGGATTAATACCAATAGTTTCCTGATTAAAATATCGGAGCTGAGCCATTTCACGTTGCGAACGTATGATGTCGGCACGACTAAATAATTCGCCAGGAATTGTTCTTAATTCACGAATAATAACATGGTCGTTGGTGCGGGTGTTTCCAACAATTGTAATTTTATTAATTCGAGCTTGTTTGCCTTCATTAATTCGGATATCAATGTCGATAGAATCGTTTTCGACATTCACTTCAACAGGATTTGCCGAAAAAAACAGATATCCATCATCGAGATATAGAGAATACACATCGGAACCACTTGCATTATACATTAAATTTGATTCCATTGTTTTATGGTCGTAAACATCTCCTTTTTTAATTGCTAAAATTTGGGTTAAATATTCGTCGGTATATTTTGTATTTCCAACCCAATTAATATTACGGAAGTAAAATTTATTTCCTTCTTCTACTTTAATACCAATATTCATCGATTTATTTGAAACTTTATAAAAAGTATCTGAAATAATTCGAGCGTCGCGATAACCTTTTGAGTTGTAATAAGTCATTAAAGCTCTTTTATCCGACTCATAATCTTCCATAATAAATTTTGAAGATTTAAAAATTCGGAGTTTAACACGTTCCGAAAAATAGTCAACAAAAATATCTGATAATTCTTGTTTACGATATTCGCTATAATTTTTAACTACATGAACTAAAAATGTATCAATTTTTTCGAGAGGGAAAAACCTTAGCTGTTCTTTGGTTTCTTTAAACGAGCTAATTAATTTTGATTTTGGGATTCCATTATTTCCTTCGAAATAAATTTCGTTGATTTTTATTTTTTTATTTTTCGTAACAGTTATAAGTAAAGCTAAGCTGTTTGCCATGCTTGTATCTACTTCTTGACGGATGTTTACACCCACATTAAAAAACCCTTTATTGCGAAAGCGTTTTAAAATCAAATTTTTTGTATTAACAATTAAATGCTCTGTAACCACATCGCCACGATTTAGCTTAATATCTTCTCTAATTTCATCGGCTTCGGTTTTTCGAACTCCAACAATTGAGAATCGAGATAATCGTGGGCGTTCGACAAGAAAAAATTCGATAAAAATCAAATTTCCTTCAATTTTAGTTACCGATACGCTAATATCATCAAACAAATCCTGACTCCATAGTTTTTGAATTGCATCCGAAATTTTTTCGCCAGGGATACGAATTTTATCGCCAACCGATATTCCAGTAAGGGCAATAATTGAATTGTGATCATAATATTTAACACCACTAACCGTAATTCCACCTATTTCGTAGTCTTTAGGATTAGTGTAATCAATATTTATTTCATCCGAAGCACCTATTTGAATTTGGGCAAATGAAAATTGTGGAATTATAAGAAAAAAATAGAAAGGAAGAAGTAGCGGTAATAATTTGATTTTCATAGTTAATGGGTTTCGCATATCAATCCGCAAATGTATTAAATTATTGTTTATCTTGAATTTGTTTGCTAGTTTTTCCAAATCGGCGTTCACGGTGTTGAAAATCGAAAATAGTTTCAAATAAAGTTTCTTTATTAAAATCGGGCCAAAGCGTTGGAATAAACGCAAACTCGCTGTATGAAGCCTGCCAC
This sequence comes from Bacteroidales bacterium, assembly GCA_038210985.1. Lineage (GTDB taxonomy): Bacteria > Bacteroidota > Bacteroidia > Bacteroidales > WCHB1-69 > JAQUGA01. Next base: position 28,329 of record JBBQWB010000004.1, read on the forward strand.
ATCAAAAAGTTACTTAGACGACTTTCGCCACTTGTACGAATTATCAACTCAGGGTCGGGCATAAAAGAGGTAGAAAGGTTCTCGGTAATCGTTTTTTCGGTAATATTTTCGGCTTCTATTTCACGATTTTTAACTTTTTCGGAAATAGATTTCACCGCTTCGGTTATTTCCCATCTCGAACTATAACTTAAGGCAATTACAACCGTTAATCCATTATTGTTTTTTGATCGTTCAATTATATTAAGCAATTGATTCAGCGTGTTTTTATGTAAGCGATTTATATCTCCAATTGTCTTTATGCAGATATTGTTTTTAATAAGGTCATTAGATTCTTTTTCGATAGACTCAACCATTAGTTCCATTAGCATATCTACCTCTTCTTTTGGACGATTCCAGTTTTCGGTTGAAAATGCATATAATGTTAAAAATTTAACGCCTATTTCAGCAGAGCCTTCAATTACAGCCCGAACAGACTCAACACCTTGCTGATGACCAAAAGTGCGATGTAGTCCTCTTTGTTCAGCCCATCTTCCATTACCATCCATTATAATAGCAATATGTTGGGGTGTTTTATTTTTGTCGATTTTTTCTTTAAAACTCATACCTCAGAAACGTTTTATGGAATAAGATTATTATGTTACCTTTTTTTACCAACGCTTTTGGATTTATAGGTTGATTTTTGATAAGCACCACAACTTTTAGCACCTTCAAAAATCTTATATGTAAGCCATAAACCAGTAAAGTTGTACCAATCTTTAGTTTGAGAGTTACCTCTGGCACTTCCTTCGATATGTTTTACATCGCTAGGGTCGGCAATTTGTGCAACTTTTGGAGAACATTGATCATTATCAGCATACGTTCCACCAATATCGTCGATATAGTCTGTCCATGTTTTACGCATACCCCATTCTAATCCAAGCGAAAAGTTTCTCAAAAAATTAACTTTAAATCCAATTCCAAAAGGCATACTTACACTAGTTAAAGAGTAATAATCTTTTTTTGGATATTTTTCCAAACCCTGACCTTCGGTGCCCAATGGTTGTAAATCGTACCAATGATTATCGAGTTGAGATTGTGGATTAAACGAAAAGGCAGAAACACCCACAAACATGTATGGTGAAAAGAAGTTTTTACCTTTTTGGGTGTATAAATTAAAGAAATTAAATTCTGCTTGAGCCGAAATTTCGGAAATTGGAGAACGGAAGCTTAAATTTCGATCGTTATTGTAGTTTGTTACCTTATCGCTTGCTTCTAATTGACCAAATAATGCACTCACTTTTAAAGCCCATCGGGAATTAAAATTATAACGATAAATAATACCGCCAGCTGAATTTGTATTTGTAAAATGTTTTGCGGGGTTTAAGTCGCCAATATAATAAGCTGTACCGACAAAAATGCCCAACTCTGAACGCTGAGCATTCGTAATATTACCTGTTAAAAGAAATATTACAAGGAGCCAAAAAATCTTTTTCATTGTATTAAGTTTTGTCGTTTTCTAATATTGGAACGAACAAATGTTGGTAGTTGTTTTAAAGAGGTTAATATAAAGAGTAAATTGTGCAAACATATACGAGTCGTAATTTGATGGATTTCCTCTTTGATTACCTGGACGAGTTGAATAAGCAGCAATTGGATCGGTTAAATCGGCTGGATTAGAAAAATATGCAGCAACATCTCCTTTTACGCTACGAATTTTATTCACATCAAAATAAGTAGTACTAACATCATCCATATAATCCGAATTAGTCCAACGCATTCCATATTCGAATCCCAAGCTGTATCTTCTGTTTATATCATATTTAAGACCAACTCCGTAAGGGATAGTAAGTGCAAATTTAGAGTATGGTTTTCTGGTTTCCACTAAACCTTGTCCTTCGGTACCTAAAGGTTGAAGTGCTACCCACGAACCATCTGTATATTTTCCTTTAGGATTTGTATAAGCTCCTCCAACACCCGCAAAAACGTAACTTGTAATTGGCACTCGGTTGGTTTTACGACGTCCCCATTGTTTACCAACATTTTGCATGGTTAAATAAAACTCGGCTTGACCCGAAACCTCCACTAAAATAGAGCGAAAATGTAAATTACGAACATTTCGGTTAATTTGTTTTGTCCAAACATCATCTCCACCAATCCATCCAAAATAACCATTTGCTTTTAAGTTTAAACGTTCCAAAAGTCGATAGCTATAACCAACTCCCATAATAGCTCGAGTAGATTGGATATCAAAATCTTTTAACCCAAACGAACCAATATCTTTTGAACCACCTAAGTCACCTAAAAAGTTAGAACCACCTAAATGAACAGTTATAAATGACCGGTTTTTTTTCCATCTTTGTGCATTTGCCTGATTGTAAAATCCTAACACAAAAACTATTAGTATCGTTATTCTAAGCCAATTTTTCATATTAATATCTTAATTTTCAAGTATAAACATTCTCTAAAAACGTACAAAATAAGTAAATATAATTGAATAATCCAAGTTTTTATACAATTATTTTTGTTAAATAATAACTTTTGTAATATAAAACTCATAAAAAGCAAGAGTGTTCAATTAATTTTTAATTTTGCATTCAACACAATTATACGACAATATGCCCAAATGGTTACCCATAACAGCAAAGGAAATTGAAAATTCTGGTTGGACTCAGGCGGATGTCATTTTAGTAAGTGGCGATGCATATGTTGACCATCCGTCTTTTGCCAATGCCATGATTGGTCGTTGGATTGAATTTTTAGGATATAAAGTAGCCATTATTCCACAACCAAACTGGCAGGATGATCTTAGAGACTTTAAAAAATTTGGAGCTCCAAAACTATTTTTTGGCGTTACATCGGGTAATATGGATTCGATGGTTAACCATTATACGGCATTTAAACGATTGCGTTCGGACGATGCTTATACGCCTGGTGGAAGTGCTGGTTTTCGTCCAGATTATGCCACCGAAGTGTACACAAAGATTTTAAAATCCTTATATCCTGAAGTTCCTGTTATAATTGGAGGAGTAGAAGCCTCGATGAGGCGATTAACACATTATGATTATTGGTCGGACACCTTAAAACCTTCAATTTTAGTAAGTAGCGGTGCAGATATGTTAGTTTATGGAATGGGCGAAATTACCATTAAAAATATTTTAGAAAAATTATCCAAGGGGATTTCCATAACAGACCTAGATAACATTCCTCAAACAGCCATAATTAGGGATAAATCAATACTTGAAAAATACATTAATTATACTATTCTTCCTTCGCACGAACAATGTGTAAAATCAAAAAAAGATTTTGCAAAATCCTTTGTTTCATTCGAAACTGAGAGTCATAAACTAAATCCAACGGGATTAATTCAAATGAATGGCGAAGTTGCAGTGATTATAAATCCGCCATTACCGCCAGCAAGCGAAACGGAAATGGATTCGTTTTACGATTTGTCATTCACTCGATTACCTCATCCAAAGTATCTAAAAAGAGGTGCTATTCCAGCTTGGGAAATGATAAAAAATTCTATTACTATTCATCGCGGATGCTTTGGTGGTTGCAGCTTTTGTGCTATTTCGGCACATCAAGGAAAATTCATTTCAAGTCGCTCGGAACAATCCGTTTTAAAAGAGCTTCATGAAATTACCAGTAATTCGGATTTTTCGGGACATATTACCGATTTAGGAGGACCTTCGGCAAATATGTTTAAGATGCAAGGAATAAATTTAAAAATTTGCGAAAAATGCAGTCGTCCTTCTTGCCTTTTTCCTACCGTTTGCAAAAATCTTTGTACCAATCATTCTGCATTAATACAACTATATAAAAAATCTTCAGCCATTAAAGGAATTAAAAAAATCACTATTGGTAGCGGAATTCGCTACGACTTATTTATAAATCGACCAGCTGAAGAAAACCAAAAGTATAAACATTTTGAATACCTCGAAACGGTTATCAAAAATCATGTTTCGGGCAGATTAAAAGTAGCTCCCGAAAACACAGAAAACAGTATTTTAAAAAGCATGAGAAAACCAAGTATTCGATTATATGAGGTTTTTAGCGAACAGTTTCTGAAAATTATATCTAAGCACAAATTACACTATCAGCTTATTCCTTATTTAATATCAAACTACCCAGGAAGCAACTTTGACGATTTATTAAAAATGACTTTGTGGCTTAAAAAACAGAATATAAAACCCGAGCAAATTCAAGATTTCACTCCCACTCCAATGACTTATTCAACGGCTGTTTACTATTGTGGATTTGACCCATACTCGAACGAAAAAATATCTGTATTAAAAGATGTGAGCGAACGGAAAAAACTTCAAATTTTGTTTTTTTATTATAAAAATGAAAACAAACAGCTTATAACAAGCATATTGCGTAAACAAAATCGTACGGATGCGATAAAACAACTTTTTAATTTTAAAACTTTTTAATATTGTTAGGCTTTTGTTTTTCTGAAAATAAATGTACATTTGTCAAAAAATAAAATAATATGAAAAAAATAATTGTAAGTGTTTTAAGCATCCTTTTAATAACAGGAGCTGTTTTGGCTCAAAATAATAAAACAAAAACGAATGTGATGAAAAACGAAAAAGACAGCATCAGCTATTTATTAGGAAACGAAGTTGGAAATTATTACCGTACAAACGACATTGAAATTATTCAAGATAATTTTATTGAAGGGCTTATTGATGGCTTATTGAATAAAGGAAAAATGGATGAACAAACAAAGCAAGCAGTGATGGCTAAATTCCAAATTCAGCAACAAGAAAAAACAAACAATCAAATACAAATCACTAAAGAAAAAGGCAAACAGTTTTTAGAAAACAATAAAAAAAATCCAGATATAAAAGTTACTGCCAGCGGTTTACAATATAAGGTAATTCGTGCATCAAATGGGGTTTCTCCGAATGTAAATGACAAAGTAAAAGTTCATTATCATGGTACTCTAATAGATGGAACTGTTTTCGATTCATCGGTTGAACGCGGAGAACCTATTGTTTTTGGATTAGGTCAGGTGATAAAAGGTTGGACAGAAGGTTTACAATTAATGAAAACTGGTGAGAAGTTTATATTTTACATACCTTCCGATTTAGCTTATGGCGACAGAGCTGCTGGTCCAAAAATTGTTGCAGGCTCTACATTAATATTTGAAGTAGAATTATTTGAAGTTAATCCAAAATAAAACTTAAACCTTAAATCCGCAAGGAAATTCTATTAAAAAGCCGAATTCAATGGATTCGGTTTTTTTATTTTCAAAATTTGATTAACAATGACTTGTGGAATAATAATTAAAAAAAATGATAAGAGCCTTTATTAAATGTATAATTTTGTTTTTAATCGAGAAAAACATCTCATGAATACGAAAAAAATTAAGCTATTTATTGCATTTTTACTTTTAAGTTTAATCTTTGCATCTCCACTGTTTGCGCAGACAAAAGAGGAATTGCAACGTCAAAAAAAACTTATTGAAAACGATATTAAATACACAAATAAGCTACTTAAGGAAACTAAAAAAAATCAGAAATCATCTACCAATCAGATTGTACTTTTAAAAAAGAAAATTGAACAAAGAGAAAAGCTGATTGAAACCATTACAAAAGAGATGAATTCGTTAGATGACGAAATTATTGGAAACACACAAACTATTGAAAGTTTAAATTTTCAAGTAAAAAAGCTCAAAGATGAATATGCAAAGATGATTTATTATGCATATAAAAATCGAAAAAATTACGATCGAATAATGTTTGTTTTATCCTCTGATAATTTTAATCAGGCATATCGAAGAACACGATATTTTCAACTCTACTCATCCTACCGAAAGCGACAAGCATCTCTAATTGCGGAAACACAAGAATCGATAAAAAATAAAAACAACGAACTTGAACAATTTAAAAATGATAAAGTTAGCTTATTAACTTCTCAACAAACCGAAAAGTCGAAACTTACAAAAGAACAGACCAACAAGAATAAAACACTTACGGAATTAAACAAAAAAGAAAAAGAGCTTCGACAAACGTTGCAAGAGAAAGAAAAAGCAAGTAGAGATTTACAAAACGCAATTGCTTCGATTATTTCCGAAGAAATACGGAAAGCAGAAGCAAAAAGAGTTGCTGAAAACAAAAAAAAGAACAAAACACCTGCAACGACTAAAAACACAACCGAAACCAATAAAACAAATACCAATATTAAAACTCCTGTTAACACAATTTCGATGACACCGGATGAGAAAAACTTAGCAAATAGTTTTTCGGCAAATAAAGGAAAACTGCCATGGCCTTTGGAAAAAGGAGTTATTAGCTCGAATTTTGGTGAACATCCTCATCCAGTTTTATCAGGTGTAATTATAAAAAACAACGGCATTGATATTTCAACAAGCAGAGGAGCTTCGGTTAGAGCCATTTTTAACGGTCTTGTATCGGGTGTAGTTACCCTTCCAAATGGAACAAAAGCCATTATTATTCGTCATGGGGACTACTTATCGGTGTATGCAAATTTAGTAAGCACAAGTGTTCACAGCAATGATAATGTGAAAACAAAACAATCTATAGGAACCGTTTCAACCGATGAAGACGATGGAAAAACGGAACTTCATTTTGAGTTATGGCAAAACAAAACCTTGCTAAATCCAAATTTATGGATTGCAAGATAGTTTTTGTAAGAAAACGCCAACATCTGTTTTTAGATTTGAGTAAAGCCTTGAAAAGACAACCCACTCGGTTGGAGTTTTAAACGATAAAGTTTTGTTACACAGTGTTTCCTGAATTCGACAATGCTTCTCCCTGAATTCTGTATGTTTTAAAAAAGTGTCGAAGTCAAAAAAAAACGTATATGTCATTTTGAAGACTAAATTCACGAATTCATTAGGTGCGTAGCACCGTCCTATCTGTAAAACAAGCACATCATACATCGAATGGAGGTGCAGCGCACCGTCCTCGAACAAAAATAAAAAAATCGAAATATTAAAATACACTTCTTATTTGATAGAGCGGTGCGATGCACCTTTTTGATTTCCACAATTACTTTATATCTACAGATAGCACGGTGCGATGCATCTTTGCTTAAAAAGCTAATTTTTGTTGAGAATGTTTTTCAGTTGATTACACGTTTAAAATAAAAAAAACCCCAACATGATTTTATAATGCCTATACATACAGCCGTATATTATTGATCCATTTAGACACATTTGTGCGGTCATGATGATTCGCCACGGCGAAGTCGAAGCATCCGCAACCTCCTTCGACTTCGCCGTGGCGAATCTGGATGACTGCTCCTTTTGCTCGAATTTGTAATCCGAACTTAATTATAATCCAAAAAATTTTTGGTTGGTTAGGATTGCAAATCCGAACAAGCTCTGTATTAGTAGATACAAAAATGTAAAATTTATCAGAAAAAAATCTAACTAGTGGCTGTCTAGCGATTTTATTTTATCCACAATTTTATCGGCTAATCTACTGGCTCCGAATCTAAGTAATTTATTATTTAGCCATTCTTTACCCAAAATAGTTTCAACCAATTTAATATAAATCAGGCTACCTTCGGCATTGGCAATTCCACCAGCGGGCTTAATTCCAATTTTAACACCTGTTTTATCATAGTGCTCTTTAATGGCTAAAAGCATCACATACATTGCTTCGGGTGTAGCATTAACCGCTACTTTACCAGTAGATGTTTTAATAAAATCGGCACCGGCACTAATAGCCATTTCCGAGGCTTTGTATATATTTTCGGGAGTAATCAACTCGCCTGTTTCAAGAATTACTTTTAAATGTTTCTTCCCACATGCTTTTTTAATGGCTTTAATTTCGTCAATTACTTTTGTGTAATCACCTACCAAAAAAGACCCTCGCGAAATAACCATATCCACTTCATCTGCTCCCTCTTCAACAGCATATTTTACTTCCGCTACCTTAATATGAATTGGCGATTGTCCAGCAGGAAAAGCTCCTGCTACACAAGCAACTTTTAAACCTTTACCCGCAAGTGTTTGTTTTGCTGTTTTTACAAAAACTGGATAAACACAAACGGCAGCAGTATTATGAATATTATGACCTAAAGACGAAAATCCAGATGCTTTATTGCAAAGTTCTTTAACTCTTTGATGTGTGTCGGAACCTTCCAGAGTTGTTAAATCAATACAGTTTAACACAAGTTGATATGCTTGTTTTTCGGTTAAATATTTTAATGGTTGATCGGAAATTTCTGCTATTTTTAGAGAAATTGCTTCTTGTGTTAAATCTTTTTCTGTTATCATTTTACGTGTTTTATCTAATTATTACCATTTTACCGAACTCTTTTACAAAATATTTTGAGGCTCCCGTGCTTTTCTTTTCAATTTGTTCACCCTGAATATTTGTCATTATTCTGTACAAATATACACCATTTGCTAATTGGTCGCCAAAATTATCTTTGCCATCCCAAGCATAATCGGTAATATTACGACCAATATGAATACTTCCAAGTTCTGAAAGGTCGATTTCACGAACTAACTTTCCCGAAATGGTCATAATTTGAATTTTAAAATAGGTAGGAATTTCGGAACCTGTTAACGTAAAAACAAATCGGGTAGAACTAGAAAATGGATTAGGCCAATTCATTACTTCGGTTATGGTTGATTTGTTTATTATCTCGAACGAAATAGTGTATTTGTTATTTCCAGATAAATTTCCCGACTTATCCATGCCTTCAACCATCATTTTATATATGCCATCCACAGTAAAAGAAGCGTTGTAAAGAATATGAGATTTGTTTTTATTATTTGCAGGGATAAATTGCATTATAGTTCTAAATCCATCGTAAAAAGGTATCCTTTTATATTCGGTTTCGCCTGGAGCCATTATTTGAACTCTAAACAATGAGGTGTCTTGAATACTATTTAAAAGCAAATATTGATTTTCATCTTTTAATGTAATTTGTATCTGTGGTTTTGCCGAAACAATATCATTGTTTAAAATATGAACTCCATCAAAAGTTACGTCCATAACTGGATTTATTCGATCGGGGTTTACACTAAAATAAAATTCAGCAATATTATTAAAATGGTACATTTCAACCTGATCATTGTTCGGGTTAAATTCTACTTGTAAAGTATTATAGCCCGATAAATCGATGGATGACATTGCCACAGTTGCCGTAAGAACATCTCCTACTGGGTGCAATCGAAGTCGTTTGTAAATTATACGAATAGGAACGTTTTCTTTAATAATTCTGAAAACAACTAATAAACTATCCATGTTCGACAAGCCAATGTTTTGGGTAGAAATGGATAATTTTACCGAATCTCCTTGATTGACATCATCTCCCGAATAACTAAAAGCAACGCTTGGATTAATTGCCGTTTCGGGAGCTGGATCATACACCACATGCCACCTTATTAGCTGAGTTGGAGTAGTGTGGATATTATCTTTTGAAAATAATTTTAGCTTTAAATATGGAAATTGATGAACGTCAATTCTTTGGTTAAGATTATACAAATCCAAAGTGTCGGTAGTAAGTTTTTCAATAAGAATAGTTTCTTCACCAAAGTTATTAATTCCGATAACTCTTAGTGATATCTCATCGGTGTTTGGATTTTCGAGGCTTTGAGACCGCCAGTGAAGGCTTCCCCAGCTTAAAGCAGGTCCAACAATTTCGGAAGTTATACTACCTTCGTCCCAATTTGTAGAATATTGAGCATTAATATGGATAATTTGAGTTTCGTTTGCGGCAACTGCTTCAACTACATTTGGATCGCCAATTGGAATTCCTTTTCTACCAAAAACTATATATGGATTATTCCAGTGCAAGTTGCGAATTTGAGAACTACCAAACGATTCAAATGCCTGATACAAAGCTTCGGGATATGTATCTGCATAATGGTTTCGATGGCTCATTGCCAACACATAATATCCATTTGGAATAGAGTTTATATAACTCAAAATACTGTCTTTATTAGCAGGCGTTACGGCTTGAAAATCGGCAGCTGGAACAGGATATGTTTTACAAATTGCTTGTCCTCTAAGCCCAATACTGTCGGGATTCATCCAAAAATCTCCAGAAATCGGATTAATTACGGCAATTTTCATCCCATTTCCCGTATTGCTTAAGCACGACCACTGATCCTGAACCAAACCATTAACTCTAAACCAAATTTCGGTCCATGGCATTCCATAGCCAAAATAACCAGTTTGAGCCGTTAGAGCTTTAATGTCTTGAGCAAATTCAAATTTACGTTGTGGCTTGTTATATTTAACAAATTGGTAATCATCGTTTTTAAATTGAAAAAAGTGAGCCTGTCCCCAACCACGTTTACCTATTATATATTGAAAAGAACTTTCGCGCCAATTATTTGTACCCGTTTTTTCTACTCTCCAATAATACACCGTTGAATCTGTTAATAAAAATGGCAACGACCATTCCACAATTCCACCCGATGATTGAACCGAAAACTGTTGTTTAAAAGGACTATTAAAAGCATCGGTTGTATCTATCTCGAAAGAGTAATTGCCTGAAGTTGTAAAAACAGTTCCTGTAGATGCTTTTAAAATGGTTTGAGCATCCGGAATTACCGCATATTTGTATGGATAAACTGGAATAATATCCGAAGATGAAATTAAAAATTGAACACTTACAATATTGTTATTTTCGCTGTATTCGTCCACTTCATTATAATCGTCTAATGAAACTCGCAGTGTATTGTTTCCGATGCCATTTAATCTATCCACAGGAAGTTTAAAAATTATTGTATCGCTAGATAAAGGAGCTTTAATTCGCAACAAGGTGTCTTTAGTAATATTGTTCGGAAACATTCGTGTTATTTTAACCAATATTGAATCGTTAATGGCACGAGCAATATTTCGACAAAGAATACGAACATAAAAACTATCAATTTCGGTGGTTATATTTGATGGATTAAATAAAATATTATTTGGTTCGATAATATAATCAGGTTTTTCAAACGAATTTAGAACAATTGCAGGGTCGCCATGATAGGTCATGTCTAAGCTGGTTTCTTTAATCCACACCAAAGGTTCAAGATTTTTAATGGTTTGTTGAATAATATAACCTAACGGTTTACCATAGCATAAATATCCAAAATTTCGATAAAACATGTTTGCATAATTATTCATATAAATATCACTACCCGAGCTAACCGAAGCCAAATAAGCAATAGTTCCTTTGTTGGCTATTAAAACAAATTCCTCACTGCTACTTCCTCTATCATAATTTACGCCCGAAGTAAAAAGGTCGCCAGCAAAACACGAAAGTCCTAAAAGGAGAGGATATTTCCCGTAATTTGTGTATTCGCTTGGATTATCAATACTTATATCGTAGCCAATACCCGAAGCATGTCCAAAAAAAGTCATTAATGTAACGCCATTATTAATAATATCCTTTAAAGAGTCGGATTGATTAATTTGAATTGGCTCTGTAGTTGTTTTTTTGAATGTTTTAACCACTGCACCAAAAAGGGTATCTTCAATAATGGCTTTATATTGATTTAAATATCCTAAAAGCATTTGATGATGCAAATCACCACTTCCGGCAAAATGCAAAATGTTCTTCATCCATGGTTTTGGTGATTGAATAGCAACTTCATGTTCACGAACTTTATTCAAATAAAGCAGAACATGGTCGGGTGTTTTTGCACTTAATCGACCAGTTGGAATGGCAGGATAGTATGAATTTGGGTCGATTAATCCAGATGTAAACATAATATCCGAAGGAGGAACCCCCATTGTGGGAACTAAGGTTCGACCATACCAAGCTCCTGTTTTTCGATAAGTTGGCATAGAAGTGGAGTTTTCGGCCGACCGATATGATTTTCCGATGATGAACAAATGTTTTGGGATTCCGCTAAAACGAGCTATTGCAAACTTCATAAAATTTCGAATGGAAAGCGGATTTTTGCGAATACCATACGAAAACTGATCGTATAAATCATCAATATCTACCACAATTGGATTATACAAAGTTGGATAACCGGAAGTTCGTCGATATTCTTTATATTGTTGTGCTTCGTTCCAAAGTGAACGATGGGTGATAATAATATAATCTGAGTTAGCATACTCGGATGTTGAATAATCAATAAAAGACCCATTACCATTCACGGGCGTGAGTTCCAAAATGGTTTTCATTTTAAAATCCGATGTAATAAAAACCTCTTTATCGCCTCCAAAATTTTGCATTAAGGACGATATTTGAGTTCCATTTTTAACTGAATTTACACGAATTCCGTTGGTTAAATCATACATTCTAACGGAGTCGCCTGCTGCTGTAGCGATTCCGGGAGCAATTAAATGCAATGTGCTTTTTGGAAGACTTCCAAATTCAGGTAATTTTAGAAGATAAGTGTTTGTGTTTTCTAAAGTTAAAGTGTGGGGATAAACTACTTTAATAAACGAAATTGTTTGTCGATCGGATGCGCTACCTTGGTCATTAACCGAAGAAAAAACAAACGAAGTATTTGTACTTCCTAAATATTGTGGAGGAATGGTTCGGTTAAAACGAAAGTGTTTATATTCATTAAAAACAGTATCGATTGTATTTTGAGGAAAAACAACTCGCAAATGGTGAACTGGACTTGACTCACTGGCAACACCAAATTCTACTTGTGCCAATGGACCTCCCGAATATGCGTTTGTAGATGGAATTAATTTAGTTTTGGATTGACCATTTGAGTAAACCCCATCCATCCAACCTTCGCCATCATCGTATTCGACCCGCACGCTACCATAAGCTGATAAAGGTCCTAAATAATAGCTCGAATTATAGTTTTGTGCGGAGGTAAACATAAAATATGGAGCCTCGTTATACGATGAAAAATTTGAATTATTTTCAATAGCCATACGTTTTCCATTCAAATTTACCGACCATGTAATGTAATACGATGCAGTATCGTTAAACAAACTATAATAAGGATTTGCTTGAAAATTTGGGTTTGAATAAAGCTGAGCATCCAGCCATCCGTCGTTTCGTTTACAATATACTTCGATAAAATCGCCAGCTTCCAAATATCCTTTTTCTTCGCCTTTTACATATATTGCAAGTTCCTGACCTCGTCCATAAATTTTCAAACCTTTCGGATTAAACGTTTGAAGAGATATTCCAACTTGACTAAAGCCTGTTTCAAGCGTTTCGAAAGGGATTTTATAAATTCCATCTTCGGTTACCGAAAATCGAACAAATTTTTGAGAATGTTGTATCCATTCGTTCCCAAAAGTTTGACCTTGTAAACCTGAAAAGTTTACAAGTATCAATACGCTAAGGAAAAAAATAGATAAAAATCTCTTCATAATTAATTATTTTTAAAATGAAGATGCAGATTTAGTTTCACTTGGTTTATTTAGATTTAATCGCAACGAAAAAACATTTGAGTAAACAGCTATGGATTTATCGCCAATATCGCTAAGGGCATAATCGATTGAAAGCACTTTTTTAATAACTACTCCCACACCAATATTAAACTGATAAGACCAAAATTTATCTTTCACAAAATCCGATTCTTGCTGAATATTACCAATACCTCCACGAACAAAAAGCAAATCTTTATAACCTATTTCTAATCCCATGTGAGGATCGATGCTAAATGGCTTTGATTTAATTAGCACATTTCTTTTACCATCGGTTGTAATATCAAAATCGAGTGCAACTAGAGCAGAAATATCTTTGGGTAAATTAAACTTTCGGCTACCTCCAAAAATAAATTTTGGCAAAGTAAATTCGATTGAATTTGTTGGAATTTCATTGCCTGTTTCTACAAAAACTTCAATCATTCGATCGGATAAATTATAGCTCCATGCATTAAATGTGGAAGTAACATCGCGTCCCATAACTCCAAAATTCCATTTTTTGTAATTATATTGAGCACCAAAATCAAGTCCAAAACCCCACGAGCCAGCAAAATCGCCAATAACCCTACGAACAATTTTCACATTTCCACCAATTTGTAAGCCTATAATTTTCTGCATTTTACGTGCATAGGAAAATAAAATACCGTAATCTGCAGCCGAAAAAGATGTAATTCTATTGTAATCAATGTTTCCTTGATTGTCAATAAGGTCGGTTGTATTTGGGATATCATCTACTCCAAAGCGGATAATGGATAAGGCTGCTGCTGAATTTTCGTCGAATTTTATAGCAAAAGAGCCGTAATCGTATTTTGCAATTCCAGCAAAATATTCGGCATGCATTAAGGATAATTGCCTATCGTTGGTCATTCCAACTAATCCCGCTGGATTCCAATAACCAGCAGTTCCATCATTTACAAACGAAACTTGCGTATTTGACATGGCTAAAGCACGAGCACCCACCCCAATACTTAAAAATTCGTTGCTGTATTTTGGAGCTTGTGCATAAGTTTGAAAAGATAATATCGCCAATATTAGCAAAAAGCACCACCTAATTTTTTTCACTTTCATCAGTATAGATTATTAAAACATAGTTGAGTAACGTTTTGTTCAGTTATTTAGTGTTTGTTCGGGGTCAATTTTATTGAAAATTGGCTTATTGATTGCTCTTTTCTTTTGAAAAAAAGTTTTAATCAATAAGCTACATTCTTTTTTCAGGACACCTTCACGCACAATTGTTTTAGGATGAAGCATTTCGGGATTAATCATACGATATCCTCGTTTGGTGTCGGAAGTTGCAAAAATCAATTCGGATACTTGCGCCCAATGTATTGCTCCTGCACACATTGGACAAGGCTCAAGGGTAACATATAACTTACAATCGACCAAATATTTACCACCCAATGTGTTTGCTGCCGAAGTAATTGCTTGCATTTCGGCATGAGCCGTTACATCGTTTAAACATTCGGTTAAATTGTGCGTGCGAGCAATAATTCGATTGTTGTGAACGATAACGCAACCAACTGGAACCTCATCTTTTTCAAAAGCCTTAACTGCTTCTTTAAGAGCCTCGTTCATAAAATACTCTTCGGAGAATATGGTTATCATATTTTTATAAATTTTTCGACAATTACTCGAACTTCGTTTGAAATACGAATATAAAAAACTCCTTTTTGCAAATGAGAAATTGGAATATTTATAGCAGATTCGATAGAAACACCTGCGTAAACCAATTGCCCCATTGAGTCATAAATTTCAATATCCGCACCCACTAAATCGCTACCAGTTAAATTTATTTTATCAATTGCAGGTTTAGGATATATTTTAAAATCATTGCTTATAAAAAAAGGTCGATTTGACACGGTATTTGAAAACGACATAGTGCGAAAAGTGTTAACCATTGTAAAGCAAGTGTCGGGTTTTAATGCTCCAACATAATAGGTAGTAAAACCCTCTTTTTGCTCTGGGTCAACAAACGACAAAGCCGAACCAGAAAGGACTGCAATTTGCTCAAATGGCTTATTTTCGTATGCTCTAAAAATAACAAAAGCAGAAGGAAGATAACCTTGATATGGAGTCCACGAAATTTGCCATTTGTTTTGTTCCGTTAATGATAAACTTGCAAATATTGTTTTATGCTTGTTGCTCAAAGGAGTTGTAAAACCGCAAGTATCCACAATGCTTATTTGATATTCGGCAGAACCATATTGTGCAACGGTATGTTCGTCAATCCAAACGTTTCCAAATTGTGCTTTTATGGTTGTTTGTTTTATCATGTCTCCAAATTGATTTTTTTTGAACACATTAATCGAATCCAGAACATGAGAAGGTGGAACAATCCATTGAACAATATTTCTGTCGTAATTAAATTCATAACCTGCGATACAAATTTCGGCAGTAATCAAGGCTGGCAATGGTATTAAATGAATATTTGCCGAAGCACTACATTCGCCCGATTGATTTGTAGCCACAACTGTATAGGTTATTTCGCCACCATAGCTAACCAAAGGGTCGGCAATATGAGGATTATTTAAGCCAGTTTGTGGAGTCCATTCCCAATTTAATAAACCAATGTTTGGATTATTTACATTTGGGCTTAATTGTATTCGTTCGCCACAATTAAGTTGTGTGTTTGGAGGCAAGGAAATCTGCAAAGGAATAACATTAACAAGCACCGAGTCGGTTCCAGTGCATCCGTTAGGATCGGTAACAACAACACTGTAAACAGTTGTGTCGGAAGGAGATGCCGTTGGATTGAATAAAGAATTATTGTTTAAACTTGTCGAAGGACTCCAAAGAAAATTTGTGCCTGGCAACAGATTATTTACAGTTACCGATATTTGAGTTTGTTGACCGCAATAAATTGTTGTGTCGTTGGATGCCGTAACCATTGTGGAACCAACATGCACCCAAATAGTATCATACGCTTCACATCCGTTTGGATTGGAAACTTTAACAACATATTGGATATTCGTTAATGGAGTACAAATTGGATTTGAAGTATCGGGATTTGATAAAAAAGTGGAAGGCGTCCATTGATACGTTACGTTTTCATCGCTATTTAAATTTGTTTCGGCATGTAATTCAACTGGAGTTCCACAAGTTGGAATTAAATCGCCACCAGCACTTACAACCAACGAATTTACCGTAACAACAACGGTGTCAATATCATAACAACCAGACTGAGTTTGCATTGAAAAATAATAGGTGCTAGAGTGAGATGGAAATGGCTCCACTGTATCGGCGTTAAAACTTTGTAAACCTTGCGAATCGACCCACGTATTTACTGAATTTGGATAATCGTATCTCAAAAGTGTTCCATTTAAACCTACTGCAATTCCGTGGTGATCATCGGTAAATACAATCGACCTAAGTTCTTGTTGAGTGTTGCTTTTCATCAAATACCAATGAATTCCACCATCCATACTCTTGAAAATCAACCCATTCGAACCAGTTAAGTAAACCACATTGTTGCTTTGAAAATAAACCGAAGTGTAATTTTGCAAACTACCTGTAGAAACTTCTTCCCAAGTAACTCCACCATTAATCGTTTTCAACAAAGTTCCATTATTTCCGCAAATAAAACCAATTTGGTTATTTAACATGCAAACATCTCGCAAATGCTGAGTGGTAACTGTGCCAATTGCTCCAAAACTACTTCCATCGTTTAATGATTTTAAAATTAATCCATCTTGACCCGAAATAAAAATTGACCCATTTGGTGAAAACGTAATGGAATTTAAGTTTTTTTGATAGCCTGTATTTATTACAGTCCAACTATTGCCACCATCGATGGTTTTTAACACAAAGCCATTATCGCACACAGCCATTCCAAAACTTGAATTTCGGAACTTAATTTTATTAATATTTTGGGTGTTTCCGGTAAATAAATATTGCCATTGAAAACCTCCATTTTTGCTAATTGCTAAAACCCCAGAGTAACCACCAGCAACATACACCCCATTATCGTTATGAGCCACCGCTCGAAACAATGAACCACTTCCATTTCCAATTTTATATCGTTCGATTGTTTCGCCATTATTGAAAATTTTCATTAAACTATCTCCATAAATAACTTGAACCACATTTCCGTCTGCAATAACTTGCTCTAATAATTTCGTAGTATTTGATGTTGCCGATTTCCATTCAAAATCGCCATACAATGTAAATTCATCCGCACAAACAATTGTTCTGTCTTCGTTGGCATAAACATTGGCTGGCAAAACTTGAATAAAAACCGAATCTTTTACCGAACAACCATTGGATGTGGTTGCTTGCAGTTTATACAAACCCGATGAAGAAGAAATAAATCCAGTATTTGCTGCCGATGGGTTTTCAATTCCAACAGAAGGTGTCCATTGATATGAGGCAAAAACATCCACATTTTTCAATATCGTTCCCGAAGCACCAACTGCAAACGCTTTGTTTTCTCCTATGCAAAAAATTCCATATAAATTTTGTGAAATTATTTTCGGAATTGGATACCAGCTTTCTCCAGCATCAAAGGTGTAAATAATTAATCCATTGGAACCAACCGCATAAGCCGTAGAATTATCTATAAAACTCATTCGGTAAATATGTTCGGTAGTGTTCGAGTTTAATTTAATCCATGTTTGCCCAGCATTTGTTGTTTTTAACATCAATCCATATTCGCCACAAGCAAAACCTGTTTGTGAATTTGAAAAATAGACATCCAAAATATTGTTGTTTAACGAAAGTTGATTGTTTTGCCAAATTACACCAGAGTTTGTGGTTTTCATAATTATACCTTGGTCGCAAACTGCATAACCGATATCTTGACTTGTAAAATGAATTCCGTTAATTCGATTGCTATTTGGCAATGAAATTGACCCCCAAGAAGTTCCACCGTTGGATGTTTTAAAAATATAGGTTGTGGTAGAACCAGTTCCTCCAGTAGCAAAACCGAGTTGTGAATTTACAAAAAACATATCCCGAATTGGCTGTGCGTTGCCTGTGGAAACATTTTGCCAAGTTGAGCCAGAATTTGCTGTTCGATAAATTATTCCATTATTTCCATAAACAAAACCAGTGTTTGTATTAAAAAAGTAGCTGCCCAATAAATCATAGGAGCCAGGAGTTGAAACATCCGTCCATGAACTTCCACCATCGTTGGTTTTGAATACTTTTCCTCCAAATCCAGATACAAATCCGCTATCGGCATTTAAAAAACTAACTCCTTTAAAATCAAGGATTCCAAGTTGATTTAATGGCTGCCACTTTGTATTTGAAAAAAGCATGATGGAGTTTCCACAAGATATAATTCTATCGGTTCCAGTTTCTATTTTTGGATTTGAAACAAAAACGCGGATGGTATCTCTCATCACACAACCACTTGGTGTTGTTGCGGTTATAAAATAATCGCGAGTAGCATTTGGAAAAACTTTTGGATTCAGAGTTTGAGCGTTCACCATCGAACCCGTTGGAGTCCATTGCCAAGTTGCCGAATCGGGATAAGCATAGGATGTGGTTGCAAATAACGGAACGCTATCGCCACAAATTAAATGTTTATCGCTGCCAGCATTAACAGACAAAGTACTACAATCTTGGGCAGAAACGCCCAAAACAGATATTAACAAACCTATCAGTGTGAATGGAAATATTTTCATAAAATGGAACTAATGTTTTCTAATCCTCAAAAATACAAAAAGCAATTGGAAAATTATCTGTTTTTAAATCAAAAAATAATTAGTATTTGCAAGATAACACTAGATTTTCTTGCATGCACTACTTAACAAGTCGGTTAATCCACTACGTGGAATTTTCACATACGAGTTGGAGTTTTATTAAACGGGACTTCTAAAAATTCATTTCCTACGGGACAATTACACCGATACGGTTTCGTCATAAACATTAAAAAACCAAATTATACTTTGGATTAATTTGAAATAATTAGTGTCTGCAAGAAAACGCCAACTTTTTCCGCCAAAAATCGGACAAGCTGTTATACTTGCAACGAATTCAGATCATTCCGACCAAGATTTTGTTGGTTTTCATTTCTTTTTTTGCCCCAGCCCTCAAGGGTGAATGTAAATGAAAACGTACAAAATCTAATTCGGAACTCGCTAAATTCATTGCCGCAAAAGTGTTTCGACAGTTCGACTTCGCTCAATGCATCGCTAGGCTCAAAATACCACCTCGAATTTGACGTTTTCTTATCAAACACTGAGTTTTCTTGCAAGGACTATGTATTGGTGCTACTTTCTAGTCCGTTAGGACTTTAACATTAATAAAAAAAAACCCTCTGAAAAATTTGTCCATAGGACATTAACATCGAAGCAAAGGCTTTAAGAATCCTTTACGGATTTCTTTTTGTTACAATTTTCGTAAATCTAGAAGTTGTTCGTAAATTATTTTCCCATATATCCTCAAAAGTGGATTTTAACTTTTGATTTAAATTATTTTCAAATCAACTGTTTTCTATTAAAGCTCCTTTTTGTTATGTAAAAATTTTAGCAACCTTTCGAAATACGCTTCAATGGTTTCTCCCTGAATTTTGGGGATGCATTCGATGGCAGAAGAAAAACCGTTTAATAAATCGGTATTTCTTTTAAAATTGGTCTTTAACAATTCTCCATCATTTGATTCCCAATAGCCACCTTCGTCGGTGAGTGTAAAATTTGAAAAATATTTTTTATTCAAATAGCGAAAAAGCTGAATAATAAATTGATGTATCACCACACCTGCATATTGCGTTTTTACCGAAAGCACATACAGGTATTCGCTTTCTTGCTGTGTATCGGTTTTGCCGAAAAACGTTAAATTGGGATGGCAACTCATACGACCATTTGAAAGAAAGCAGATAGAAACTGTTTCGCAACTAGGTGGTGTAAAACTTATTCCATAAACATTTTGGTTATAATCGGATTTTCCAAAAGTGTTTTTCGGAAAGTCCGTATCAAAAACATTGTATTTCCAATTATTTACAGCGATAATATCCCGAACCTCATCAATTAAGTCGGGTAACAAGTCTGGCTTTGCAATGCAACCGCTATAATGAAAACTTAATCCCATAAATTAACTCCTTTTTTCCTGCCATTTTGGATGGGGAAATTTGTTCCTACTTTCTTGTCAAAACACGGGACAAAAATAATTAATTATTTCAATGTGTCGAAATTATTTTTAAAGCCGCACTTGAAGGAAATTTTGCTCTTAGTACCTTATTCTCATTCTGTCAGACAAGTTTTACAAATTTTGATGATTTATATTCTGTTTTATTTTATGCTTGGAGTTCAATGCGATGCCTGATTTTCTTTCTACATTTTAATTGCAAAAAGAACTATTCCAACGTAATTTCAATTTTGCGTAAAACAAATATTTTTTTATTTTCACTTCAATTTTACCACGGTTATACCATGTCCACCCATTTCTATTTTTTCGTCCTCGAAATGCTTTACAAAAGGATTTTTTGATAGTAATTCCCGAATTACTTTTCGTAAGACTCCAGTTCCCTTGCCATGTAGTATTTTAAGCTCTTTAATTCCCAACTGAACGGCATCGTCGATTAATTTGTCGGTTTCGGTTAATGTTTCTTCGGCTCTTTTACCACGCACATCGATGGCTGGCTTAAAATTGTTTGCTTTTTCGTTTATTCGACGGTAGATATTGCTTGATGTAGATGGATTTTTTCGCAACGACTTGGCTTCCGATTTGCTTAATGGCTCAATTTTATCTAATTCGGTACGAAAAATTACTCCATTAATATCCAAAATAACTTTATTATTATTCAACAACTCAAGAATAATAGCCTGAGTGTCAATTTCAGGGATAAAAACAGGGCTCCCAACTTTTAAATCTATCTTTTCAATTGGTTTATCGGATTTATCCAAACTTTGTTTTTCTGTTGTTTTGGCAACTTCTTTCACTTCTGATAAAAGCCCCTCTTTTTGGGTTTCAAGCTGTTTTCGAGCTTCAAACACAAGCGTTTTTTCGGCTTTCGATTCTTTTATCTCCCTAATTGTCTTCTCAACCAAAGCATTCGAATCTTTGATAATTTGTATCGCTTTTTGATTGGCTTCTTTTATAATTAATTTTTTTTCGGTTTCAAGACTGCTTTTTAAATCATTGTATTTTTGAATCAACTCTGCCAAAAATTTATCTGCCGAATCTACGGTTCTTTTTTCTTCATTTAGCTTTACCAGTTCGGTTTCGAGTTGTTGCGACTTTATTTCAAAATCGTACTGAGGAGTATTTATAAGCTCTTTAGCCGAATGAATAATTTGTGCTGGAAATCCAATTTTTTGAGCAATTTCGAATGTAAAAGAGCTTCCTTGAATACCTGTTTTTAGCATAAACATCGGAGCTAAACTTTCCATATCAAACAACATTGCTCCATTAATCATTCCATCGGTAACTGCTGCAATACGCTTCAAATTTCCATAATGAGTGGTAATTACCCCAAAACATTTGTTTTGATGAAGCGAACCTAAAATCGCTTCGGCCATTGCACCTCCCAAAATTGGCTCGGTTCCAGTTCCCATTTCGTCGATGAGAAGTAAGGTTTTTTTATCTCCTTTTTCCACCATTTCCATCATGTTTTTCAAATGGGAGCTATATGTACTTAAATCATTCTCGATGGATTGCTCGTCGCCCATATCCATGTAAATATGTTCAAAAATTCCAAATTCAGATATTTCGTGAACTGGAACTAAAAATCCGCATTGAACCATGTATTGCAACAAGCCAACTGTTTTTAAACAAACCGATTTGCCTCCAGCATTTGGTCCCGAAATAATTAACATTCGTTGTTTTGCATTGAGCTTAATGTCTAAAGGAATAACTGACTTTTTGAGCGATTTAAACTTCATAAGTAGCAATGGATGAATTGCTTTTTTCCAGTCGATGCTTGGAATGTCGTATATATTTGGTTTTATTCCGTTTATATCGATGGCAAACTTAGCTTTTGCACGAATAAAATCTACTTTTCCTAAAAAAGCCAAGGAGTTTAAAATCATTTCTGATTGCAAACGAATTTCTTTTGTTATTTCTAATAGAATTAGGATAATTTCGCGTTTTTCGGCATTCATAAAATCACGGATATCGTTATTGTCTTCAATAACTTCCTGTGGTTCAATAAATACCGTTTGACCACTTGCCGATTCATCGTGAATAAAACCTTTTACTTTCCGTTTGTTTGCGGCAGGAACTGGAATTACCAATCGTCCGTTTCGAATGGTTACTTCGGCATCGTCTTTTACCAAGCCGCTTTTTTTGGCATCTTTCAGACATTGATTCGTTTTTCGAGTTGCGTTATGCATCGAACGATTGAGCGATTTTCGAATATCGTTTAGCGTATCAGAAGCGGTGTCTTTTATCACCGATTTATCATCAATAATTCTATTTATTTGCAGAATCAAATTTTCGTCAAAAATTACCGATGTAGCCTTTGCAAACAAAAGCGGATATTTTTCTTCGCCACGGCGAATGATGTAATTTAAACACTCCTTTATGGTTTGCAAAACCGACTTTAACTTTCCAAGCTCTTCGGTTTCGATGTAACTTCCCTCCACTCTAATTCGATGAATTTCGTCTTTTAAATCGTAATAATCCTGCGAAGGAAACGGATTGTCGAACAACAATATTTGACGAAATTCTTCGGTTTCGCCAATAAGCTGGTTTATTACAGTAATATTATTTGAAAATTGAAGTTTTTCAACATACTCGACACCAAGGGAACTAACACATTTGTTTTGTGTTAAATGTCGTATCTGGTCAAACCCAATTTTATCTTCAAAATTTTCGGGATAAATCATTTAAAAAATAATCGTTTATTAAAAACTGAAAGCATCATAAAAGCAAAATTAATTCTTTT
Organism: Bacteroidales bacterium; assembly: GCA_038210985.1. Lineage (GTDB taxonomy): Bacteria > Bacteroidota > Bacteroidia > Bacteroidales > WCHB1-69 > JAQUGA01. Next base: position 51,465 of record JBBQWB010000004.1, read on the forward strand.
CTGCTTGATTTAAGTATATTATTGAAACTCGCTTGATTTTTATAACCAATTGATGATTCAATAATACAAATCAAAAATGGCAAAGTTTCGCTCCAAAAAACTAGCCGTCATCCTGATTCGCCACGGCGAAGTTGAAGGAGACGGGAACCTTATGCAATCATGCTTCGACTTAGCGATAGGCTCAGCATTAATAACAACAATAATTGGCATGCCCTTGTTGGTGATTAGCCATGGCGAACAAACAAGGGTAAAAGGCAAAATTATTCTTTCAGAAGTTTATATGTCTGTTGTGGAGAGTCTCCAATTTGTAGCAGATAAACTCCTGAAGAAAGTCCTTTTAGTTTGACAAGCACTTGTTTGTTGTCAAGAATCCCTGAAAAAATTTCTTTCCCAGCGTGGTCAAGCAACTTGTATGGCTTGTTAAGCAACAAATCACCAATTTCAACGTGTATAAAATCCGTAGTTGGATTGGGATATATTTTTAAGTCGGAAAAACATTGTTCGTGGATTGACGATGAAGGATTTTTTGTTGTAAAACTCCATACATCGCTGTATGTTCCCCAATTTGTTCCGTCTGAGGCTCTAACTCTCCAATAGTATTGCATATTTGGAAGCAAGTTAGATGCATTATAATTAGAAGATGAAACAGTAAATGTTTGAGGTGTACTATTAAATGTTTGAGAAACGTCAATGTCTATTTCATAAAAGATTGCACCAAAAGCATTTGACCAAGTAAAAGCTAAGTTTGTTATATTTTGATCTACCGATTGATTTATAGGAGTTATCAACTGAAAATTATTTAAATCAGGAATTTCATTCCCCAAGTATCTTGCAATTGCAAAATCTCCACCTGTATAACCCACTGCAACAATTTTGTTGTCTGTTTGTATCGCAATGCCAAAACATTCATTAAGTGAATTGCCACCAAATGTAGTAGTAGTTTTTCCGTTTGTGCCAAATGAATTATCTAATGTATTGGCAGAAGTTATTCGGGCTATGGCAAATGATTTATTGTTTGTATTTCCAGTAAATCCTCCAAAAATAATTCTTCCATTATTATCTTCCGTGGATGAATAAATAACTTCATCCTCCAGATTATTTCCCCAATTGGTTGAATAAAGACTTGTTGCTAAACTGCCGCTATTGTTTATTTCAAAAAACGAAAAATCATATCTCATGGTATTGATATAGCCACCACCTGCTACAAGTAAATTTCCACTTGGTCTTAGTGTAAGGGAAAAAGCTTTATCGTTTCCGTTAAATCCTCCATTAAAAACATTTACACCATCACTCGAAAATGTATTATCCATTGTTCCATCGCTATTAATTCTACAAGCCCAATAGTCTGCATCTGCCATTGAAGTGGGGAAATCTCGCCAACCCACGGCACTAATTTTTCCATTTGCTTGAACAATCAAATCTTCCACAGAAAAGAGGTATTGGTAATCCAAACTTGTAATCCATAACAAACGAATACCATTATTATTAAACGTGTTATCCAGCGTTCCGTTGCTTAAATATCTGGCAACAACAGGCTTAGAAACCGAAGAACTTATAATTGTTGCTCCACCTACAATGATGTTACCAGTTAGTGGATGTATTTTGACAACTTTAATTTCATCTTGCTGTGAATTTTCAAAATCGGTCAAAACAATTCCATTGATACCAAATGTGTTATCCAAGGTTCCGTCATTATTGTATCTAACTATTGCTGCTTCTTTATTGCTTCCATTATCGCTATATCCCGCCAAAACTATTTTTCCATCGGTTTGCAATGCTACGCTATATGCCACATCATCACTTCCTAATTGTACATCCGTTGTAACAATTCCATTATTCCCAAATGTATTATCCAACGAACCATCTGTATTATATCTCACAACTGCAAAGTCTTTACCTGTTAATGTACTTGTTGAATTTCCAGCAACGATAGTTTTTCCATCCGATTGAATAACTATCCCGTAAGCCTTGTCTTGACCTGTGGATATGGAAGTTACAACTTTACCAGCGTTTCCAAATGTTGGGTCAAGTGTTCCGGCAGGTTGTGCCAACACATTTAATGTTATTAGCATTATCAAAATTGTGAGGATGTTTCTCATATCTGTTTTTTTATTGTTTTTAGCAAAATTACAATTTAATTTTTAAAATTCGCAAATAGCTGATTTTGTTCTAGCGAAGTAGTATGTCCGCTACCTTCTGTCTAAGATTCTTCCTCGTAAAACAACTTATAAAACTTTCGTCCGTCATCTTCCACACCACGCTCAATCATGTCTTTATTTCCGTGAATGTAAACATGAAAATTTCCGTCTAATTTTAATATGCTTTTAAAAAACCGAGCTTGCTTTTTAACAGCTTGTGGCGAAATTTCAAAACATTCGCTCAGTGCAACATCGTTTTGCATTGAATAGTCCTGATCGAAATTTCGAAACGATTTTATAATATTTTCTTCCACTAACACTTCTTTTTCAAAGTCCGATTTATCAAACTGCTCGTTGGTTTTAAAATATTCAACCGAACGATTTAGCAAGTCAATTTGTTCGGTACGATTAATATCAAATTCATCCTTTAGTTTTTCTACCACAAACGATTTTGTAAAAGTCAAAAAATCTTTGGTTTGATGATACTCATCTTTACTGTTAGTTATGTTTAAAAACGACTCTCTCCAATATTGAGTTTCGTTGGATTTTGAGGGATTATCGACTATAAAAACCTTAAATCCATTATCCCTGTCGGTATTTAAAATTAAACAACCTTTATCGAGTTTATTAATATTAAATCCGATTTCGCTATCGACATGAAATTGATTTTTAGATTCCTCAATTGTAATAAACGACTGTTTGTTTTCGGCTTTAAAAATACCCAAACCTTCGGTTGTTACATCATCTACCTTAATATTTGAAAAATAAGCAACAAAAAGATTTCCAGTTTTTATTTGAGGATGAATAGAAGTTTCGTAAAGTAGCTTTGCAATATCCACACTGTTTCGGAAAATAGAATTAGGAAAGCTAAATACTCCCAAAGCAAAATTAAAGACTGGGTTTAAGGTAAAATCTTCGTTCGAAAAGGTAAACGAAAACGACTCGATGGTATTAAAAGAGGATAAAAAATACTTATGTAAATCGCTAATTAATCGAGGATTGTTTACAGAAGCGGACGATTGAGACAAAATTAATTCTTCGCCGTTTGTTTTATTTCCGACCTGATGCACACAAAGAGCTTCAAGTTTCGTGTTTTTAAAATCAATCATATTTAATTTGTATTAATCTTGCGATAGTTCTTCAATAATTTCGCGATAGTTTGTAAATAAATTTGCACGAGAAATAAAGCCAATATATGTTTTATTTTCGTCCACCACTGGCATATTATAACTTCCGGAGTCTTGAAATTTTTTAACTACTTCCTGCATGGTTTCGTTGGGAGTAACGTAACATTTTGGAGTGTACATGAGTTCTTGAACCATAATATTATCGTATAGTTCCGGTTTAAAAATCAAATCTCTAATATCATCTAAAAACACTAGTCCTTCAAATTTATTATTTTCGTTTATCACCGGAAACACATTGCGTTTTGAAGTAGCAATTACCGAAACAAGCTCGCGCAAAGAAGCCGATTTATTAATGGTTAAAAAGTTAGTTTCGAGTAAATCCATAACATTTAACTGTTGCAAAGCGGTTTTATCTTTATGGTGGGTTATCAGTTCGCCACGCGCTGCTAGTCTTTTAGAATAAATGGAGTGCTTTTCGAAAGGGATAACGGTTAAGTATGCAATACTTGCTGTAATCATTAAAGGAATAAAAAGCTGATACCCCCCGCTAATTTCCGCAATTAAAAATATTGCAGTAAGCGGTGAATGCATCACACCAGCCATTACTCCAGCCATTCCAGCCAATGTAAAGTTTTCAAAAGGTAGTTTTACATCAATAGTAGTCTTTAGCAAAAGAGCAACAAAATAGCCCGACAAACCCCCCATTAAAAGGGATGGAGCAAACACACCACCAATTCCGCCAGCTCCATTTGTTATAGCCATTGCAACGACTTTAAAAATCAATACCAATAAAATAAATCCTAAAAACACCAGTGCGTTATCCTGATATTCGTAAAAAAAACTATTATGCATTAGTTCTTTTGCTAATCCATTTAAAACATAATTAATGTTTTCGTACCCTTCGCCATATAAAATTGGGAAAAAGAAAATTAAAACGCCCAACAAAGTTCCGCCAATTAATATTTTGATTATCTGCCGATTAATCTTTTTAAACAACCCTTCGATATACATCGAAGTTCGAGTAAAATACAATGAAATAAAACCACAGAATATACCTAAAATTATATAAAAAGGGATGTTTGATAATACAAACGTATTTTCAATATTAAAATTAAACATAACTGTTTTTCCTAAAAGCAAGTACGAGATGGTTGTTCCAGTTATGGAAGCAATTAATAACGGCAATAGAGATGCCATGGTTAAATCAACCATCAGAACTTCAATAGCAAAAACAATAGCTGCAATTGGCGATTTAAAAATTGCTGCAAAAGCCGCCGACGATCCGCAAGCTACAAGCAGGGTTTTTGTTCGCGTATTCATTTTAAATAGCTGTCCAATGTTTGAACCAATTGCCGAACCTGTTAACACAAGTGGTGCTTCCAAACCCACCGAACCACCAAAACCAACGGTTAGTGTACTCGAAATTAAAGAAGAATAGGTATTGTGTGGTTTTAAATTGCTTTTATTCATTGATATTGCCCACAATATTCTACTTATTCCATGGTTGATTTTATCTTTTACAAAAGTATTAAGGTAAATAACCGTTAGGGTTATGCCTATAATTGGAAAACATAAATACAAGTAGTTAAATTCGTTAGAAGGAAATCTATCGTGCAAAAAACTGGAAGTTAAGTGTACTGTGTTTTTTAAAATAATAGCTGAAAAAGCACCAAAAATACCGATGATAAAACTAAGAAAGAGAATAAAGTTTTGTTGAGAAATATTATATTTATCTCTTAATTTTATTATATATCTAATAAGCTGTAATACTCGACTTGAAATCATGGCTCAAAAGTACAAGATTTTTAATTAAAATTTTAAATCATTTAAGGATATATTATTTATAGCCTGTAAATCACACACATAAGGACAATAAAAAAAACAATATTAAATAAAATAGTCGTATTTTAAAACTTGTTTTGTAAATTCGCATAAAAAAACAATATACATTATGCAATACGATTTAATAGTTTTAGGAAGCGGACCTGGCGGATATGTTGCTGCTATCAGAGCATCGCAATTAGGAATGAACGTGGCTTGTATAGAGCGTTCGGAACCAGGTGGAATTTGTTTAAATTGGGGTTGTATACCCACAAAAGCGTTGTTAAAAAGCGCTCAAGTTTATAAATATATTAAGCATGCCGAAGAATATGGAGTTGCTGTTAATGGCGAAGCCAGTGCAAACATGACTGCCATGGTTGCTCGTAGCAGAGGTGTTGCCGAACAAATGAGCAAAGGAATACAGTTTTTACTAAAAAAACACAATGTAACTTTAATTCAAGGTTCTGGAGAAATTAAACCAGGTAAAAAAGTGGATGTTTTAGATTTAGAAGGAAAAACAACAGAATATTCGGCAAATAACATCATCATTGCCACTGGAGCCCGCTCTCGTGAATTGCCAAATTTACCTCAAGATGGAATAAAAATAATTGGATATCGCAAAGCCCTTACACTCGAAAAACAACCCGAATCGATGGTTGTAGTTGGCTCGGGTGCAATAGGTTCGGAGTTTGCATACTTTTATAACACGATTGGAACAAAAGTTACGCTTATCGAATTTTTACCTAGCATTGTTCCCAACGAAGACGAAGATGTGTCAAAACAACTCGAACGATCGTTTAAAAAACAAGGAATGAAAGTACTCACTTCTGCTTCGGTAGAATCGGTAGATACTAGTGGCGAAAAATGTAAAGTGTTGGTAAAAACAAAAAAAGGCGAAGAAGTTATCGAAGCCGACATCGTTTTATCTGCGGTTGGAATTGTAAGTAATATCGAAAATATCGGACTAGAAAAAACTGGAATAAGCATAAATAAAGGTAAAATTGAAGCAGATAAATACTATCAAACAAACATCGAAGGCTATTATGCCATTGGCGATGTGGTTGCTGGTCCAGCATTGGCACATGTTGCTTCGCACGAAGCAATTATTTGTGTAGAAAACATTGCAGGTCACAGCGTTAATCCTTTAGATTACAGCAATATCCCTGGATGTACTTATACATCACCCGAAATTGCATCGGTAGGAATGACCGAAAAACAAGCAATTGATGCTGGATATGAAATTAAAGTTGGAAAATTTCCTTTTACAGCATCGGGAAAAGCTACAGCAACAGGAAACAAAGACGGTTTTGTGAAAGTTATTTTTGATGCAAAATACGGTGAATGGTTAGGTTGTCATATGATTGGTGACAATGTTACCGAAATGATTTCTGAAGCCGTTGTTGCCCGCAAACTCGAAACTACTGGAAAAGAAATCATCGAAGCCGTACATCCTCATCCAACCATGTCCGAAGCCTTAATGGAAGCGGTTGCAGTAGCTTATGGCGAATGTGTGCACTTATAATTAAACAGATCTTTTATAAACACTGAATGTTTTTGTAAACTTTCGGTGTTTATAGGGATTGTAAAATAAATTTAATAGATACTGTTATGAAATTTAAAGCAATTCTGGTTTTTATTTGTTTTTTACCTGCGACTATGGTTTTTTCTCAAGGATTTAAAGGCGGCTTTTTGCTTGGTCCAACGGTAACGCAGGTTACTGGAGATAAATTAGCGGGTTATGATAAATTAGGAGTTATGGGTGGTGTTTTTACCGAATTTCCATTTACCGACAGAACAACCGGAAGACTTGAAATGTATTACATTCAAAAAGGCTCGCGGCACATACCTAGTGATGCAGACTATAACAAATACGTATTGTCGCTTCAGTATGTGGAAGTACCTGTGCTTTTTCAATATCGTTTTTATAAAAAATGGTCATTTCAGGCAGGTTTATCGTTTGCTTATTTAATTTCATCCAAAGAAAGGGATCAAAATGGAGTACTAAGTACTATTGGAAGAATTCCGTTTAAAAAATTCGACATTTCTGCTCTTGGTGGATTTACATATACTATTAATGACAAATGGATGGTTGGTGGAAGATATTCATACTCGATTCTCTTTATCCGTGAAAGACCAGATTTTGAAAACATTAGTTATCATAACCGACGTCAATTTAATGATGTAGTACAAATTTCAATGTATTATACTTTCTAATTTTAATTTACCCTATTGAAAAATATAAGGATTTCAAATACGATTTTCCTCTGCGATTATAAAACACATAGGTACATAAGAAACACAGGCACAATAGGTTAGATGCTTAAGCTACACAACGTTTCTCCGACCACTGGCGGGTGCATGACAAGCGGAAATAAAAAACGTTGTTTCGCTGCTGCGAAATGTGTAATAATTTTTAAAAAGAAAAAATTCATTTCTCACACAATCTAAAATTATATTAAATTTGAAAATCCAAATAAAATAAAACCCATGAAAGTAATTATTGGAATTACCGGAGCTAGCGGATCCATTTATGCCGAACGTTTAATCAAAAAAATAAAATCTATTCCCGAAACAGATATAGCCGTCGTAATGACCAAAGATGCAAAATCAGTTTGGGAATATGAGCTGGAAAGCGATTCATATAATAAACTTAATGTAAAACAATTTGATAACGACGATTTTTTTTCTCCAATTGCATCTGGTTCGGCTAATTACGATGTAATGATTGTTTGTCCATGCTCGATGGGAACACTTGCAAAAATATCTAATGGCATTGCCGATAATTTATTGGTTCGGGCAGCCGATGTAATTTTAAAAGAGCGCAAAAAACTTGTTTTAGTGGTTCGCGAAACACCATATAATTTGATTCATATCGAGAATATGAAAAAAGCAACTTTAGCTGGAGCAATAATTTTACCAGCATCTCCTTCTTTTTATTCTAAACCAAAAAATATGGATAATTTAGTGGATACAGTTGTGGATAGAGTGTTGAAAATAGCAAACTTTAACATTTTGGCTTTTGAATGGGGCAAAAAAACTGAATAACAGCGATTTATGTATTCAAGATTGGGCGAGTTTTTGCATTTTTTTTGAAAATTATTTCATAAATTAATGATAATTAAGTGTCTATCTATTGCCTTTTTGGAAAAAAATGATTTTCTTTGCATAGGAGCAAATCAAAACAAGGAATAACAATGAAACATTTTTATCTCTTTTCGGTGTTTTTAGTAGCATTCAATTTTACTCTTTTTTCTCAAGTTTCAACTATCCCCGACTCTTCAACAAACTCAAATTTAAAAACATCCTCAGAAATTTTACCAATAGATTCTATCGACTATTATCTATTGGTAGCTGACGAATTGGATAGTTTATTAAACTTTTGGTTTAAATCAAATTCTTCGAAAATAATAAACTTTCATCCAGCGAAACCAGTAACAGCGTATGCCGACTCATTGATGGATTCGATTTACACTTACCGATTATCGAAAATTCCTTCGCTTATTCCAATGACCTATAACAGTGTTGTTAAGCAGTACATAGAAATGTATGCAGTAAAAAAGAAGAATTTTTCGGGCAGAATTTTGGGTTTAACAAAAATCTATTATCCTTTATTTGAAGAAGTTTTAGATCGTTACAACATGCCTTTAGAATTAAAAAACTTGGCTATTGTTGAATCAGCACTTAATCCTAGTGCTACTTCACGTGTTGGAGCATCGGGTTTATGGCAATTTATGTATTCTACTGGCAGAATGTATGGCTTAGAAGTGAATACTTTTATCGACGACCGCCGCGACCCAGTAAAATCTACAGTGGCGGCAGCTCTTCATCTTCGCGACTTATACAATATTTATCAAGATTGGTCATTGGCATTAGCCGCCTACAATTGCGGGCCAGGAAACGTAAATAAAGCAATTCGCCGTTCGGGAGGAAAAACAAATTTTTGGGAAATTTATGCTTTTTTACCAAAAGAAACCAGAGGTTATATTCCAGCTTTTATTGCTGCAACATACACCATGACATATTATAACGAACACGGAATTATTCCTATTGAACCTGAATTTCCAACTATAACCGACACTGTTATGGTGAACAAAGAACTTCATTTACAACAAGTTTCAGCTGTTTTAAAAATTCCTATTGAGTTATTAGAAAAACTTAATCCTCAATACAAAAGAAACATTATTCCAGCCATTAATTCATCGCTTCCTCTGGTTCTACCATATCATTTTTCGCTTGCTTTTGAAGAATTTCGCGATAGCATTCATGCCTATAACTACGACACATACCTAGCTTCTTTTAAAATCATAAACTACGATCCTAACGCAATCGAGAACAATACAAAGTCGGGAGATAAAAAGTATCATATTGTAAAACAAGGCGAATCGCTTGCTTCTCTTTCAAAAAAATACGGTTTATCGGCAAGTGAGATTAAGTATATGAATAAACTAAAAAGTGGGACTATTCACAAAGGTCAAAAACTTATTGTAGGCTATTATCCTATAAAAACAACTAAAGATAATGTTCCTCAAAACTCATTAAAAGTCGATTCACAGCTTGTTAAAATTAACAATCCCATTGTTTTAGATTCTGCTTTGGCAAATAAAATAAAAACAAACGTATCCAACGAATCACCAAAGCAAATTCATAAAAAGCCAACCACATATAAAGTGAATTATGGCGATACCCTTTATAGCATTGCACGTAAATATCCAGGAATAACTCACCAAGATATTGTGGATTATAACAAACTAGGAGATAATCCTCAAATTAAAGCGGGACAAGTGTTAAAAATTCCACCTGTTGCAAACTGATTTTATTTCAAATAAAACATCATATCGTCAATATGTTTTGCCACCACTTCAGGAAGCAAATATTGGATGCTTTTTTTATCTTTTATTAATTTTCTAATTTGCGATGCCGAAATATCCATCAGTGGAGCGTCTAAAAAATGCATCTTTGGATTTGAAATCCATTCCGAAACATCTGTATTGGGGCGAGGATAAACATAAATACTGTAATTTTCAAGTATCACTTCATAGTTTTTCCACTTTCTAATGCTTTGCAAATTATCACTTCCCATAATTAAACAAAACTCATATTCGGTATATTCTTCGGAAAGATAAGCCATTGTTTTTACAGTAAAAGAAGGAACTGGAAGTTTAAATTCCACATCCGAAGATTTAAAATTTGGATTGCTTTCAGTGGCAAGTTTTACCATATACAATCGGTGGTGTTCATCAAGTAGCGATTCTTTCTTTTTTAGCGGATTACAAGGGCTCACAACAAACCAAATTCTATCCAAATTGGTGAAATTAATTATATGATTGGCAATAATTAAATGTCCAATATGAATTGGATTAAAGGAGCCAAAATAAAGTCCTATTTTACGCTTTTTCATCGTTCAGAAATTCTAAAATATAATTGCTCACCTCTTCAATTGCATTTTCCAAATCGTCATTAACCACAACTTTATCAAACTTCAACATAAAATCCATCTCATGATTTGCTTTATCCACTCGTTTACGGATAGACTCCTCGGTTTCGGTTCCACGTCCCCGCAATCTTTTTTCAAGTTCATCAATTCCAGGTGGTTTAATAAATACCGAAAGACTTTGTTCGTTAAATTTATTTTTTAAATTCACGCCTCCCTGAACATCCACATCAAATAGAACATGCTTTTCGTTTTGCCAAATTCGATTAATTTCGGACTTTAAAGTGCCATAAAAATTACCAGCATATACCTCTTCCCATTCTATAAATTCGTTGTTTTCAATCTTTTGTTTAAAATCTTGCACACTTAAAAAGTAGTAATCTTTTCCATTTATTTCATTTTCACGTTTGGAGCGACTACATGCCGAAATAGAAAATTCAAGAGGTAAACCTCTCTCTAACATACGCTTTACGATAGTTGTTTTGCCTGCTCCCGAAGGTGCCGATACAATTATTAGCTTACCATCCATATATTTTATCTGATAATTTTATTTGCTAAATTAATAAAAATTGACCCTTAAAATTATACTTTCCGAAAAACAAAAGTTGAAAACATAAAACTATCACCTTTTCACCCTCTGTAAAACCTTAACTTTTTCACTTTTAAAATAATATACCCAATTACTATCGTTTTCTAAATTATTGGTTAGTATCAAAAAATCCTCTTTTTCCATAGGGTAGGTCTCTTCCTCGGAAGAATAAACAATAAATTCGGCATCTTTTATCATTGGAAACTGATAAATTTTATTTCGTAAAGAAAGATGCGGTAAAAATGGCGATTGTGTCGAAACTATCGCATCTGAAGGTATAGATTCCAAAACTTCGTGAATTTGTTTTACATCATACGATCTTTGATAATGTGAGCTTTGATAAATCCTTATCCTGGATTTAAAATTGTGCATAACCGTATTATCCATCAAGCGAATACTACAAGCAAATGTGGTAAGTAGCACAATAGCAATTGTTGGTTTTATCCATTTTTTGTGTTTAAATTCGCTTATTACCGAAAAAACTCCTATTGCTAAAATGGGCAAAAACTCAATGCTATATTGACCGTAAACGCCCCACATAATATAATTATCGTGAAATAATTTTTGAAAATAAACCGGAATAAGCATTATCAAATATTGGGGTTTTCGAAAAAGCAAGGGTAAGCCAGACAGTAAAACCAAAACATGTAATTCGAGTTTTACATAATCCCCATTGTTATGATTTGTATGGTTTATAAACAGCATTTTAAATGCGTCAATTGGATGTTTAAACAAGTTTAAAAACGCATCCAACATTCCATTTCCAAGGTGCGAATAATTGAAATGAGGATACGAGCCACTATTTGACAAAGCAGGCATTACAACCGAAGTGATAACTACAAAGTAAGCCAAACAGAAAGCCAAACAAATAGATAAAAATTTAATTAAGCGAATGTCTTTTCGGTATTCAACAATAAGTCCGATGCAAATAAAAGCCATCCAAAGCGAAATGTTTTCTTTTGAAATTACAAGAAAAAGCAACATTAAACTAGATGCCAAAAAGCTCTGTTTTTTAATAAAATAGAAAAACCATGGCACAAGGGTTGCTGCAACAACATTGCTATGATAATCGAACGAAACAGCTGCAAAAACGCCAAAAAACAGATAGTAAAACAAAACAGCTGGAATGGCTATATTCGTTTCTGGTTTTAATAATTTAAAAAAACGATACACTCCATACGCTCCCAAAAGAATAAAAAACAGCTGAACAATCAACAAGGTGTATGAGCCAAACAAAAAAGATAAAGGCGAAAACAAGAGGAGATACAAGTCAAAATGGTCGGCTAAAAGATTTTCTGCAGTTTCTTTAAAAACCAAACTGTCGTTGAATTGAAAATTCCGATAATCGAAAAGAGCATTTGTGTATGCTCCCAAATCTAGGGCGTAGGTTCTAAAAAGGTAGTGATTGACGATTGAAATTAGTGCATAAATGACACCAAAAAAGACAGTAATTATCCAAAAAGTTTTGTCTTTTTTTATGGTCATTTTATTTTATTAATTATGCACAAAGATATTAAGAAAGTTTTTAAAACAAACTGTTTCAAAAAAACTGTGCTTATCTCCACTTTTTAAGTAGTTTTGCAAAAAAAAATCTTTATGATTAAGTCAATGACGGGTTTTGGTCGCGAATCATATTCGTGCCAAAACAAAATTGTCAACATCGAAATACGCACTTTAAACAGCAAATATCTTGATTTGAATTTAAAACTTCCAAATTTTATTCGTGAACGAGAAACGGAAATTCGCAATATTATTTCGGCTGAGTTAGAAAGAGGAAAAATAGAAGTTTCTGTTTCTTTGGAAGGTGGACAATCATCGAATGTTGTGATTAATCAAACCGTTTTTGAATCTTATTTTAAGGAACTAAAGTTGATGTCGGAAAAAATGGACAACCCATTTCAAACCGATATTTTTAGCATAGTAATGCGTTTTCCTGACATTTACAATAAAGAACAAGAAAATATCGACGACTCTGAATGGAAAATGTTTGAACAACATCTGTTAATTGCTTGCAATAAAGTGAACGAATTTCGTTTATCCGAAGGCAAAATTTTAAAAGAAAAAATGGAAGAAAACATTGCTAAAATTCGCACTTTACTCGATGCTATTTCTCCTTTTGAAGAAAGCAGGGTGGCATCTATTCGCGAACGAATTTTAAAACATATCGACCATTTTTTAACCGATAGTCAGGCAGATAAAAATCGTTTTGAGCAAGAAATCATATATTATCTTGAAAAACTCGACATTACCGAAGAAAAAGTGAGATTACTGAAACACCTCAACTTTTTTAACGATAGCCTAGACGAGCCAAAATCGAATGGGAAAAAACTTGGGTTTGTTGCACAGGAAATAGGCAGAGAAGTAAACACTTTAGGCTCTAAAGCCAACCACTTCGAAATTCAGCAAATGGTAGTTAATATGAAAGACGAATTGGAGCAAATTAAAGAACAATTAGGTAATATTTTATAACTCGAACATGGAACTTTATCCTTTAAAATTTAAACCCATCTATTTTGATAAAATATGGGGAGGCACTCGATTAAAAGATTTTTTTCAACGGTCAGATATTAAATCGACCAACTGTGGCGAATCGTGGGAAATATCCGGTGTTGAAAATCACGAAAGTGTTGTAAAAAATGGATTTTTAGAAGGAAATTCGCTCAACGATTTGATTGAAATCTATATGGATGAATTGCTTGGAGAACATGTTTATGAGCAATTTGGAAATCAATTTCCTTTATTGCTTAAATTTATTGATGCCAACGATGATTTATCTGTTCAAGTTCATCCCAATGATGATTTGGCGTTTGAACGCCATAAAAGCTATGGTAAAACCGAGTTGTGGCACATTATAAATGCTGAAAAAAACGCCTCTATCATCAATGGATTTAATAAAGACCTAACAAAGGAAGAATATCTTACTCAACTTAATCAAAAGAAGATTACCGATATATTAAAAACCGTTCCTGTTGAAACTGGCGACTCCATTTTTATTCCGGCAGGTAGAGTTCATGCAATTGGAAAAGGAATATTATTAGCCGAAATTCAGCAAACATCCGATATTACTTACCGAATTTACGACTGGGACCGAGTGGACGACAAAGGTAAGCCTCGCGAATTACATACCGAACAAGCACTGGATGCAATTGATTTTTCGGCACCAAAAGAAACAAAAATTAAACATAAAACAGAGCTTAACAAAACTTCAAATATTGCAAATTGCCCATATTTTTCGTGCAATATTTTGCAATTTGACAAAACACTAGAAAAAGTTTATGTTGGCATCGATTCATTTGTTATTTATATGGTTGTGGATGGAGCTTTTGCTTTGCATTACGAAGAACAATCCGAAATATTAAGAAGTGGCGATACAATTCTTATCCCTGCTTCGATTGAAGAAATTACTCTTGAACCTATTATTCCCTCTAAAGTATTGGAAATATATATTCCTTAATGAATTATTCTATGAATCTTCCAGAAATAAAAATGGATGACTACGATTATGGTCTTCCCGATAAAAAAATTGCCCTATTTCCTGCAGATGTTCGTTCGGCTTCTAAATTGCTTTTTTACAACAAGGGCAATTTATCCGACCATTTTTTTTCAGATATTTCCACGCTGATTCCTCAAAACAGCTTTTTAGTATTTAACAATACAAAGGTTATTCCCGCTAGAATTGTTTTTTATAAAGATAATGGTACTCGCATTGAAGTTTTTTGCTTAGAACCTTTAGATGAAAATAAAGAATTTCAAAAAGCATTAAAACTTACTAAAACTGCCAATTGGAAATGTTTAGTTGGAAATTTAAAACGTTGGAAAGAACCAATTTCAATGAAAATTCCTTTTCAGGATTCCATCATTACACTAACCGCTAGTTTGCTCGAACGAACAGATGAAACTGCTATCGTATGCTTTAATTGGAATCCCGAAAATTTAGATTTTGCCACCGTTTTGAATTATGCAGGAAAAATCCCTTTGCCACCATATATTAAAAGAGAAAACGTTTTATTGGATAACGACAGATACCAAACTGTTTACGCTAACCACAAAGGCTCGGTTGCGGCTCCAACTGCTGGACTGCACTTTACACCCGAAATATTAAACGATTTGACTAAAAAAAACATTCTAATGGATTTCGTTACCCTGCACGTTGGTGCTGGAACATTTAAACCAGTTTCTTCTACCACCGCTCAAGAGCATACCATGCATCACGAAACCATTATTTTAGGTAAAAAATTATTATTAAATTTATTAAACAACACCGACAAAACAATATTTTCCGTTGGAACAACTTCTGCTCGGTCGCTTGAAAGTTTGTATTGGATTGCGTTAAAAAATTTCAGAAACAAAACTAATGATGATTTCAAACTCGAACAATGGGAGGCATATTCATTAAACGACAGGGATTTTTCTTTTGAAAACGCATTAAGTTTTTTAATAGATATTCTTGATAAATCAATTAGGAATGAAATTATTGCACAAACTTCCTTAATGATAATTCCTGGATACAAGCATAAAGCAGTAAAAGGATTAATTACAAACTTTCATCAACCACGAAGCACCTTGTTATTGCTTTTAGCTTCTTTTATAGATGATAAATGGAAACTCATGTACAAACATGCGTTAAACAACAATTACCGCTTTTTAAGTTACGGAGATTCTACGTTGATTATACCGTAAAACTATAATTCAACAAAATTAAATTCATCTTGCAGTCATCCTAAGTCAGATCGGAAAAATGTAAATATTCCCTTGCAGTCATCCTAATTCGCCACGGCGAAGTCGAAGGATGCGTAAACCTTACGCATTCATGCTTTGACTTCGCCGTGGCGAATCAGCATAACCAAGCACCACCAATCAATTAATATTATATTTCTTGAAAAGAATCTTTTCCTTCAAGACGTTCCAATTCACTATCGAACGTAAGGTTTAAATATGGGATTATGGCTGGGTCGTGGTTTGCAATAATATTTAAATCGAAAATCTTTCCATTTTCTTCATCATCTGCATACTCTTGTGTTTCAGTTCCTGCCAATAAACGCCATCCACTATCATTTTCCTTGTCTCCTTCTTCACGATACATATACCCAACCTTTGCACCTTCTAGTGTTATTTTATTTGACACAATGCAAAAACCCATGGGT
Source organism: Bacteroidales bacterium (assembly GCA_038210985.1). Taxonomy (GTDB): domain Bacteria; phylum Bacteroidota; class Bacteroidia; order Bacteroidales; family WCHB1-69; genus JAQUGA01. The sequence goes on from JBBQWB010000004.1 coordinate 67,715, forward strand.
TTAATAACTTGCGGAATGTTTTCAATTGGAATTACTATTTTATCTTCGTGCATAAAAATGGAGTTTTTAAATAATTAATACGGCATAAAAGTATAAAAAAAACACACCCCTTGTGGAATGTGTTTCTTTAGCGTTATTTTTGGTTACGAGAAAATACTATTAGTAATTTCTTTGACCGTAGTTTCTATTTCCGCCTCTGTCACCACCTCTATCACCGCCTCTTTGGAAGCCGCCTCTAGATTCTTTTTTTTCTTCAGCTTTGTTAACTACGATGGCACGACCATTTACTTCAGCGCCGTTTAATTCGTCAATAGCTTGTTGAGCTTGAGCGTCGTCAGACATTTCAACAAATCCAAAACCTTTACTACGTCCTGAAAATTTGTCCTTAATAATTTTGGCGTCAGTAACTTCGCCGTACTCTTCAAATAATTCCTTTAAATCACCATCCTGCATGCTAAAAGGAAGACTTCCACAAAAAATGTTCATAATAAAATTTCTAATTAATTCATATTTACGGCACAAATGTACACTTAATTATTTTGTAAAACTATATTTATTTTCATTTTACTGAAAAAATTATAAAAAAAAAGGTTTTGACTCTTAAAACTAATCATTAGAGTCTGTCCTTAGAGTCGAAAAACAAGAGCAACGTGTGTTGGTTGTTTTTTAATATTTACAATACTAGTGGCTGTCTAGAATGTTATTCACCCAAAAGTTTTATGACACATTCAAAAAGTTGCTTGTGAGAAAAATAATTCCGATAATATTCAGCATGATTTTGAATACACAGTATAACAAAATCATATTGCTGAATACAAATCGGAATTCGAGAACGAGGCATTTTTGAAAATTTTTATGGGATTCCCGAGTTAGGTTTTGTAAGTTTTCAACGCCTTCATTGCCCCAACCCTGAAGGGTGGAAGTCGTTGAATTTCAATATTTTATTTATCTGAATGACGAGGAATCTTGGCGAAAATAACGTTATTATCGGACTTTATAGACGGACACTAATTATAAGGGGAAATAGCCTTGCTCTATCCTAATAACCAAATCATGTGGTTTTAACAATCTCCAATCAATAAACTTTTCATTCTCATCAAATTGAATATAATAATTGATATGAGCTTTTTTAAATTCATGAACTACATGCGGGAGAAAACCCAATCCTACAATCCAACCAGGATTAATATCATCAAACCATTCTTGGTAATAATCATCTTCCGAATAATGGAAATTTAGAACATTCTCGCCGATTAAAATAAATTTAGAAATTCCCTTATCTATCAAAATATCAATAATATTTCGCTTTAAATACATAATGTCGTTATACAAACAATCGTTCCATTCGCCAATAAATTCGATGATACAAAAACCCAAATCATAGTCGGAATACAGAATTTTTAAATACAAAGTACGTGAACCAAAAAAATCCCATTGTGGATGAATATAGTAATTATAGATAGTATTTGAAAAATAAATTTCGCTATACGATTTTTGGTAAAAAGGCGAATTTTCATCTTCTTCGGTAGAGTAATAATCTCTCCAATTCCAAAATGGCTCAATATGATGCATTCTACTTAATAATTAATGGAGATTTCGGTAGTATCAAATGCAGTACAAAATATATTTTGGTTATACGATTGTATCGTATTATCCTTTTTAACAACCCATGTTACTTTTGCATTTGCATTTCCCTTTAGCTTACAAATAAGCACGTTGGAATAAATAGAACCATATCCAATAGTTGAAGAATTATTGCAACAATCAAAACAAGTAAAGGGCTCATTATTATCGTATTTATAGGATATTTGATCGTTGTCGTCGTATGGGTTAATATTATTTACCGAAATTTTAATCCATGCTACAGGATGAATTACTAAGTTTTTATTCACATCTGCACCCGAAGGGATATCATTGGCTAAGTAATTGAACGAATTATCAAAATAATTTTGTTTAAACAGCTTTATTTTGTATTTATCCACCACTTTCCACTCCGTAGAAATTTCGTAACTTCCACTGCTATTTGTATTTGAAGATGCCATATCCGAAAACCCAGAAGAAAACGAGCCTCCTTCGAGCAATGTTCCTTGTAAACCAACTTTAACTCCAGAAACCTTATTTCCAGCGGCATCTGAAACAGAGCCCCAAATTTTAATTGTCTTTGGTTCCTTTTTACACGATGTTTCCAACACAAATACACTAATTAGCACGAAAAGAAAAACGTACAAATAGCGTCTATTTAACAATGGTTTTTTCATAATAAATGAATTTTGTATTAAATTATTATGGAAGTTTCAAGAATATTCTAAAAACTAAATGCAATCCCAATGTGGAAATTCAATAAGCGAAATTGCTGTAACATTTGTTCTGTTTTTGGTTCGGGCAAAGTCCATTCGCGATTGTATTTTATTCGCATGTATTGCCATTCGAATCCAGCTTTAGCTTCAATATTTGAACGAAGTGCATATAAAAATTGGAATAAAAAACCAGCAGACCAACCTACCGAAAAAAACGAAATGTTGGAATACGAGTAATCTTTTCGAACATAACCCAAACTTGGAATTAGCAGGGTGTCGTAATATAATGCCGTTGTTTTCGGAACACTTGCTAAGACTATACCTGCGTTTGTAATAATTTGAGCACTCACTCTTTCTTGAAGGGTAAAGTTAAATAATCCCGAAGCCATAACGGATGTAATTGCCCACGGAGGAGTAGTAGCGGCTTCTAGATGTTTAAATCGGGTGGTGTAAGTGCTTTTATTAACAGGCAAAAATGTTTGGCTAATATATAATCCAGCTCCTAATGTTGGCTGTCCTTTAAACAAAATATGTTGATAAAGATGTGCTGTATATCCCATACCTGCATTTTGTTCAAATTTTAAATCCATTCCCGGATTGGCAATTCCAAGACCAAAACCTATGTTTAAAAATTTATCCTGTACACCACGGGGCAAGGTGTTTCGTCCACCTTTTCGAGCATTTTTAAAAGGACTTTTAGCAACACTAACTGTTTTGGTAGAATTTTTTTGCCTTCCTGTCACAATTTGAGCAGTAACAGTGGATGTGCAAAAGAACAATACACATAAAAAAATTAATCCTACAGTTTTTTTCATATCAAGAAATACTAGATAATACAATACAAAAGTATAAAATTAGGCTTACTAAATTGTGTTTTATAATTTATTTAACGTTGAGTCGTCCGAAAAAGTTTTCTGATTATAACTAGTCATTGTTTGTCCTATGCCTGCGGTTGCAAAACTCAAAATAGCTTTTTCGGTTATTTCTATTTGTTTTTTAATTAATTGTATCTCATTTTCATCAAACTTGCTTAAAACATAATCCACTTGATGACCTTGAGTATAATTTTTTCCAATACCAAATCTTAGTCGGGCAAAATCTTGATTTCCTAAAATTTCGATAATATCATTAATTCCATTGTGGGTACCGCCGCCACCTTTTGGTTTTATGCGAATAACGCCTACGTCTAAATCTATATCGTCAAAAACAACCATCATATTCTCCAGAGGAACGTTTTCTTTTTCCATCCAATATCTTACTGCTTTTCCACTAAGATTCATGTAGGTAGATGGTTTTACCAGAACAATTTGTCTGCCTTTATATTTAACTTGCGAAACGGATGCCAACCTATCTACCGAAAAAGCAACATTAAACTTTGCAGCAAAGGCATCTATAATCATAAACCCAATATTATGTCGGGTTTCATGATATTCGGCACCGATGTTTCCAAGTCCAATAATTAAATACTTTTTCACATTATTTTATTTTAACAAAATGGCTGTTTTAAAACAAAATTGCTTTAAAACAGCCTTTTTTTTTAACCTGTTAGTTTATGCTTCTACTGGAGTTTCTACGTTACGTGTAGCATCCACAGAAACAATAATATTTGCAGAATTTTCTATTAAAGAAAATTTGTCCAAAATAACATCTTTTACAAAAATTGCATCGCCAATCTCTAATTTACTAATATCTACTGTAAGATAATCTGGAATATCATTATATAAACCTTTAGCTTTAACATTTCTATAGCGTTTTGTCAATTTTCCACCACGAATAACACCAGGTGAATTACCCGTAACTTTAACAGGAATTGAAACAACAATTGGTTTAGATTCTTCAATTTCAAAAAAGTCAACATGCACAAGATTATCACTAAGTGGATGAAATTGAGCTGCTTTAATAATCGCTTTAGTTTTATAATCACCAATTGTAATTTCGGCGTAATTTACTTCAGGAGTATAAAGAAGATCTTTAAATTGTTTTTCCTCAACTACTATGTGGTATTGTTTTTTGCCGCCATACACTACACAAGGAACAAGTCCTTGAGCACGCATTGCTTTTGCATCTTTTTTCCCTACGCTCTCTCTTGGAGAACCGCTCACAGATACAGATTTCATTTAATAAAGGTTTAAATTTATAATTATTTTAATTTTGAGGTGCAAAGGTACAATAAAAAATAATAGATTTCTCGTTTTTGGATATTTTTCAAAAATTTACTCAAAACCCCATGGATTTTAGAAACAAAACTTAGTATGCCCTAGCATTTTTTCCTTCTATATAATTCAAAAAGGACTTGTTTAACACTTTATAACCTCCTGGTGTTGGATAGTTTCCGGTAAAATACCAATCGCCTGTATTGTCTGGGCATGATAAATGAAGGTCTTCAATCGAATTAAAAACAATTTCGACGGGCACTTTACAATCTTTTGGAGTTACAAGTTGAGCAATTTTAATCGAAATTTGTTCGGCTGTAAACGGTTTATAAATTTCGCGAACATAATTTACCATTTCTTCTTTAGGAAGATTTTCTTGGGCTTTGCATTTTTTATAAACTTCATTAATTATGTGCGTTTGCTTTGTATCCTTTATCAACTGAATGGCTGCTTGAAATGCAATAAAGTCGTTCATTCGAGCCATGTCAATTCCATAGCAATCGGGGTAACGAATTTGAGGTGCCGAAGAAGCAACCACAATTTTTTTAGGAGAAAGTCGCGACAACATTTTAATAATACTTTGTTTAAGTGTTGTACCTCGCACAATAGAATCGTCGAGCACCACTAAATTATCTGTTCCACTTTTAACGGTTCCGTATGTAATGTCGTAAACGTGTGCAACTAAATCGTCTCGTTGACTATCTTGTGTAATAAACGTACGAAGTTTAATGTCTTTTACTGCAACCTGGTCAATACGAGGCATAAGAGACAAAATTTCATCGGTTTTTTCGGGTGTTAAACTGCCAGCAACCTCTAAAATTCTATCGCGTTTTACCACGTTACAAAATCTGCGAAGCTCGTCAAACATTCCATAAAAAGCCACAATAGCAGTGTTTGGAATATACGAAAACACGGTATTATCAAAGTCGTACTCAACTGCTTTTAAAACAGCTGGAGTTAGTGAAGCCCCTAGTTTTTTTCGCTCGTTATAAATATCTACGTCCGTTCCTCGAGAAAAATAAATTCGCTCAAACGAACATTTTTTTATAGCTTGAGGTTCCACACATTCTTCCATACTAACTGCTCCGTTTTTTCGAATAATTAGGGCATGTCCTGGAGTAACTTCATGAATTTGACTTACATCTACATTAAATGCGGTTTGGATTGCAGGACGCTCAGATGCTGCAACAACAACCTCTTCGTCTTGATAATAATATGCTGGTCGAATTCCATTAGGGTCACGTAATACAAACGAGTCACCATGTCCGAGCATTCCACAAATAACATATCCACCATCCCAATATTTTGCCGAGCGACTTAATATTTTGCCAATGTTTATTTTTTCGCAAATTCGGGATGTTGCCTCTTGCTTTGAAAGACCTTGTAGTTTAAATTCTTTATAAATTTTCTCCACTTCATCGTCTAAAAAACTTCCGATTTTTTCGAGAATGGTAACGGTATCTGATGTTTCAATAGGATGTTGCCCTATTTCAATCAATTTTTGGAACAATTCATCTACGTTCGTCATGTTAAAATTACCAGCAATAACTAAATTACGAGTAATCCAGTTATTTTGACGGATAAAAGGGTGAAGGTTAGCAATTTCATTTTTGCCGAATGTTCCATATCGAAGGTGTCCCATAAGAAGTTCTGAAGCAAACTCGGCATTTTTCTTTAACCAATTTATGTCGCTGAAACTAAATTCGTTATCTCCTTGTAGTTTTCGTACTGCATCAAAAATAGGATTAAAACAATCTTTAATTGGTGAATTTGAATTGGAGCGAATTCGATTAATAAACCGTGTTCCCGGTGGAACATCGAGTTTTATTCCTGCAATTCCAGCTCCATCTTGTCCTCGATTATGCTGCTTTTCCATTAATAAGTACAACTTGTTAACTCCCCAAAAAGCACTTCCGTACTTTGCACAGTAGTATTCCAATGGTTTTAGTAGACGAATATGGGCAATACCACATTCGTGCTTAATTTGATCGCTCATAGTCTATTCCATTTAAAAAGCAAATTTACAAATACATTTTGATTTCGGTCGTTTCGAGTAAAATTTATTAGCAAATAGCTTAATTCGATTAACTCAGAATTATCAATGCTTTCTGAAAAACACTCAATTCTATGATTAAATTTTTTCTTTTAACCCGATAGACATTATCAAAATTTAAAATTTTATATCAATAATTCAGATTCTCTTTTTCGTTTTTTGTGTTTATCCGAAGAAAAGTTTAATTTTGTCGCACCATTTTGTCTCCGTAGCTCAGCTGGTAGAGCAATTGACTCTTAATCAATGGGTCGGGGGTTCGAGCCCCCCCGGGGATACAATGAATATAAAAAGAGTTTTCCGTTTTAAACGAGAAGCTCTTTTTTATTAATTAATGTTTGCATGAAAACGCCGAGTTTTCATGCAAACTTTAATATTACATTGTAGCTAAAACAACAAATAATTGATTTTTTTACAAATGCAGTTTTTTATTGAAGATTGCTAAAGATTGACGGTATGAAATCGTTGCCGAATGCGGGCTACTTTCCTGTCCAACTACATCGAAGTTTGAGCGGGGTAGAATGCTTGAATTACCACCTAACCCCTTGTTAAATAAAGCCTTTGTTCGCAACTGGTGTTCATTCATATCCGTCTGTTTGTCATTGTCAAGTTGCACCAACCTATCCACGAAGCACAAATTTATTTTGTTTTTTTGAGCGCGGGCAATCCTAAAACCGTCCTGAAAGGCGGTTACTCGGGCTGGAGAGGCGGAAACTCTTTTGAAAGCCTTTGGTTTGAGCGTTGGCTTCCCGATGAATCGGGACAAGCTGTGCGGGCTTGCAAATGTGCTTACGACTGTAGGTTGGCTATTAATTTTCTTCATCTTTTATAGTTTCTGATTTTGAATTTCCTAGCCAACGATTACAAGTATCCTCGTATGGAATTTCTAAGTCTGTCAGCCAACGTTCAATAAACTTTGGATTATGACTATTTGGTGTTGGGAAAACATCATCAATTCTTACTTGAATTGGAGTCCTTACGCAATCGCCTGTTATAATTGCATGTTGCTGAGGAATTATTGGAAGTTGGTCTAATATGTCAGCATTTGCACTTGAAAATGGTAGGTGCAAAAATTCTTATCTTAGATAAATTTTGGAAAAATAGGTATTGTCTTACGCCACCTTCTTGTATTCTTAACACTG
>JBBQWB010000005.1:0-64309 GCA_038210985.1 Bacteroidales bacterium
GTGATATTTGTATCTCCAGTTGACCAAATAAATGTATATGGAGGGGTAGCATTTATGGCAGTGGCTATTAATGCACCAGAAGTATCTCCATAGCAAAATACGGTTGTTCCCGAAAGAACTACTTCCATTGGTAAATTAGGAGTGATAGTTATGGGGTCAATTAAAGTGTCGAAATTTCCTGCAAGTTGAGGAAACATATCGCCTGGGATATTTGGCTGGAATCCACTTAACTGCCATGTGTGATTATACCATGTCATGGGTAAATATCCAAGTGGAATGGTAATATTTATAAGCGGTCCAATGGTAAAACTTAAATCCATTTCTGGAATTTGAATTTCGGGCATTTCAACAGCTGGTTGACAGAAAGTAGTATTTTGGGTTTGATTTTCAACAGGTACTTCGATGCATAATTCGGGGATGGAAGGAGCCATCATAAATGGGAAAGAAGGTAGGTTTAGGGTAAAAGTAAATGCTTCAATAATAAGTGCAAAGGTAATGCTATCCCATGTGTGATTTGTAAAATCATTTGTCATAATATGAGCTAAGCTCAAATCCATACTAGGATAACCATTGCAAGGATATTTGAAATTCAAATTGTTATCAACCTCAAAAAATATAGTACTAGCAAATCCATTCCTCACCACTTCATCGGCATTAGCAGGATTTGTTTCGGTGTATTCAACAGCTATTGGAAATGTTACTTTTGTCCAAATAGTAGGATCGAATTTTAAATCTTGGACTAAAAAGTTTTTAACTCTAAAAGTAAGGTCTAAGAGGTCGTAATCTACGGTGAAACCACTACCTAAATCTATGGTGCCCTGAAGTGCACTAAGAATTTCATATACGGATGAACCAGGTCCTGAAACTGCCATTAAAAACTGAATAATATCCAATTCAAGTGTCATATATGCACTGTCGCCATGAGCATATAAAGTTTTTGAAGGTAAATCAAGATATGCAGTTGTTTCTACATAAGGAATTGAAATATTTCCACTAAGTCCAATTCCTGCTAAATTGTCAAAAACGATAGGTAAAACTTGCGATTCGCAAATTTGAAATTGATTATTTACCAAACATGGATAATGTGCTATACCAGTATATGTATTAATGTCGATAATATTTATAGATTCGGCAGGAATTTGATAATCCATAATATTGATGTCCCAACAGTCGAAAAAGCAGATATGAGCAGTTGCATCCACTCCAAATCCAAAATCAAATCCAAATTCAAATATTCCTTCTTCAGGAAATTTTGAATTCAACATCCAATCGTCTAATACTTCGTAATTTGAATGAATAGTTACAATATCTCCTTGATTAAATTGTTGGTCATCTGGAAATTCAAGTTCAACACGAACAGGATATTGAACATCTATTTCGCCGCCATTAAAACCATTATATGCAATATGAGACGCAAAAAGCAACCACCAGTCGATGGTTATTAATGCACCAAACTGACCGCCAAAAACACTTTCAATAGAACCTAAACTATTTTGACCTGATTGATAAATATTGAATAAATCAAAATTAAAATCGAACGTAAACCCTGCACCTTCATCCCACATGTTTTGTTGATAGGTGCGGTAAAACATTTCGTTCGTAACAACTTGTTGTGCAGATACTGATTGAACAGTAAGGCTAATAAAAACAACAAGAAAAAAATGCAGAAAGTATCGTTTAATCATTGCAAGATTTTTTTTCAGAATTTAACACTTAATAAGCTCTTTTTTAAAATTTCAAATACTTCGGATTTTAACTCCACTGGATAAGTTGCCGAAACCCAAATTGTTCTGATGTAATCACCAGTAAATAACATCATTCGTTCATATTCTTTACCCTCAATTTGATTTGAAAGAAATACTAAAATACCTTCATGATTATCGTATGTCATCACGTTTTCTTGACCAATGTATGTAACACCTTGTGGCTCTAAAACTTCGGGTGTAATGTTTTTTACTGCCATAAGGTAAACTACTCGTTTCATTTCGGATATTTGAATAAACGAAGAAGATTGAAAATTTACAAGGGTAGTGTTGTTTACACGCATAAATTTGCTTGGAGGAGTAAAACTTACGTGAAATGTATCAATCGAAAGCGTTTTTATACCATCATAAACCAAGGTGTCGAGAGCTGCTTTTGTGCTTTGATTCTCAAAAAATGATTCATCCCCCTTCATGTGAGGGAGAATTTGCGAAAAGGATAAAAAACTAAAATTGAAAAACAAATAAATGAAGAAAATAGACCTTTTCATGATTGATTTTTAGAATTTTATTATTTAAAAGCCGATATTTTGAATCCAAAGATACAATAAATTTCAAGAGTTATGTTAAATAATTAAAAAATATTGTAACATTTTTCAGACGGTTAATTAGCCTCCTTAGTTGCCTGTTAACATTTATTTTTGGTAGAAAAAATAAAAATTGTTGCTAAAATGTTTTAGTTTTAGTTTTTTTTAATATTTTTACTCCCAATATAAAATAAATTAACCATGAATAAGGACAAGATTTCGTTGAAACATATTTCAGAAAGCTTAGGAGTTTCTAATACATTAGTTTCTTTAGTTCTGAATAATAAAGGGGATATTCATGGAATTAGCAAAGAAACGCAGTTGCGAGTTTTTAATAAAGCAAAAGAATTAGACTATAAACCTAGCTTTTTAGCCAGAGGACTTCGGACTGGACGTTCATTTACTTTGGGACTAATTGTATCGGATATTTCAAATCCATTTTATTCAAAGTTGGTTCGTTATATGGAAGATGAAGCCGAGAAAAACAACTTCACTTTTCTAGTTGGTAGCACCGATGAGTCGAATGACAGAGAAAATAAAATTCTTAGAATGCTATTGGATAGACAAGTTGACGGATTAATTATTTCTTCATCTCAGTCAAATTCTAATTTCATTAATGAATTAAAAAACAGAAAAATACCATTTGTTTTGATTGATCGATTTTTTGAAGATCAAACGGACATTAATTCAATTTCGGTTGACAATATTAAGGGAACGTATAAAGCCATTGAGCATTTAGTGGTGAATGGATATAAAAATATTGCCATGTTTGCAATCACTCCAATTTATATTTCTTCTATTCGAGAGCGTATTGACGCTTATTTAAGGTCGATTGAAGCATTTGGTTTTAAATATGGAAATGAATTATTATTTGAACTCGATTATTATAATATCAATCAAAGTGTTCAAAGTGCGTTGTATAGTATTTTAAATCAAGACGAAAGTCCTGTTGATGCCATTTTTGCTATCAATAACAATGTGGCAATTGCATGTTTAAAAGTGATTAATGAAATGGGCGTTAAAATGCCAGAACAACTTGGATTTATTAGTTTTGATGACGTAGATTTATTCGAGCTTACAACTCCCAAAATAACAGCAATTAGTCAACCAATCCAAGCAATTGCTGTTTCGGCAGTTCAAAAAGTAATAGAACTAATTAATAATCAAAACATTGAATCGGAACACGTTGTTCTTCAAACTAGTTTAATTGTTAGAGGTTCTACCCAAAAATAAATTTTTTATATGTCTAAAACTAATCGAAACTCACAGGCTTTGCTTATGTTGACGACCCTTTTTTTTATGTGGGGGTTTATAACATGTTTAAACGATATTTTAATTCCATATTTGAAAAAAATTTTTGAGTTAAACTATTTCCGTGCGATGTTGGTCCAATTTTCATTTTTTGGAGCTTATTTTATTGGTTCACTCATTTATTTAGTTGTTTCATTTTGGAAAGATCCAATACGTATCATAGGTTATAAAAACAGTATTATTATAGGATTATTAGTTTCAGCTACTGCATGTTTTATGTTCTATCCTGCATCCAGTTTGCATAGTTACCCGCTTTTTTTAACCGCTTTATTTGTGTTAGGATTGGGATTTACACTTTTGCAAATTACGGCAAATCCTTTTGTTGCTGTATTAGGTCCTCAAAAATCGGCATCCGCTCGATTAAATCTAGCACAAGGTTTCAACTCTTTAGGAACAACCATTGCTCCAATTATTGGTGGATATTTAATCTTTCATTTTTTTAATCAATGGGGAAGTCCTATTTTAAATAATTTAGGCAACCCAATATTAATGAGCGATGGGAACTCACTTTCGGCTGCTAGTGTTCAGTTGCCCTATGCTTTATTTGCTTCTGTTTTTATTCTTTTAGCCATGGTTTTTTTCTTTACCAAATTGCCAGATATTGACGAAGAAAAAGGTAAAACCAATGGTTTTGCGGTTTTTAAATATCGTCATTTGCTTTTTGGAATGATTGCCATATTTATGTACGTTGGTTCGGAAGTTTCGGTTGGAAGCATGATAATTAATTTTTTGGGCGAAACTCAAAAAATGCCCGAAATGCAAGCAAAATCTTTCTTGGCTTTTTATTGGGGAGGTGCCATGATTGGACGTTTTGCAGGTGCAATATCCCTTAACGATACGTACTCTCAAATAAAAAAACTATTATTGATGACCCTTCTCTCTTTTACCACATTTGCCTTAATTATTGGAATAGTTTATCTGGAAAGTGGTGCATCTCTCGAACAGTTTTTACCTTTTATGGTTTTTATGGTTCTTAATCTTTTTATGTTCTTTATTGCTAAATCATCCCCCAGTCGTACACTTATGTTCTTCGCAATTACTGCAATTTGCTTATTGTTGATTACCATATTATTTAATTTCTCTTGGGCAATGTGGTGTATAATTTCACTTGGCTTATTTAATTCTATAATGTGGTCAAATATTTTTACATTGGCAATAAAAGATTTAGGAAAATACACATCTCAAGGTTCTTCAATACTTATTATGGCAATTCTTGGTGGAGCAATTTTACCTCTCATTCAGGGTTACCTAGCCGATTCAATTGGAGTGCTATTCTCGTTTATAGTGCCGCTTGTTGGATATATGTATCTAGTTTTTTACGGTGCTTATGGTTATAAAGTGAAAATACAAAAATATGAATCTTAATAAAAAACTTGTTGTTGGAATTGACATTGGTGGAACCAATACTGAAATCGGAATTGTAAATGAAGGTGGAGATATCTTGTTTAAGGAAACAATCTCTTCTAGATGTACTGAAAATTTTGAGGAATTTATACACATTTTAGCTGATAAAATTCTTGAAATTATTGATAATTTGGGATTTAAAGGGATGGTAAATGGCATTGGATTAGGAGCTCCAAACGGCAATTATTACACTGGAACCGTCGAATTTGCACCAAATTTAATTTGGAAAGGTGTTTTACCTTTTGTAGCTGCACTTAAAAAAGCAAGCTCTTTAAATGTTGTGATGACCAATGATGCAAATGCTGCAGCATTTGGCGAAGGTGTTTATGGAGGAGCAAAAGGGATGAAACATTATGTGGTAATTACCTTAGGGACGGGCTTAGGAAGCGGTATTGTTTGCGATGGAAAACTTCTGTATGGCCACGATGGATTTGCTGGTGAATTAGGGCATGTAATTGTTCAAGAAGAGGGAGGACGAAAATGTGGTTGTGGACGATATGGTTGCCTCGAAACCTATGTTTCAGCTCCTGGAATTGTAAAAACTGCCATCGAGTTTCTGAATAATTTACAAGACGATAGTGTTTTGCGAAATGTTTCTCCTACCAAAATGACATCTTTAGACATAGCTGAGGCAGCTCAAAACAATGATAAAATTGCCCAAATGTGCTTCGACTTTACTGCCAAAAAATTGGCTATAGCATTGGCTAATTTGGCTGCTATTACTAGTCCCGAAGCTATATTCCTTTCGGGTGGACTAGCAAATTCTGGCAATATTCTTTTTAAGCCATTAATTAACTATTACAACCAGTATGTTCTAGCTATTTTTAAGGGCAAAACTCAAATTTTAGCCTCGCAATTAAAAGATAATAGCACTGGCTTGTTGGGTGCCGCTGCCTTAGCTCAATATGAGCTTTAAAACATTGAGAATAAGTTAAAATCTAAATATTATTATTTAATGACAACTTTAAACAAGCTTTTTAAATCTACTGTTTTTCTTAGTTGTTTATTACTTTGTAATATAGCTGTTTTTGCTCAAAAAGAAATGATATTCTTCAACCAAAATTGGAAATTCTCGTGCAACGACTCCAATGTATATCGAAATGCGAGCATCCCTGGTTCCGTTTTTACCGATTTGATGTCGAATAATATTATCGAAAATCCATTTATTAAAGATAATGAGAAAAAAATCGATTGGGTTGCTAACCAAAAATGGACTTATATTAATATATTTGATGTGGATGTTAAAAAAATATCAAAATATTCAAATATCGAAATTTGGTTTGAAGGGTTGGATACTTATACATCTATTTATTTAAACGATTCTTTGATAATCGAATCCAACAACGCTTTTCATCCATGGTTTGCCGATGTAAAATTACTTCTTAAGCCCAAGGAGAACATTTTAAAAATAGTTTTTCAACCACTAAAGCAGATTTTAGAAGTTGCAGCTGAAAAATATCCATTTAAATTACCCGAAGGAAATCGGTTGTATGCTCGCAAACCTCAATTTCATTTTGGGTGGGATTTTGCCCCAAGTATTTTAAATATATCTATTTCTAAGCCTGTTTCTTTAAGGTTTTGGAATGGATTTTCGTTCGAAGATGTCTCTTGTGATGCAAAACCCGAAAACAACAATGGAATTTTGGGCTCACTCTTTTTTATTCGTACAAATAAAGACACATTCATGAAGTTTTCGCTTCAAATTAAAGATATTAAATCGGGCAAAATATGGTACGATGATAAAGTTAAAACCTCGATTACCAATTTGCGATCTATCGAAGTTAAAATAGCAGATATTAAAATATGGTCGGTAAATAATCCAAATTATTATGATGTTTTATTTACTATTTCACATTCAAAATATGGAAATCAAAGCATTCAAAAAAGGATTGGATTTCGCGATATATTATTAAAACGGACAGCAGATTCGGTGGGAACCCAGTTTTTTATCGAATTAAATGGAAATTCTGTTTTTTGTAAAGGTGCAAACTGGGTGCCTGCAGAAGTTTTTCAACATAAAAATTCTATCGAAAAATATCGAAAACTTTTAATTTTAGCAAAAGATGCTGGATATAATATGATTCGAGTTTGGGGAGGTGGATATTATGAGGATAATTCTTTTTACGAACTTTGCGATAGCTTGGGAATAATGGTTTGGCAGGATTTTATGTTTGCTTGCAGTATGTATCCTTTTAATGAGGAATTTATTTCTTCGGTAAAAACCGAAGCCGATTTTCAACTTCGGCGCATGAGTAGTCATCCTTCCATTGCATTGTGGTGTGGCAACAACGAAAATACCGAAGGTTGGTTTAATTGGGGCTGGCAAAAACAATTAGGCTATTCAAAAGCTGACTCTGCCGATATCTGGAATGGCAATTACAACCTTTTTTATGTAAAATTACCTGAATGGTGTAGCTTTTATAATTTACCCAACAACTATGTGCCTTCATCGCCATTGCTTGGTTGGGGTCGGGATGCAGCATACAAATCGGGCGATATACACTATTGGGGCGTTTGGTGGGGAAACGAGCCATTTGAAAAATATACCGAAAAAGTTGGTCGATTTGTGAGCGAATATGGATTTCAGTCGTTTCCAGTAAAGTCCACCGTAGAATATATGATGCAGGGTTCTTTGGATAGCCTTAAACATCCATATATTGCTCAGCATCAAAAACATGCTCGTGGCCATCAAACCATTGAAGAATATATGAAGCGAGATTTTTTCATTCCCGATTCTATCGATGATTATCTCTATTTATCCGAATTGCTTCAAAGTGAAGGGGTCGCCAAAGCAATTTTAGCTCATCGTTTAGCAATGCCATATTGTATGGGAACTTTGTTTTGGCAATTTAACGACTGTTGGCCCGCTATTTCGTGGTCGGCAGTAGATTATTTTAATCAACCAAAAGCTTTTTATTATCAAACCAAACGTTTGTTTAAAGAATTCGCTCCAATTATCATTCATCGAAACGATTCGGTTTTGTTTTACGTGAGCAATTTATCCAATAATACATGGAATGGAAAAGTTATTATCGGTAGTTTTAATGCAGATTCCAAAAAGTTAAAGTATGATACAATTATTTTAAGTAGTGAGGCAATGCATAATAAAGTAATAATATCTTATAAACCCGATAATTTTAAAATTATGGTTTATGGAATGCAAATGATGGATAATACAGGGCTAATTTGTGGACACTTTACACTTTTTGGAAAAAATGATATTGCTTATCGTTTTCTAAATCCACAAATAAAAACAGATGTGGTTTTAGGGTGTAATAATCCCGAATTTTCGTTCTGTTATCGAGTTTCATCAAATGTTCCAGTGTTTGGATATAAAAATGAAAACCAAAATGGAGCTTTTACCGACAATAGCTTTCATCTTTTTCCAGGTTTTGTATATGAATTTTCCGAAATGAAAATTAATACTTCGATTACAAAATACTCTAATATTAAGTTTAAATGTCTAAATAATTTAAAATCAGAGAAATAAACTTTAATTTATAAACTTTAATTTATAAACTTTAATTTATGAAAACACCAAGCCGTTTATTTTTAACTAGTTTATTGAATTTCATTTTTTTATTTTTGAGTGCTCAAAAAACAAATTTTACTCAATATGTAAACCCATTTGTTGGTACAGGTGGACACGGACACGCTTATCCAGGAGCTCAGCTTCCATTTGGCTTTATGCAACTTAGCCCCGACACTCGTTTAGATGGTTGGGACGGTTGTTCAGCTTATCATTATTCCGATTCGATAATTTATGGATTTTCTCACACACATCTAAGTGGCACAGGTTGTTCCGATTATGGGGATATATTAATAATGCCATCGGTTGGAATTAAAACTCCTGGAAATTATAATTTTGCTTCTAATTTTTCAAAAAAAACCGAAAAAGCTAGCCCTGGATACTATTCAGTATTGCTCGAAAAACCTAATGTATTGGTTGAACTTACGGCAACAGAGCGTTGTGGAATGCATAAATATACGTTTCCCAAAAAAACAGAAAAATTGGTATTTCTCGATTTAAAACATCGCGACGAAGTGTTGGATTCATATATCGAAATAGTTAGCAATACCGAAATTAGGGGAATGCGTCGCTCCAAAGCTTGGGCAAACGATCAGCATATTTATTTTGTAATTCGATTTTCTAAACCTTTTACCAAAGCTGAAATTTTTAAAGACGATATTATTTGTTCATCTTCCATTTTTGCTCGTTCGAAAAATGTAAAATCACGATTTATTTTTTCTTCAAAATTAAGAGAACCTCTTTACCTGAAAATTGGAATCTCGGGAGTAGATACATTAGGAGCTCGCTTAAATTTAGACAAAGAAATGCCAAATTGGGATTTCGAGAAAATAGAACAACAAGCCAATGAAAAATGGAATAAAGAATTGTCTAAAATTGAAGTGGAAGGTGGAACGGATGAGCAAATGAGGGTGTTTTATTCGGCTTTGTATCATGCATTTTTGTCACCAAATGTGTTTAACGATGTTGATGGTAGATACAGAGGACGAGATAATGAAATATACATTGCCAAAGGCTGGAATTATTATACCGTTTTTTCATTGTGGGATACTTACCGAACATTACATCCTCTTTTAACGCTAATTGACCCAGCAAGAACACTCGATTTTATTAAAACATTTTTAGCTCAATATGAACAGTCGGGATTATTGCCAATGTGGGAATTGTCGGCTAACGAAACCGATTGCATGATTGGATACCACGCCGTTCCGGTTATTTTTGATGCTTGGAGTAAAGGAATTAAAGACTTTGATATAAATAAGGCATACGAAGCCATGAAAGCTTCGGCAATGCAAAAAAGATTGGGAATAAGCGAAATGGATATATTGGGTTATATTCCTTCGGATTTGGAGCACGAATCCGTTTCAAAAACTTTAGAATATGCATTTGATGATTGGTGTATTGCTCAAGTTGCTAAGTCTTTAGGAAACGATGTCGATTATCAATATTTTATAAATCGGGCACAGGCTTACAAACAAGTTTTTGATAAAAATAGTGGATTTATGCGTCCACGTTTTAATGGAGGCTGGATGAGTCCATTTGACCCAACCGAAGTAAATAATAATTATACCGAAGCAAATTCTTGGCAATATTCGTTTTATGTTCCTCATGATATCGGGACATTTATTCAGTTAATGGGCGGAAATAAAGATTTTGAAGCCAAACTCGATGCCTTGTTTGAAGCTAAAGAATCGCTTAGCGGACGGGGTCAAGTGGATATCACTGGATTAATTGGTCAATATGCTCACGGAAACGAACCCAGTCACCACATTGCGTATTTATACAATTTTGTGGGAGCTCCCGAAAAAACACAGTTTTACGTTCGTAAAATTATGAACGATTTTTATACGTCAAAACCCGATGGACTTTGCGGAAACGAAGATTGCGGGCAAATGTCGGCATGGTTGGTAATGAGTGCAATGGGATTTTATCCAGTAACACCTGGCGTAAATTATTATTGCATTGGTTCGCCTTGGTTTAAAAAAGTAAAAATAAACTTGCCAAGTGGAAAGGTTTTCACGATAGATGCACCAAATAATTCGGAATCAAATATTTACATTAAATCTGCAAAAGTTAATGGCGTTGTAAATTTGTCTTCTTTTCTGTTATTTGAGGATATTGAAAAGGGTAGCACTTTGTATTTGGAAATGACAGATAAAAAGGGCTCAAATTTTGGCAAACAAATCGAACACATTCCTACTACCAAAATTTTAGGTGAATTATTTTGGGTAAGTCCAATTATTAATGCTGCTTCTCGAACATTTGTCGATAGCATTTTAGTGGACATTACAAATCCAAACCAAGATGGAAAATCGCTTATTTATTATTCTACCAACGATTCAAATAAATTGGAAATGATAGAGGAGAAATCTGCATTTCCCAAGTCAAATATTTATTACACCATAGATGGAACCATTCCTAATCGAGAATCTAAAATTGCAACAAAAGTATTTTATATTCATTCAACTACTGAAATTAAATCCATAATAATTGCCGATAATGGCAAACAAAGTTTAATTACGGAAGCAAAATTTTATTTACTACCTAAAAACGTAAGTGTAAAATTAACATATCCTTTCAATCCGCAATATAATGCAGGTGGAGCCGAAGGTTTGGTGGATGGAATTCGCGGAACCACAAATTGGAGATTGGGAAATTGGCAGGGATATCAAGAGGCAGACTTTGAAGTAGTAATAGATTATGGTAGCGATAAAATGATTAAAACCATTGGTGCTGGTTTTTTACAAGATGCGAAATCGTGGATTTGGATGCCAACAGAAGTTGAGTATTATACTTCTAAGGATGGTAAAACTTTTGATTTTGCCGGAAAAATTAATAATGAAATTGCTCAAGATGATTTTGAAATACAAACGCTCGATTTTCAATTCAATCTAGAAAAGCAAACTTCTGCTAGGTTTATTAAAGTAAAGGCTAAAAATATCGGAAATATTTCTAACTGGCATCCTGGTTTTGGTTTTAGAGGGTTTATTTTTGTAGATGAGGTTTGGATATTGTCAAAGTAGTGTCTTGATTGAGTTATAGAAGGTATAATAGATTCCTCACTGCGTTCTGAATCTATTATACCGAAGAGCTAGTTCGGATTTGCAATCCGAACAAACAAAAAACTGCTTGGATTACGTTAAGCTCGGATTGCAAATCCGAGCAAACCGAACACCTAAATAAATTAACAGTATATGCTTTTGTTTCAGGTTATTATAAAATTCTGTCTTTGGTAACGAAACGAAGTGGAGTGAGGAATCACTTATATCGAAGAACTGGTTCGCCACGGCGAAGTCGAAGCATCCGCAGTCTCCTTCTACTTCGCCGTGGCGAATCAGGATGGTTGCTCTTGATAAAACCCCAATATATATCAGTATGTCAATGTATTATAAGGTTTAGACATTGTTAATAAAACGTAGTGCGATGATAAATTTAAAACAAAAGTGTTGTTTGTAAACAACAAAAAGTAATATAAATTGTTGTGTTAATACAACAATAAAAGATATAAACGTTGTGAACAAACAACAGAAAAATATTAAAAATAACTAATACAAACAACAAAAAATAAATTAAAATAACATATAGATACAACAAAAAGCATTAATTTTGTGGTATGAAAACAATGTATTATGGAGCAGTTAATTAAATTTTCGCAAATAAAAGTTAGTAAAACGAATTTCAATTTCACTAGATATTTGCTAGATACCATCGAGTGGAGCGACCGACTTATTGGCATTAAAGGGTCGAGGGGAGTTGGAAAAACTACCCTTATGCTCCAGCGCTTAAAAAAAGAGTATGGCAATTCAACCCAAGCAATGTATGTGTCATTAGATGACTTTTATTTTACAAAACACCGATTTTTTGATTTTGCCGAACAATTTTACATCATGGGAGGAAGAGTTTTATTTGTGGATGAAGTTCATCGGTATCCTAATTGGTCACTCGAAATTAAAAATCTTTACGATGTATATGACGAATTAAAAATAGTTTTTTCTGGATCATCGGCTTTACAGATTCAAAAAGCAGATGGTGATTTGAGCCGAAGAGCTGCCATTTATAATTTGCATGAATTGTCGTTTAGAGAATATTTATTATTGTCAAATAAAATGTCGTATAAATCATTCAGTTTAAATGATATTTTAACTAATCATCCCGAAATTGCGATGGATATTTCAAAGCAAGTTGTCATCATTCCACTTTTTAATCAATATCTTCGCGAAGGTTTATACCCTTTTTTTATGGAAGCAAAGGGACAGTTTTATGATCGTTTAATAAATACCATAAACACAATTATCGAAAGTGATTTGCAAATTATTGAAAATATAAACTACCAAACTACTTATAAACTTCGTCAATTGGTTGCTGTTCTTGCGGATAGTGTGCCTTTTAAGGTAAATATTTCGGAATTAAGTCGTAAAGTTGAGATGAGTCGAGATTTATTGTTGCGATTGATTATTTCCTTAGATAGAGCAAATCTTATAAAAACCTTACAAATAGAGGGTTCAGCCATAGGGTATTTAACAAAACCTGATAAAATATACTTAAATAATACCGAATTGTTATTTGCTTTACATAGTGGTAAAGAAAATTTTGAAGGAACCGTTCGAGAAACTTTTTTTATGAATCAAATGATTCAGTCGCATAATGTTAAATCGTCAAAAACGGGTGATTTTTTAATTGATGAGCAATTCACATTTGAGGTGGGTGGTGCTAAAAAAAGTTTTAATCAAATTGCAGGCATCGATAAATCCTATGTGGTAGCCGATAATATCGAACTTGGCTACGGTAATAAAATTCCACTTTGGTTGTTCGGATTTATGTATTAATAATTATTTCGATAATTTTCGTCATAGTAAAAGACCAATAATAAATGATCTAAAATTAGATGACTAAAAAAAAATTAAAAGGGACGATACTGTTAATTTGGGTGGCTTTTTTAATGCTTAACATAATTGCGTGTTTTCATGCATACAAGTTCACGCATTTTTCGGATGAGATTGGCGAAAAATCGAAAGATCCGCAAAAATTATCCTCCTTTGAAAAAATTAAAACATTGATGTTTGGTATCGACAATCCAAGACCAACAAACAATTTACGTCCAACCCAGCCATTCGAAACCATAAAATTAAAAGGCACCAAAGAAATCGAATGTTGGAGTATAAAAGTCGATAGTTCTAAAGGAACAGTAGTTTTGTTTCATGGTTTTAGCGGGCAAAAATCTTCGATGTTGGATAAGTCAGATGAGTTTATTAAACTTGGGTATAGTACATTTTTGGTTGATTTTATGGGCTCAGGAGGTTCGGAAGGCAATCAAACTACTTTGGGCTTTTTTGAAGCCGAACAAGTGAAATCCTGTTTCGACTATTTAGTTGAAAAAGGAGAAAAAAATATTTGTTTATTTGGAACATCTATGGGAGCTGTTGCCATTTTAAAAGCCATGGATGAATTCAAATTAAAGCCTGCAACCATAATTATCGAATGCCCTTTTGGTTCGACGTACGAAACTGTTTGTGCACGGTTTCACAACATGAATATTCCTGCTTTTCCAATGGTAAGTTTACTGGTGTTTTGGGGTGGTTTGCAAAATGGTTTTTGGGCATTTAATCACAATCCAACCAAATATGCAAAAAATGTAAATTACCCAACTTTATTATTTTATGGCGAAAAAGATGAAAAAGTAAGCCGAAATGAAGTTAACGAAATCTTTGCTAATTTAAATGGAAAAAAGAAACTAGTAACTTTTCCTTTAGCATGGCACGAGAATTATCTATTAAAATACAAGGAAAAATGGGTTTTTGAAACGGAGGCTTTTTTGACAAATCAATAAATAAAAGAACTTTTATTGCAACTAATTTGTTAAAATTATCGTCCAAAATGAATTCTATATTAATTATTTATTTGAAATTAAATTATTATATTCATAAAACTGAATTTATTTTTTAAATTTGCTCATAAAAACATACTAAATGAAAATTTTAATATTTAGTTTCACACTAACTTTAATTGTTTTTTTATTTTCTTCTTGTCGTTCCGAAAGTGAAGAAAAATATTTTAGCAGTTTGGTGGCAATTCACACCTGTGATACAATATCTGTTACTTACAATAATCAAATTAAAGCAATTTTCGAATCAAAATGTTTAGAATGTCATACCGCTGGTGCTGTTGCGGGTTGCGATTTAGATTCGTACGAACATTCAACTAGTTATATTCAATCAACCCAGCCAATCTCTAGGTTATACGATTATGTTAAAAACAACGACCATCAAGGCGTTATTTTAGACACGTGCAGTTTAAAACAATTAGCCAAATGGATGCTAAATCCAGCTCCTTAAAATTTAAAACTAAATTTAAAATTTTATGCGTAAACTAGCTTTCGTATGCATCGCTTTATTACTGTTTGTTTTAACTTATGCTCAAGATAGCATTCCTATCGTTGATGATTTTGGCAACGACTCACCCATTATCGATAAAACATTTCCGACTATTCAAATTTTTAATTTTCCGACTACCGATGTTTTGACAAAAGGTGAAATGAAAGTACATATTGGTCATCGTATGGGTGAAATTAGTACTGGAATAGATGGGCTTTTTGGTCTATTTACAGCCAATTCACGTATTGGTGCCGATATGGGTTTAATCAAAAACGTAACTATTGGAATTGGCTCAACTAGTCAGCAAAAAAATTACGACGCATACCTAAAGTATCGCATAATTCAACAAGGAAATCACAAAATGCCTTTTACTGTTTCATTACTTTCAGATATTTTGGTTACGAATGCGAGTGTTAATTATCCGGATGGAAAAGATGAATTATGGCGAAAATTGTCTTATTTTTCCACGTTAATGTTATCGCGAAAGTTTTCCGAAAAGTTTTCAGCTCAGCTCTCTTTTGATGTAATTCATAAAAATTTGGTGGCTACTTCGGATGATAAAAACACCATGTTTTCGGGTGGATTAGCTTTAAATTATAAACTAAATAGAATTTGGTATTTAGCAGGCGAATACAACTATTTTCCAAAAGATCAAATAAATTCAGTTCATGTTTCAAGCAACCAAATTTCATTAGGATTTCAAATTCACACTGGACCTCGCCATGTATTTCAAATTTTCATTTCAAATTCGGGAGGACTTAACGAAAGTAAAATTATTACCGAAACTCTTCATCAAGGTAAAATGAATCCAAGTCATATCCGAATTTGTTTCAATATCCCAACTACATTCAAATTATATTAATCAAAAACTTATTTTATGAAAAAACTCATCTTTTTATTTTGTATGACTCTTTTAGCTAATGGATTAGTATTTGCCGAATTTATTAGTAATAACAGCATAAGTAAACCAAAGTCAAACAAGCCCGAAGTTATTTCGGTGTTAAATCAAGGCGATACTACTATGCTATTTCAGGTAAAAACTGTAACGTATAATGGACAATATGGTCCTCGGCATGTGTTTGCAATTTGGATTACTAACGAAAGCGATCAATATATTACAAGCTTAAAAGTTAGAGCAGCAACGTACAAAGCGAAGCTTAACAAATGGAAAACATACTCGGGAGGAGTTGTGCCAGTTGATGCCATAAGTGGACCTACTCTTACTACTCATCAAACTCATGTGGTTGCTTGGAACGGCAAAAATGTTAATGGTTCAGTTGTTCCCGATGGAAACTACCGTGTTTATGTGGAGTTTAATGAAACAAATAATACTTCTGGAAATCCTAATACATACGTTACATTTACCAAAGGAGCATCAAATCAACACCTAACACCTGCCAATACAAGCTATTTTCAAAATATGGATTTGCAGTTTTTTACTCCAACTAGTATTTCAAATTTTGAATCTGAAAAAAGCATTTCTTTTTCAGTATCTCCTAATCCGGTAAAAGAAGTTGCTCAAATTCAGGTAATCCTATTTAAATCAGAAAGAGTAAGTATTGATATTTATTCCATTAATGGAATAATGGTTCATTCATTCCAAGCAAATGTTTATCCCGAAGGACAACATGCTTTTTTATGGTATCCATTCGACTCGGATGTTAAAAGCGGTACATATTTTGCAAGACTCACCGCCGGAAAATCCGTTAAAATTCAAAAAATCATCGTTAAATAATACATTATGAAAAAAATATTAATATTCTCCTTACTATTATTAAGCACTACAATTTCGGCAATAGCATGCGATATTACACTTAAAGTTGAAAAAGAAAAAAGTGTTTATTCGGTTGGAGATGAAATAGTTGTAAAAATTACGATTGTGTTAATTCATCGTGATTGTCCTATTAATATTAAAAACACCCAATTAACCCCAGTAAATTTGAAAATACTTCAAGGAACCGATTGGAAAGAAGTTTCAAAAGGTACTTGGGAACGCAAGCTTAAACTTAAAGTATTAGAAACAAATCAAAAAGAGGCTACTTTAACGGTGCTAAGAACATGTGAACGGGAAGGTGGAAAAGCTATATTGAAATTTAAGTTGAAGTAAAACATGAAAAATATTTTTGGATTTAAGTTGATTTTAGTTTTACTTACTATCTTTTTAGGTTTTGGAGGATTTAATTTAACTCCTAAATTAATTTCTGCCACACATCAAACTACTGTTCAACAAACCACCGAGGAGGATGAATTTAAAGATTTTGACGAGACAGCCGACACGGTTGCCACTTGTAATGGCGATTGTGCATCTTGTCCGAATAGTCAAACCGAAGTTGTCAACGATTCATTAATTTCTAACAGTACTTGGTGGATTATTGCAATCCTAGCAACTACTGTAATTGCTGGTGTTTTGGTGCGATTTAAAACTACAAGAAAATTCAGAATTTTATTTTTGTTAGGTTCGGTGGTCTTTTTTGGAGTTTATCGCGGAACTTGTCCATGTATGATTTCTTCGTTCGAAAATTTTGTTTTAACTCTAACTGGTGCAGATTTTGTTTGGTATCATTTATTGTGGTTTATAGGACTAATTCCGATTACCTATTTATTTGGAAGGGTTTTTTGTGGCTGGATTTGCCATCTTGGAGCACTTCAGGAATTACTTTATCGTCCTGGGAAATTCAAATTTTTTACTTCAAAAAGAGCTCGTATTGTAATGAAAGTGATGCAATATGTTCTATTTGCCACCTTAGTTATTCAACTCATTGTTCAACAAGAAATATTTTGGTGTAAAATAGATCCATTTTTGGCTATTTATCAGTTAATGCTGGCATATAATTACGAAATTTTGAGTATTGTTTTAATTTCACTTTTACTTATAACATCACTTTTATCTTATCGCCCATTTTGCAGAGCTGCTTGTCCGGTTGGATTAGTTTTGGGTTGGATTGAAAAGATACCAGGTGCAACTATTATTGGTCTGAAAAACGATGCTTGTATTAGTTGTGTAAGTTGTTCAAAAACTTGCGATATTGAAGCAATTTATAAAAACAAAAAGCAAACAATACTAAATAACGAAGAGTGTATTATGTGCGGTGAATGTATGGATTCGTGTTTACAAAGCGGGTTAGGTATTTTTAGAGTTTCTAAAAAACGCCTTTCTAAATGCTCTTTTGATTCGAGCAAATGCGAAAATAAATAATTGCTCTCTGGGGTTTCAGTCTTTGGTGTTCCGCCTTTGTTGGTGTTATCATCAACAAAGTAAACTTATAAAATAAATTTAGGCAATACACTGTTGGAGTAAACACCAACAGTGGAGGAAACAGTGGATGAAAAGATTATTTTTTAAATTTTAAATGAGCAAAAGATTAACGTAATGGATAAAATTGGCATATTGGCATATTGGAAGTTCCTTAAAACAGTATTCTGATGAAACTTTTATTAACTTGGGCAAGTTTTATTATTTCAGTAAGAAAAACCGTCTAATTTTCAAGGAACTTTTTGGATGGGACCATTAGTTAATCTTTATTTTGCTCATTTAATTCTTAATAATTTCACACCTTCACTTAAATATAAATAATTTGGTAAAACAATAATCTTTCCAATTATAAATTTGTACGCTTGGTAGTTAATATTTATTTTATTTTCGTTTAATTTTACAAATATACATTAATTATTAGAAAAGGCGGTGTATTTACATGTATGAATTTATGAATTCATACATGTAAATATATAAAGTGCAAATAAACAGTGTGTTGAGGTTTTTAAATTATGCTAATTTATTCCTTTTCTTAATTGTTTTTTCTAAAATCAGTAGGAGTATATCCCGTATTCCTTTTAAAAGATGTGTTAAAAGATGACTTTGAATGAAATCCAACCATATTAGCGATAGCTTCAATGGTATATAATCTTCCTTTTTCGGATAATAAAATGGCTTTCGAATCTTCAATTCGATAATTATTTATAAACGTAAAAAAATTCACATTGTAGTGTTCGTTGATAATTTGCGATAAATATCTCGTGTTAGTTCCAAGCGTATCCGAAATGTCTTCAATGGTAACTTTACTGTTGTGGTATGGTTTTGATAATAAATACTCTTCTAATTTGATGATAAGTTCTTGTTTGTATTCACTAGTTAATGGTGAGCTGGAGTATTTCTTTTTAATTTCTTCGTATTCAATGCTTTCAGTATTATCCTTGATGTCTAAATCCGAAGTAATTTTAATTTTATTTTTCAATAAATTATAAATGTTAGTTTGCAATATGGCTTTAATGCCAAAATAAAGGTTTACCAATGCAAAAACAACATTTATTACGATACGAATCCAAATATCGTTGTTTATACCAACAAATAGGGTGAAAAATGACAATAGAAAAAAAGCTAAAAAAATACCAACAAAAACATTAAGCCATTTAAGATTGATTATTTCGGTATAGGAAAAGAAGAATTTTATGTTTTTATGATGTCGTTTAATCAATCGATAAAATAAAATTGGATAAATAATCATTTGGCCTATTAATCCGATATATACACCTATGCGGAAAACCCAAATAATGAAAGTCCAAATATTAGGGATGTCAATATTTTTAAAACCGTAGTTGATAAAATCAATTTTTTCCTGAATGGACAAAAATAAGTATGGAGTAAGTAAAATTGAAATTACCAATGTTGGGATAAAATGAATGAAAATGGTTTTGTTATTGGTTGGCTTAATTTGAGTAATTGAATCGACATACAAATAAAATAATGGGAGCACTACAAAGGTAATGGGAAGAGTGAAGTAAAAAGCCCAAACTATTGCATCCAATTTTTCGTAGTAAAAAGCATAGGAGATTATGAAAAAGCCAAAAATGGACAGTTTGTACAAAGCCATGAAAATATAGTTGCTTTTTTTTGTCGAAATAAAAAGACTAATAAATATGACAAAAAACAATAAGCCCTGATGTGCAGGAACTAGCGATAGTATTTTGTCAAACTGTTCAATAAAAGGCTCCATGATATCCAAAAAGATTAATAACCTCGTGTTTTTCCAGTTATTTTTTCAATTTCAATATCGTAAACAACAACATTGTTAACTGCTGGTTCGCTATATGTAAATTGATCTTTGCCCGAATATTTTTTCATAACCATATTTAATACTCTGATTTTTTCTTCATTGCTTTCGATTTTTTTAGTTTTTCCCCAAAGCAAAACACTTTTGTATAACATTCCCCAGCTGCATGCAACATCTTCGTGTTGACGATACATTTTGTGATCGCAACTAAAAGCAACACAAATTTGATTGTTTTTTTCAAGTATTCTTTGTTTTTTGCCACCAGGTCCTGAATGAATGTATAAGTGGTTTTCCTCAAAAGCAAAGTTAAAAGGTAAAACATAAGGAATTGTGTCGTCCACCATTCCAACATAACAAACTTCACATTTATTTATAATGTTGAAAATTTCCTCGTGATTGTCTAAAAATTTACTGTTCATTTTTTTCGATTGTTTTGTTTTGTACTATTTTAATTTTTCCAAATGCATCTAAAATTGCGGTTACTATCGACAATATTATACTAAAAGCGATTGCTGGTAAAAATCCATCTACTTCAAAACCGTCGATAAATTCGCTGGCCAACAATATAATTAGTGCATTAATAACAAGCAAAAATAAGCCAAATGTGTAAATTGTAACTCGTATGGTTAAAAGAATCAATACTGGCTTTAAAAAAGAGTTTAAAAAGGACAACACCAATGCGATTAAAAGAGAATTGATAAAAACGGGTTCGCCAATTTTTACTCCAGTTAATAACCATGCAGTAATTAATACCGCAAAAGCGGATATGATAAGTTTAATTATATAAAATTTGAATTTTTGTCCTTTAAAATTTGCCATATGCACATCGATTTTGATGCTAAAGTAAGATTTTTTTGTGTAATAATTTTTGTTTGCTAAATTTCTTTTGGAAAAATAATCGATAAATATTAAAAAGAACATTTTTTTTTCAATTTAATGCATTGTAGTAATAAATTTTTATTAATTTTAACCCGATATTTTAAATTAAAAATTATAATTATGAAAAAAACCAACCTTTTTTTGAGTTTAATGCTTATGCTGCTTATCAGCAATTTATCTTTTGGTCAAACCCAGCCACCAAATGGAGATTTTGAAACTTGGGAAAATACTAGTAAAGCTACTGGATGGACATCGTCGTTAAATGTTATTTCGCAAATTGAGTTTTTAGAACAGACGAACGAATTTCACGATGGTACTTATGGGGCAAAAATTACGTCTAAAGATATTTTTGGCGTTGCAATACCTGGTATTTGTACGTATGGAAATATTAACGTTGATATGGGGGCTATGTCTGCCAAAATAACTGGAGGAAAAGCTTTTACCAATCGTCCTGTTAAATTTTCGGGATGGTACAAATATGCTCCTCTTGGCACCGACTCGATGATTGTTTTATGTGTGTTAACGAAATTTGATCCACTTTCGGGCAATAGCGACACCGTTGGTACTGCTTTTTTTATTAATACTATTTCAAATTCTACTTATGAAAAATTTGAAGTTGCTTTTGAGTATGATAATTCAGCAACCCCAGATACTATGAATATTACTATTTTATCTTCTGGATTTAGTTCAACTCCTGGTTCAGCTCTTATTATTGATGAACTGAAATTTGATTATGCGGTGAATGTTAACGATAACCAAGCATCAGATTTTTATATCTATCCAAACCCTTCAAATGGTGTGTATAATGTAAATTTGACCAAAAATGAAACTACTCGTTTTACAGTTTATAATTCGTTGGGACAAATGGTGTATCAAAACACAAGCAACGACATCGTAAATATAATAGATTTAAGCCAATTTAAAAAAGGACTATATTTACTTGAGATTAATAATGGAAAGTCAATAAAAACCAGAAAATTGACTTTAAAATAGTTTTTTGTATAAAAACAAATAAAAAATGGGCATTCGTGCCCATTTTTTTATATTCATTACCCTAGCAGTCATCCTGAGCTTGTCGTATAAATGAATTTACCCTAGCAGTCATCCAGATTCGCCACGGCGAAGTCGAAGGAAGACTGCGGATGCTTCGATAAACTTCTTAGCCAACACAAACCCGTTGGTGATAACACCAACGGGAGCGATGGGGCTAAAAAACACCAACATGGACAATAAATCCGAGTAAGCGAGGATTAAGATTAAGCTATTTGATTTTAAACCGTATAGGAGTCGATTAAATCCTGAAAAGCTTGTTTGTAATTGTTTCCAATGGTTATTCGTTCGTTTTTAACTTCCACCATATTTCCCTCAATGCTTTTTATTTTGTGAATATTCACAATAAACGATTTGTGCATTCTTACAAAGGCATCGGCTGGTAACTGTGTCTCAATTTTTTTCATCGAAAGGTAGGTTACAAGGGTTTGATCTTTTGTATGAACTTTGATATAATCGCCCAATGCTTCAATAAAATAAATATCCTCAATATTAACTTTGTAATTTTTCTTGTTCGATTTTATGAAAATAAATTTTTGATGGACGGAAGGAGTTGTGGAAGATGTTTCAATGATTTTTTCGATAATGGTTACTTTTTCCTCTTTCTCTTTTAAACGTTCTTGAACTTTTTGAATGGATTTAAAAAAACGATCAAACGCAAATGGCTTTTTCAAATAATCTATTACATCAAGTTCGTATCCTTCCATGGCATATTCCGAATATGCTGTTGTAAAGATTACAAAAGGAGCATTTTTAAGCGTTTTCAAAAAACTTATTCCTGTCATTTTTGGCATGTTTATATCCAAAAACATGACGTCAATTTTGTTGTTATTCAATACTTCCTGAGCCTCCATTGCATTGTTGCATTTTGCAATAATTTCGATGGATGGAATATCCTCGCAATATTTTTCAATAACACGTTGTGCCAATGGTTCATCGTCAACGAGAATTACTTTCATTATTTTATTCATAAACAACTAATGGTTAGGTTAATGCTAAAAATAGTAGCTTTTTTTTCTATTTCAAGTGTATGGCATTTTGGGTATAATAAGTCCAGTCGCTTTCGAACGTTTTCCAGTCCAATCCCCGAATATGGATTGAATTCGTGATTGCTATCCGCCTCTTTCGAGTTTTCTACTTTAAAACAAATAGAGCTTTTTGAAGTTTGGTTTAATTTTATTTTAATATGCGAATCGTTTGATTTTGAAGAGTGTTTAAAGGCGTTTTCTACAAAATTAATAAAAAGGAGTGGAGCAATATTAATATCATCCGTAATTTCCGATTCAAAATATACTTGCATTTGTTCGCCTAATCGTAACTGTTCTAAGGAAATATAGTTTTGGATAAACTCGATTTCCTTTCGCAATGGAACGGTAATTTGACGACAGTCGTAAATTATATACCGCATTAGTTCCGAAAGTTTTAAAATCATTTCGGGTGTTTTGCTCGAGTTGTCTAACGACAGTGAGTATATGTTATTGAGCGTGTTAAATAAAAAGTGAGGATTGATTTGTGATTTTAAAGAATTGAGTTCCGATTCTAATTTTTGACGCTCCATCTCCTTTAATTTCAATGTGTTATCTTGCATTGTAAACCAATCGCGTAAAAGTTTAATAAAGGTAGTGGTAGTAATAAAAAACCCAACCAAAAATGCTTCGGACAAAAATAAAATGCCGTAACGTGCTATGGCAGGGATATTTGCACTAAAGTATGTGTTGTAGTTATTGTTAAATAATAAAATGCTTGAAAAAATATCTAATAAAAAGAAAAGGATAATGTTGCATAATTGAAAAAGGATAAATTTCCAATAATGTCTTTTTTGTAAAAAAACAGGAATTAATATGGTAAGATTAATATAAACCGATATTGCTAAAAAAAGGAGGGTGGTAAAATTTTGAAATATTATTTTAACACTATCCGAATTTGGTTTATTTATATCGGGTAAAATAAGTAAAAATCCAGCAGTTGCCCAAAATAAAATATGTTGAAATAAAATACTTTGAATAATTTGCTTTGTGCGTTTAATAATCATTATTTCTGTTATTGTTTTTTTTTTCGATGGCTTAAAAGTAGTAATTATTGATATAAATTGAGAGAAAAAAGCAAAAAGTATTTTTAAACAGTTTGTGATTCAGCTTTAATTAGGTATTTTTATTGGTGAAATAGGAGATTAATTTCAAAATTATTTAAAATGAAAAATATATTTCATCCCATCTTATTTATTGCCACAATTGGAACTTTAATGATTTTCAGTTCGTGTGGTAAAGAGAACTATTACGAAAAGCGATCTGGTCCATGGAAAGTGGAGGAGGTAGAGATAGCTTATTATAAAAGTCACTTAAATACTCCCGATTCTGTTGTCCATTTTAAATCGGACACTTTAGGTTATTTTAATTTTTATCATGGAACTCCTTCAAGTGTTTACGTTTTAATTAACTATCCGTCTGTGTTTTTAAATAAAGATTACGATGCTAAATACGAAGTCCATGAACAAAATTTCGACATTTTGGTAATTTCAAATTTGGTTGGTTCCACATGGGTGGATAAACGATTTGCTATTGATCATCCCAAACGAAAAACGCAGGAATGGACAATTGTGAGTGATGATTTTAACGGAAATGCTGTAAGAGAAACGATTACGGTGCATAAAGAGTAAGGTTAAAAAGCTCCAATAGACCATAATAAAATCCCTCCTAAATCCCATAAAAGACGGACAGAAAAGGGAGTACAATAAAGCTGTCAGCAATGCTGTTTTGGATGTCGTAAGCAAAATTGCAATGGCTAAGAGTATTTATCATAAAATTATTCCAATGGAGAACAGGCTTTTTATTGGTTTTGATTTGGAAAAATTCAAATGTAATTCATTTATGAGATAAATTAAAATGTAATTTTATTTTACGCCTTCAAGCCAGACAGGCTGTAACTTTTTATTCGTGCAATATTTTTTTTATTATAAGGTACTCATGAACTCGCTGCTTCGCTGCTCGGTTTAGTGCAAAAAGTCACCAAAAACGCTTCTGCTGTCGTAAATATTCTAAAAATCAACTCATTTTGGCTAAAATCAGTAAACTCCTCTATTGTCGGAGTTGAATTGTAGGAGACTTTAGGCGAACTTCAATTTTTACTCCGATTTATACCGATTGGATAGCTATAAAAAATCCTTACAAAAGATATTGTTTATCAGTTATTAGTGTGTTTTGTGTTAAATATATTTCCTAAGGCCATGTAACTTAGTATCAACAAAGTTCCGTTTAAGTAAGTTGTTCTGAAATCAACATGATTTTGTTGTCTTCAACGCCTTCATTGCCTCTATTTCTCCAGCTGACTTGTTTAAGTTGCTGAAAATCAGCACTCCCTTTGGTTAGGGGCAATGATGATTTTCAGTAATAAACCAACAAAATCTTTATCGGAATGATTGGGCGTTTTGACGAAAATAATGCTGTTATACCGACACGGTTTCGGTAAGAGTTAAATTCGATTAATCTCTTTTGCACCCTATCAGAAACTCTCTCGGCATAAACCTTCCCATGGAATAATTTGATTAAAGAAAGCTAATATCAGACTTAATAGACGGACACTAAATTACTTCGCTAATCAACAAAGTGTATAAATCTTTCACTTCTAATCCAAATACTCGAGCTTGCTGTGGAACAATGCTATTTTGCGATTGACCTGGAATGGTATTAACTTCTAAAAAATATAATCCAGTTTCATTAAAAATATAATCAAAACGGGCTACTCCTTTGCAGTTAAGTCGTTGGTAAAGATAAGCGGAAGTTTCGCGACATTCGATGGCGATTTTTTCGTCGATAGGAGCAGGGGTAATTTCGTCCGCCATTCCGGTAGTGTATTTAGCTTCGTAGTCGAAATATTCTTTTTTGGTAACCACTTCGGTAATTGGAAGAACCACAATATCTCCTTTTGATTTAAAAACGCCGCAGGTAATTTCACGTCCCTTGATAAATCGTTCAATAAGCACTTGGTCGTCGTGTTTAAATGCAAGTTCCAAAGCTTCTAAAAGATTTACCGTTTTATTAACTTTAGACATGCCCACGCTGGAACCCGAATTACAAGGTTTTACAAAACATGGGAGTCCAGTAATTTCAACAATAACTTCGGGATAAATTTTCTCTCCTTTAAATAAATGATACGATTCTGAAACTTTTACATCGTAAGATTTTACCACTCTATTGCAATAATTTTTATTAAACGTAAGCGAAGAAGTTAACACATCACTACCGAGATATTTAATGCGTAAAAGCTCAAAATATCCTTGCAGTAATCCATTTTCGCCAGGCGTTCCATGAATTGCAATAAAGACTAAATCAAATATTTCTTTTTTGCCATCGATGGTTAAGCTAAAATCATTTTTATCTATATTATAATGCAAATTGTCGGTGTGTTCGTAAGTCCAATCTTTGCCTTTTACGTGAATTATTTTCGATGTAAAAAACTCTTTATCTAAATTGGATTGGATTACAGTAGCACTTTTTATCGAAATTTCATATTCGCCAGAATCGCCACCTGCTAATATTGCAATATTTTTTTTCATATCATGAAATCGGATTAGTGAATGAATTAAATAAAATCGAATCAAAAGTACATTAATTTTAAAATTTAACTAAAGCTTTGGATTAAATTTTATCCTCAGATTAATGTTTGTAACTATGGCTAATGAAAAATCAATTATTTCCTTGCGGATTTATGGTATTTGTATAATCTTTTAATTTATAGTGTTTGAAATACTTTTTTGTACATGTAAACGAAGTATAAACCAAACATTTTATTAATTTTGTCAATTAAACAATAAAATCAGCTAAAATAGGTTATTGTGTCATGATTGATAAAATAAAAAACTTTCTTAAAATACCCATCGTAAAGCATGTTTTAATTGGTATTGGTGTATTTATTGGTTTAATAATCGTGGTGTCGTTTGTATTACGTTTTTATACACGCCATGGCGATTCAATTACTTTACCCGATTTTACCGGTAAAACGCTGGAACAAATTCAGGAAATGGACAACGCTTCGCCTTTTACATTTATTGTAACAGATTCGGTGTATATGCTTGATAAACAAAAAGGAACGGTATATTCTCAAGATCCTCCAATTGGCTCAACGGTTAAATCGGGACGAAAAGTGTATGTTACTACGGTTGCATTCGGAGTGCCAAATGTTACCATGCCAAATCTTGCCGATTTATCGCTTCGACAGGCTTCGATGATGCTCGAAAATATTGGCTTAGTAGTTGGAAATGTGGTGTATCAGCCCAGCAAATATCACAATGCCGTGTTCGAACAACTGTATCAAGGACGTCCAATTAAAGAAGGAACCGAATTGAAACAAGGTTCAAAAATTACACTAGTTGTTGGCAAAGATGCTTCCATAGATAATGACTCAGAATAGGTTAAATTGAAAATTCAATAAGTATGAATAAAAAAATATTTTTCACCATTTTAATTTCGATTGTTATTATTCAAACTAATGCACAAGAGATTATTACAGGTTTAAATCGAAATCACATGGTGAAGCAGTCGGAATCATTTGTAAAAAATATTTTGATTGATTACCCTCCTGTTACAATCCCTTTTATCGATGATTTTTCGAACTATACTATTTTTCCAAATCCAAATTTATGGATTGATAACTACGTTTTTATTAACAGCAATTACACTACTTTTCCACCAACTATTGGTGTTGCTACCTTTGATGCCATTAATCAATATGGAGCAATTCATGCAAATGCACAATCTACCACATTTCCATCCGACACTTTAACCTCTCGTCCTATTCGTTTGGATACCTTATTCTTGCCAGTTTATCGACCAATAACAATTGCCGATTCTATCTATTTTAGTTTCTATTTTCAACCTGGAGGCTCTACCGGACAACCTTGGGAGCTTTTTGGCGACAAACCCGAATTTAACGACTCCTTAGTTTTGGAATTTGGCTATCGTACAGGAAACATTGTGTTAGATCATTATATTAGAGAACCTCAAGAAATTACAACCTATTTATTGCCTGGCGACTCTATCGAAAATCATTGTTATTTAGGAGTTTATATTTATATTGAACAAGCTTATTTTCCCTACGATACCGTTTGGGTTCCTTGCGACTCGGTGATGAAACCCGAAATGGTTTGGACAAAAGTTTGGTATTCTAACGGCTTAAGTCTTCAACAAATGCTTACAAATACTGGAAAATATTTTAATTATGTTTTAATCCCAATTACAAACGAGCAATATCTAAATCCGGGATTTCAATTCCGTTTCCGAAATTATGCTAGTTTGGGAAATAATGCCTTGCCAGGTTGGCTCGGAAACGTTGACCAATGGAATATAGATTATGTAAAATTAGACATCAATCGGAATTATGAAGATACTATTTTAAAAGATGTTGCTTTTGTGAATTTAGCTCCATCTACCTTAAAAAAATATCAATCGATGCCTTGGAATCAATTTAAAGGATTCCAAAACGCTGAATTAAAAGATTCGGTTAAAATGCAATTAACAAATTTAGATGTTATTACAAAAAACACCAGTTTAATTTATAAAGCCGAAAATTTGGATAATTCATTAATTTATTCATACGATGGCGGAAGTTTTAATTTAGATCCGTATGTTACAAATGGGTATCAAACCTATCAGCCACATGCACGTCCACCTATAAAATTTACGTTTCCCGAAGATGCAAACGATAGTGCAGATTTTGTGGTTACTTACATTCATAAAGAAGCTGGTATGGGCGATAAACGTGCCGAAAATGATACCATCCGCTTTAATCAGCACTTTTATAATTATTTTGCTTACGATGATGGCTCGCCCGAAAATGGATACGGATTGTCGGTTGCTGGAGCAAAACTTGCGTATCGTTTTAAGTTAAATACTCCCGACACCATTCAGGCAATTCAAATGTTTTTTAATCAAACTTTTGACCATTCAAATCAACAAAACTTTTATTTAACCATTTGGAATAATGTAAATAACAAACCTGGAGATGTAATTTATGAGCAAGCTTTGGTTTTGCCAATTTTTGAAGATTCGATTAACGAATTTCACACATATAAACTGGAAGAGCCTTTATTTGTGAGCGGAACATTTTATGTTGGTTGGCGTCAAACTTCCGAATACAACTTAAATATCGGTTTTGACCGTAATAATAATGCTTCGGAAAATATTTTTTACAATACCGATGGTGCATGGGTAAATTCGTTTTACACCGGAGCACTTATGATTCGTCCAATGCTTGGAAAAAGTTTTTCGATGGTTGGAATGGATGAATCTATTGCTGCAATCGATGTTCAACTTTATCCAAATCCAAACAATGGGAATTTTCTCAATTTAAAATATCCCGAAAACATGGATAATAATGCAGTGGTAAATGTTTTTGATGTTACTGGAAGATTGATTTCTACGGAACAAATAAAACCATCCATTTCGATATCATCGCTACAAAACGGACTTTATATTGTTGAAATTAAGACTAAAAACAATACAATTGCCAAGCGATTAATAATTTCAAAATAAACTAAAAATACAACATGATCGAAGAGCCTTTGCAATCCGACCAGAACGAAGAGAGTGAAGACTTATTTGAACATTTTCGGTTCGTTGCTGACGCACGTCAATCTTTATTAAGATTAGACAAATTTTTAATGAATCGAATTGAAAATACTTCACGTAATAAAATTCAAAATGCAGCCAAAGCCGGAAATATTTTGGTTAATAATGTTGCCGAAAAACAAAATTACAAAGTAAAACCGGGCGATATAATTTCGATTGTAATGACTCATCCGCCCCGCGACATTGAAATTATTCCCCAAGATATTCCACTCATTATTTCGTATGAAGATGACGATGTGTTAATGGTAAATAAAAAGCCAGGAATGGTCGTTCATCCAGCTTATGGAAATTATACAGGAACGCTAGTAAATGCTTTGGCATTTCGTTTTTTAAACTGTTTTAATGCCAATAAAGAGCCAGTTAAAGCACATCTTGTGCATCGCATCGACAAAGATACAAGTGGAATTATGGTGATTGCAAAAAATGAATATGCTCAAACAAAATTGGCAAACGACTTTTTTCATCACACTATTCAACGCAAATACAATGCGATAGTTTGGGGCGATTTTGTGGAAGATTCGGGAACTATTACAGGAAATATTGGACGAAGTTTAAAAGACCGAAAAGTGATGACGGTTTTTCCAAACGGAGAATTTGGAAAACATGCAGTTACTCATTGGAGAGTGTTGGAACGTTTTGGTTATGTTACACTTATCGAATGTCAATTGGAAACTGGAAGGACACATCAAATTCGTGCCCACTTGCGTTCTATTGGGCATCCATTGTTTAACGATGCAACCTATGGTGGCGATAGCATTTTAAAAGGAACTACGTTTACAAAATACAAACAGTTTGTTCAAAATTGTTTTAAACTTTTACCTCGCCAAGCATTACATGCAAAATCATTAGGTTTTAAACACCCTGTGAGTGATATAGAAATTTTTATCGATTCCGAACTCCCCGAAGATATGAAATCCGCTTTGGAGAAATGGAGAGGGTACTCGAAACATAAATCGTTGGGAGAAGAAATGGAGTAGGAGTTGATTAGCTGATGTGCTGATTAGTTGATGTGATAATGTGCTGATTAGTTGATGTGATAATGTGATGATTTGCTGATTTGTGGATGTGTTACGAAACGAGAGTGTCAATGCATGTGGTTTTTGCATTTAAAGTTTGAAAAATAAAACTAGAGAATATTCAAATCTAATTTTTCAAATCAATTTTCCAAAAATATTTGTTTTATCTTTGTTTGTTCAAAATTATTAAATGAA
Source organism: Bacteroidales bacterium (assembly GCA_038210985.1). GTDB lineage: Bacteria > Bacteroidota > Bacteroidia > Bacteroidales > WCHB1-69 > JAQUGA01. The sequence continues at coordinate 30,713 of JBBQWB010000005.1, forward strand.
GAAAGTTATTGGCTTTATACCTGCTCCAATTAGGCTTATTATAAAAGTTTATGCAATAGGAATACTGTTTTTCTTTGCGCTGCGGTTAGTTTTGCTTTTTGTAACTTTCGATCAAGTTAAATCCATTAATGATTCCACCACTTGGATTTTAATGCAGGCTTTTTTTATGGGCTGGCGTTTCGATACGGTTATTTCGGGATATCTGTTGGCTTTGCCCTTAGTTTTATTGAGTTTTGGAGAATTGTCTGAAAAAACTCGAAATTATTTAGCAAAGATTTCAAAATGGATAATTCTAATTTTATATTCTTTGGCTTTTATAGTTTGTTTTACCGATATTCCGCTTTTTAAACAGTTTGGAAATAGAATGAATATGTCGGCATTTCAGTGGTTCGATTCGCCAATGTTTGTCATTAAAATGGTATTTGGCGAAATTCGATATTGGATAGTTTTAATTCCATTAATCGGTTTTATTTGGGCTTGGATTTTTTTTGTAAATAAATTTTATAAAAACTTTTTGTCAAAACGTAGCTTTTTTAATAAAGGATTTTCTGTCCGAAAATTTTCAATATTCATTCCGTTAACCATTCTGTTTTGGGCTTTATTATTTCTGGGTATTCGTGGTAGAATTGAAAAAAAATCTCCTATACGAATTGGTACTGCCTTTTTTTCCGAATATCCATACGCCAATCAGTTGGGATTGAATCCTGTGTTTACATTAATGCGAAGTTATTTCGATCAGCTTAGAGCCGAAAATAATCCCATTAACTTTATGCCCGATGAGGAAGCGGTGGCATTTATGCAAAAACAGTTAGAAATAGATTCACTTATTGCAAATTCGCCAATTGCCAGACAAATGAATGTTGGTAAAACAGCTAAACCATACAATGTAGTGTTGGTAATTATGGAAAGTATGGGAGCTCAAAATATGAAGCGATATGGCAATTCTAATAATTTAACGCCAACTTTAGATTCCATTGCCAATCATTCCATCGCTTTCGATTTTGCATATACAACTGGAATTCATACACATAATGGACTTTTTTCGTCCGTATATGGTTTTCCCTCCATTCCTAAAAAACATCCGTTTAACGAATTTCCAATTAACGAATACACTGGATTGCCGGGAATTTTAAAACAAAATTCGTATCAAACCATGTTTTTTGTTCCCCACGATGATCAATTCGACAATATGGGAGGTTTTTTTAAAGCCAATCATTTTAACGAGATTTACAGCGAAAAAAATTATCCTTCCGAAAAAGTACTAAGTTCGCTGGGTGTGCCCGACCACGTAATGTTCGACTTTGCAATAAATATTTTGAATCGCAAAAGTGAAACTAAAAAACCTTTTTTTGCAACCTTTATGACTGCAAGTAATCACGGTCCGTACATTGTGCCCAAGGATATTTCATTTAAACCAAAATCATCCGACCTAAAAACACAGCTTGTGGAATATGCCGATTGGGCGATAGCTAATTTTTTGCAAAATGCGAGGAAACAATCGTGGTTTAAAAACACCATTTTTGTATTTATTGCCGATCATGGGTTTCATGGAGCTAGTCCTTACGAAATGTCGCTTTGTTACCACCATACACCATTTTTAATTTATGCTCCACAAATTCTCGACAGTACTTTTGCAGTCGATAAGGTGGCTTCGCAATTAGATGTTTTTCCAACAGTAATGGGAATTCTGCAAATTCCATATGTAAATAATACATTAGGAGTTGATTTGTTAAATGAAAGCAGAAAATATGCACCAGTTTGTAACGATGAACGAATGGGTTGTGTTGGCAAAGATTGGTTTTTTGTTAAGCGAGAGGATGGAACTCCCATTTTGTACGATTTTAATTCAAAAACTTCAAAAAATACATTCAATCAAAATATTGAAATAGGGCAAGAAATGATGAATTTCACAAACGCCACGTATCAAACTACCCAATATTTGATAAAACTCAAAAAAACTGGATTGTTGAAATGATTTTTTTGCGTTTTAAGACGCCAACAATATAGCCAAAACGCCAAGTTTAAAGAAAATAAAACATTATTAGAAATTTATCGTACAACACTTATTAAAATATTTAATTTTGTAATTCCTAGTTTTTGTTTATGAAAAACAAGTTATGGATATTTCTGGTGTTGTTGTTTTTTTTGTCCAATATTAGGGCACAAAAAGTAGCCTTAGTTCTCAGTGGAGGAGGAGCAAAGGGGACAGCACATATTGGAGTAATACGAGCACTAGAGGAAGAAGGAATTCCCATTGATTATATTGCAGGTACATCTGCTGGAGCAATTGTTGGCGGCATGTATGCTGCTGGGCTTTCTCCCGATCAAATGGAAGCAATATTTCTCAATCCTGAATTTTCGAGCTGGGTTACAGGTGTAATTGATGAAGAATATATTTATTATTTTAAAAAACGAAAACCTAATCCAACTTGGGTTAGGGTAAAATTTGAATGGGATTCCATTTTTTCTCCGTCCTTACCAATAAATATTATTTCTCCATATCAAATGGATTTTGCTTTTATCGAGCTTTTTTCGCAAGCCGACGTGCCTTCAAAAGGTAATTTCGATAGTTTGTTTATCCCTTTTAGGTGTGTTGCTACAAATTTGAATGAAAACATAGGGCAAGTCTTAAAATGTGGCAGCTTGCGTGATGCAATTAGGGCTTCCATGACCTATCCTTTTTATTTTAAACCCATTAAAATTGATGGAAATGTAATGTATGATGGCGGAATGCGAAATAATTTTCCTTCGGATGTTGCCCTCGAAGAGTTTAATCCAGATGTTATAATTGGCAGTAAAGTTTCTCAATCAAACGAAACTCCAAATCCCGATAATCTTTTTACAATCCTCGAAAACATGTTGATGTTCAACGAGCAATTTGATCTTCTATGTGGATATGGAGTTTTAATCGAACCAAAAGTTGAAAATATTAGTGTTATCGATTTTTCAAAATCCGAAATATTTATTAAAAACGGATATATTGCTGCAAAAGCAAAAATTCGCGAAATTCGAATGTATGTTCACGACAGCGTTCCTCAATGGCAAGTTGACATTCGCCGTAAGGAATTTACAGATAAAAAAGTTCCAGTTTACTTTGATGAAGTTAGTGTTAAAGGATTAGATTATCTTCAATCGGAATTTTTAAAAAAACAGTTACTAAAACGAAAGGATTCAATATCTCTAAGTGAACTTAAAAAAGAATATTTTAAGATTATTGCAGATGATAAAATCCGAAGTATCTATCCTAGTATTTTCTATAATATCAAAACAAATAAATATGCTTTTAACGCAATTGTAGAAAAATCCGAAAATTTTGAGTTGCAGTTTGGAGGTAATATTTCATCTAGCACTTTTACTACGTTTTTTCTGGAGTTGCAATACAAACAATTTGATATTCAAGGTTTAAAAGTTGCAGGAAATGCCTATTTAGGTAGGTTTTATAATTCGGCTTCTGCCAATGTTCGAATGGATTATGCTGGAGATAATCCTTTTTATCAGGAAGTTACGATTGGCTTTAATAATTTTAACTTTTATAATACTTCCAGAATGTTTTTTGGAGATGAAACGCCTTCTTTTATCCGGAAAAATGAAAATTTTCTGAACTTCAATTTTTCATTTCCTTCCAAATATACAAATAAAGCAAAACTTGATTTTGGACTGAATATCGCATCCCTATCCGATAGCTATTATCAAACGTTTAATTTTACACGACTCGACACCTACGATGAAAATTCTATGGACATGATAGGTGTTTATTTGCAACGTGAATTTAATACACTCGATAAACCTCAGTATGCTACTAGCGGACAAAAACTAACATTCCAAACGCTTTATGTAAACGGATCTGAGCGAAATTCTCCAGGTTCAACTTCTCCCAATTTGAATGCACAAACAAAAAGTCATAATTGGTTCACACTCCGAATGAACTACGAAAATTATGCTCCAATTTCAAGAAAATGGCGAATGGGAATTACAGGCGATTGTGCCTTTTCAAATCAGCAAGTTTCGGCAACGTATGTGGCTAGTAAACTTCGAGCACCAGCCTTTGTGCCAATTCCTCAATCGCAAGCAATATTTTTACGAAACTACCGCGATTTTAATTATCTTGCCATAGGATGGAAAAATATTTTTAAAGTGTATAAAAGTGTCGATTTTAGAGTGGAAACTTATGGATATATGCCAATTACTCCAATTTTGAGAAATACCGACGGTACTGCTTATATTGCCGACTTTAAAGATTGCTATAAATATGCAACTTTTATAGGTTCTGCTGGATTAGTATACGGAACCAAAATCGGTCCGCTCTCGCTAACCATAGATTATTACAGTAACTACGAAGATTACCTCACGTTTGGATTGAATTTTGGGTATCTTTTGTTTAATAAACGACCGCTTTATTAATTTGATTTTGATGCATTTTCGATACATTTCATAATAAATCTAAAATGATACTAATTTCCTTTTGTATTTTTCAAAAAATTACTAATTTCGTTTAATTATAATTAAAGCTATGAAATACAAATCCATCGACTCCTCTTTGTTTGTTAGAAACCGACAAAAAGTTGTCAATAAGTTAAAATCAGATAGTCTGCTAATCCTTGTGTCTAACGACGAAATGCCACGCTCGGGCGACCAGTATTTTCCGTTTAAGCAAAATCCAAACATGTTATACTTAACGGGTATTGATCAGGAAGAAACCATTTTGATTTTATGTCCCAATCATCCAAATGAATCGTATCGCGAAATTTTGTTTTTGAAACAAACAAACGAGCATATTGCCGTTTGGAATGGTCACAAATATACAAAGGAAGAAGGAAAAGCAATTTCTGGAATTTTAAATGTAAAATGGATTGAAGATTTTGACGCAATTTTAAAAGAGTTAATGGTTTATTCCAGAAATACCTATTTGAATATTCCCGAAAATCCTCGTTTTTCGACCGAAGTTGTGTGCAATGAAAGTCGTTTTGCCAATAAATTAATGAAACAGTTTCCGTTGCATAAATATCGCCGATTTGCTCCAATTATTGATGTTATAAGAGTGGTTAAAGATGCCGAAGAAATTGAACAACTGAAAAAAGCGTGCGAAATTACATCAAAGGCTTTTTTTAAAGCTGTTGCTCAAGTTAAACCAGGTGTAATGGAATACGAAGTGGAAGCCGAATTAATTGGTGAAATGATTCGCAATGGAGCCTCAGGTCATTCGTTTACGCCTATTGTTGCTTCCGGAAAAGGAACTTGCGTATTGCATTATATCGAAAATGATAAGCCAATGAAAGACGGAGATATGCTGTTGATGGATTTTGGAGCGGAATATGCTCATTATGCAGGCGATTTATCTCGAACAATTCCGGTAAATGGTAAGTTTTCTAATCGACAGAAGGAGGTTTATCAAGCATGTTTAAACGTGTATAAACAAGCAAAAAAAATGTTTGTACCCGGAAATACAATAAATAAACTTCATGCCGAAGTGTGTAAAATAATGGAACAGGAACTTGTAAAATTAGGTCTGTTTTCTTACGCCGATGTTGCCAATCAAGACCCGAATAATCCGCTTTTTAAAAAATATTTTATGCATGGCACTTCGCACTTTATCGGACTGGATGTGCATGATGTTGGCACCAAAGATATGGTATTTTTAAACGGAATGGTGTTAAGTTGCGAGCCTGGTATTTATATCCCCGAAGAGGAAATTGGAATACGAATTGAAACCGATATGGTTGTAAGTCAATATCCTGTTGATTTGCTCGAAAATGTACCAGTTGAAGTAGAGGATTTGGAAGCATTGATGGGTAATAAAAGTAAAAAGTAAACTGTTTCACGAATATTAAACTGCAAAGAATTTATTTCACAGTATAACAGTGTACCCCTGTGTGTACATTGTGCAACTCTGTGTAACTTTTTCCGTTTTAACCGCAGAGTAACGCAAAGTTTTCCGCAAAGCTTTTATGGTTGTCATGCATCCGCCAGTGGTTGGAGAAACGTATTGAATCTTAAGCATCTATTACGTTATTAGATTCCTCACTAAGTGTTGGAATGACAAATCGCTAGGGTAAAAGACAAATGTTTGTGATGCAGTAACTTTAAACCATTTATTATTACAGTAAATGCATTTGATAAGTATTTGGCACAAAAAAAGGATGCGTATATTTTACACATCCTTTTTATTTGATTCAATTAGATGAACTATTGAACAATGATTTTTTTGATAATATTTTGACGATCGGTAATAATCTTTACAATGTAAGTTGAGGAGGTTAAATGCGATAAATCACTAACGTTTTGATTTCCGGTAAATACCAAGCGTCCTTGAATATCATATAGTTTAATTTCCTTAATTACTTCATTGTCTAAGTTTTGAACATATAATTTTTTATTACTTTGCCAAACCATTATTTGCGATAAATTATTTTCGGTAACACCGCTGGTAATTGGTTCTTTAAATTCAAATCTATCCACCATGTCACTTTCAGTTGGAGTGAAGATATAAGGGATGTTAGGGTAAATAAATGTCTGACTTACTTTATCATACAATACTGGAATTTGCGTTCCATCGAGAGTATGAGAGTAGATAATAACATGTTCAGTAAGTTCGGCAGGTTCAAAATAAATATTTCTATTAAATAATTTATCCATATTATTGAAGGTAGAAATTGTCATTTCTTCCGTTCCTTTTTTACTGTATAATTGAGGTGCAACAATGCTTCCTCTTAATTTTGAGGCATCAAACATAGGATCAAAATCATCCATAGATTCCTGACGAATTACAAAAACTGTTTCATCCGAAAAATTCTCATTTGCTACTTTAACTCGAATTATGTTTGCAGCATCTTCATTTTTAAGGAAAGGAGTGGTGTTGTGAACTCTAACATTATTATTCATGCTAATACTGCTGCCACTTGTGATTGCTTGAACAAAGAAACCTTGTCCAGATGCAATATATCTACTTCCACCATTGGCAGATATTCCTTGTTCGTTACCAGTGATAGATAAATAAACTTTATATTGGTTATTATCCCAAGTGTATATTGCCCTTCCAACATTGGTTTTTGACCAACCGCTGGCTGCATCCACATCTATTGCGGATGGGTATGGATTTCCAATAAGATTCCATCCATCACTTGTTTTTGGAAGAGCTATTGGTCCAACTGTTCCATTGTTTATCATTCCAGTATATGTTCTGGTTTCACTACTGTTAGTCCAAATAGAATAACCCTGACCAACATTCAGCGGTATGCTTGTGGCAGAAATATATTCACCAAAAGCATTGGTGGTTTCATTGTATAGTCTTAGCCAGATATCCGTAAAAACTCCAGATACCGCATTGGTAATTGGGGATGAAGTTAAATGCCATTTTCCAGAAGATAAATAGCGTTCAATTTTGTATGAACCACTTCCTGCTGTTGTATTGGTAATCAATGACCCGTCTCCTGAGGCATTCGATTTTATAGTTAGTGTTCCGTTATTTGTAAGTTCTTGAGCAATGGTTAATGTACCACCTTGATTAATAGTTAAAGTTGATCCATTTTCGATTGTAATATTTTTTGCCAGAGCATTAGTGCCAGAACCGACAATAGGCTTATTTGCCACATTTGGAATTACAGCATCTTTGGTAATGTTTGGAATGGTTGCAGGATTCCAGTTGCCAACAGTATTCCAATCTGTACTAGAACTTCCGGTCCATTGATGAGCTAAAGCAGTGTAATGAGTTATATAAATATCATCCCAGTTAATACGGTTGCCACCAATGATTTTTTCCAGCCTAATTCGAACATTACCAGGTATATTAACTGTAAATACTTTTGTTTGTAAAGTAGTAGTGCTTGATACAATTGTATCGCTAATAAAAGCGGTCCATGTTGCTCCTCCATCATCTGAAACTTTCAGCAACCAACTTGCGATTGCATCACTTCCATATCTCGCAGTAGAAACCGAAACAGTTCCGATACCACCCGTTATATCAAAATTTGTTTGAATATAACCTGCATTTCTTAAACGTACTGATTGAGTTCCGTTTTTCGGATCATCTGGAGATGTACCGATTAAAGCATCGGACATGTACCAATTACCGGCAGAACAAGTAACATTTCCAGCGGTATATGAGCCTTTACTTCCTATTTCAAAATCTTCCCAAGGAGCATCCAATGTGGGTTTACTTAATGGATTGTTTGTAGCTATTGTAACATTGTATTTTGTGTAAGTTCCAGTATTGTTATATTCGTAAACTCTAAACCAATAGGTAGTGGCTGGACTTAATTCCGAAACTATGACTGAATTGCCATTATCGTTATATACAATTTGTTCCCCACTTCCATACACTGTATTAGCCAAATAATTGGTGCCATCAACAGGGTCTGTAAATGAATTACTTGTGTTTACTTTTACTATTCTTTTTTCACCGTTGCCAGAAGTCCAGCTGAGATCAATAGATCTAGAACCTATTGTTGTAAAAATAATATTGGTTGCCTGTGTTGTTGGAGCGGCTCCAAAAACATCTCCACTTAAAGTTACTGTTTTATCACTAGCACCTGAAGATGTAACTTGAATGGTTTGAGTGTTGTATTGACTTACAGCTAAGCCAGTTTTTAAGCGAACATAAATATTTTGAGTAACACTTCCCAATATGGGTGTTATTTCAATTGGGTTTGTTGGAGTAAAACCAGCACCCGAAACAGTAGAAATTTCATAATTTGCAGGTGGAGCAATGCTGACATTATGGGTTAAATCTGAACCAGTAACGATAAATGACTGTTGTGCTGAAGGCCCATTTCCAAAGATATATGCAAAATTATTCAACGAAGTTTCTGAAACAGAAATAGCCGGTGAAACTGCACCTACTTGAATAAAACCTCCAATTGCTAAACCATTTGTACCAGCAGTAGCTGCAGACTGAAATCCCCAACCTCCAGTGGTTGTTTGACCACTAGCATAATAACGTAGTGTAACTGTAGTGCCTGAAGCAATATTTTGAAGAGCAGAAACACCAGACAAATTTAATTGTGTCATTGTAAGTGAAGTGGATTGTACTGGTGAACCAATAAGTGTAAAAGTTGAACCATCGGTACTATAAGCAAATTGCGATGTTACACCTGGAGTAGCAAAAAAACTGGCTGTACCATTAAAATTTGCATCTATTGTCGCTATCGACATAGTATATCCAACACTTGGGGCAAGTGTAATTTGTAAATAATCTGTATTTGCAGTTGATATACCTTCATTTTTAAAACCAGCCGTTCTAAATGAATTATTTGCATTACTCCATACAGCGCCTGCACCACGAGTAATAGTATTTGCATTAGACGTTGAAACTAAATTAGTATTAAATGTAGTTGCGGGATAAGTTGGCAATGAGGTAGATCCAACTCCTGTAAAATCCCAGGCAGCTATTACCGCTGGTGCTGAATTAATAATAATATTCCCACTTGTTGTATTTGTTAATACACCTGAACTTGCGGTAATGGTATATGTGCTAGTAGCATTAAATTTAATATCGTTGAAAGTTGCAACTCCATTAACGGCTGCTACAGTGAGTGTGCCTGAAATTAAACCGCTTCCGCTTGCTTTACTTAATATGATATTTCCACTAAATTCAGTGTCAATGCTATTGTCTGGACGATGAGCTTCCAACGTAAAACTAGATAAATTGGTATTAATAATACCTGTAGCTGGAGGAGTTGTGCCAAAAGCTAATTTTGTTGCTGGTGATTTGGTGGTAAAGGTTAAAACATTTCCGTAAATGTAAGTCGAGCCATCGTAAACATACGCTTTATAACTGTATCCAGTATTTGATGTTAATCCTATTAATGCAAGTGAATAAGCACCAGTGGTTAATCCAGCAACTGTATTTTTTGTAACTCCAGTTCCACCAACCAATGGATTGTTATTTGCAGAAGTTAGTGAATATACAAAACCTTTTTCGCTAGTATTAGGGCAAGTGCCAAGAGTAGTTAAATTTGCATTTAAAGTTGCCGTTGTATTTCCAATAGTGCTTGCAGCTTGAGAACTGACTACGGCTGTAATTGCTCCTGTGCCACTACCAGTAACTGAACGGTCAATACTACTGGAAACGCCACCGCCACCAATTGCGATATTGCCATTATAAGATTGAGCAACAACGGGAGAAAATTTGACAAAAACCTCTTGACTAATGCTTCCACTGCTTGGAGCAATAGAAAGAGAAGGGTTGTATACACCACCAGATGTAGTAGAATATGTGAATCCACTTAAGGCAGCAACGGTAACATTGGCAGTGGTTAAATTTGAGCCTGTAATTGTAAAGCTATTGGGACCATAAGTACCTCCTATACATTGCGTGCCAAAATCAGCAAGGGGAGAAACGGAGAGAGTGGGAGTGGCTGATATAGTCCCTACAAGTTTAATATCGTCGATACGGAATTGAGTAGTAGTAATAGTTTGTGTAAATCTAATTCTCAAATTTGCGGTTGCAGGAATAGTTCCTGACGGTGTAATAAGAATCCAAGTGGCTGTTCCTGAACCCGTAGGACGTGTATAAGTTAGTTGTGTCCAACTTGTTCCATCCGAACTGATTTCTATTTTAAGTTCGTTATTTCCTGTTGTGGTGCTTTTATTATGTCCAAGTGAAAGTGTCAAGTTAGTATATCCGCTAGTATTAATGCCTTCAATCATAAAATCTTTACCCACCAAAGCTGTAATAAAAACATTTGCTCCACCTGAAGCCCCCGTGTATCCTGAAGAGCTAGTGCTGGTTCTTAAATCTGCAGTTCCAGACATGGTATATGAGTCATTATCAAAGCCATTGGCTGTTTCATGAGCACTAATAGCGGTTGTACCACCAACTGTACCCATTGTTTCCGTGAAAATTGTCGTTTGTGCAAAAGTACTACCCATGCCTATCATAATGGCTAGGAGCATAATAAAAGCGTTAATTTTTTTCATATCAATTTGATTTGTGTATATGCAGTTTTTATTTGTATTCAAACAAACAAAAAAACACAGAAATTGTTCTTAATTACAATTTCTATCTTATTGTTTTTTGAAATATATGCAAAAATACGTTTTTTTATTCTTTGTTACAAATATTTATAGCAAACTTAACAAAATAAAACACAGTTTTTTAATTATTGAATTTGAGATAATAATTACATTTTTCTTAATTCACCTTAAATTTTCCTCAAATTTCAAAGATTTATTTACTTTTGTGTGAGAATCATTTTAAATAAACAAATAAAAATCAGGTTTATGTTTCAAAAAGAAGTATATAAAAATCGCAGAGCTCAATTGCTCGAAAAAATCGAAAACGGTATAATAATCTTATTGGGAAATACCGAAAGTCCGATGAATTATCCATCCAATACGTTTCATTTTCGTCAAGACAGTAACTTTTTATATTTTGCTGGATTAAATCATCCTAATATGGCGATGATTATGGATGTAGATGAAAAAAAATGTACGCTTTTTGGCGATGATTTTGAAATTGATGACATTATTTGGATGGGACCACAACCAAAAATTTTGGAACTTGCAACAAATGTTGGAATTGACCATACAGCTGCATTTGGCGAATTTGATAAAATGGTAGAAATTGCAAAAATGAATGGACGCAAAATTCATTTCGTGCCTCCTTATCGTGCCGAAAATAAGATTAAGCTGAGTGATATTTTAGCTATTTCAGTTCAGAATTTAAAAGCGAAAGCTTCCGTTGAATTAATTAAAGCAATTGTATCGCTTCGCGAAATTAAAAGCAATTTGGAAATTGCCGAGATGGAAAAAGCATGTTTAACAGGTTACAATATGCAAACTACCGCCATGAAAATGTGTAAAGCTGGTATATTTGAGCGCGAAATTGCAGGAGCAATTGAAGGCATTGCATTGGCTGGTGGTGGAAGCGTTTCTTTTCCAGTAATTTTATCACAAAATGGCGAAACATTGCACAACCACGATCATAGTAAAGTTTTAGAAAATGGACGTTTGCTTTTAGTGGATTGTGGTGCCGAAAATGATATGAATTATTGTTCGGATTATACACGAACTATTCCGGTTAGCGGAAAATATTCGGACAAACAAAAAGCAATTTATCAAATTGTGTTGGATGCTAATACAAAATCTATTGAAGCAATTAAACCTGGAATAAAATACAGAGAAGTTCATTTTTTGTCGGCTAAAATTGTTGCTCAAGGTTTAAAAGATTTAGGTTTGATGAAAGGCGATGTGGACAAAGCAGTTGAACTAGGTGCACACGCTTTGTTTTTACCTCACGGATTAGGACATCAGCTGGGTTTGGATGTTCATGACATGGAAGATTTAGGTGAAAATTTTGTGGGATATGACGAAACTACGCATCGAAGCGATATTTTTGGAACCGCATATTTGCGTATGGGTAAACAATTACAGCCAGGACACGTAATTACCGTTGAACCTGGTATTTATTTTATTCCAACCCTGATTGATATTTGGAAAGCCAAAAATAAATTTCCCGAATTCATAAATTATGATGCATTGGAAGAATATAAAACTTTTGGTGGAATTCGTATTGAAGACGATGTGTTAGTAACCGAAACGGGATATAGAGTTTTGGGCAAAGCTGTTCCAAAAACTATTGCTGAAGTGGAAGACATGATGGCTTAATTCAGTATTATTACAAATAAAGTCCTAATTCAATATTTGAGTTTGGACTTTATTTTTTCAATCGAAATCAATATTTTAATCATCACATCAGCTTATCATCACATCATCACATCCACTAATCAGCTCATCACCACATCATCTCATCATCACATCAATTTTTTTTCCAACTTTCAACAAACAATCCACAAATAACTAAAAAAGACCTACTTTTAAAAAAAAATAATGTATGAATATTAAGAATGGTTATTTCGATGGAAAAAGAATCCGCTACAGCGACGAAGGAAGCGGAGACGTTTTAGTACTTTTACATGGCTTTATCGAGCGGATTGAAATATGGAAAGAGTTTAGCGAGCATTTGTCAAAACAATTTCGAGTTATATGCATCGAACTTCCTGGTCATGGCGAAAGTGAAGTAATAGCAAGCGTTCAAACCATGGAATTAATGGCAGATATGGTAAGTGAAATATTGCAAAAACTTCAAATAAAATCAGTGGTTATGGTTGGACATTCAATGGGAGGGTACGTTGGATTGGCGTTTGCCGAAAAACATCCAATTATGCTAAAAGGCTTAGGCTTATTCCATTCTCATGTTTTGGGCGATACTTCACAGGCTAAGTTAGGTCGAGAGCGTACAATTGAAATTATTAAATTAAATAAGGCTGGTTTTGTTTTTAACTTTATATCCGATTTATTTGCCGAATGTAATCGTGAATTATATACAAAGGAGATAAAAGAACTTCAGAAAGGTGCAGAAACTCTTACGAATGAAGCTTTAGTTGCTTGTTTGCAAGGGATGAAAGAGCGTAGCGATAAGTTGGTGTTGCTTATGGATATAGATGTTCCGATGATGTTTATTGCTGGCAAGGAAGATTCGAGGGTTTCCATAAATGCTATTATGGCTCAAGCAATTATTCCAAATCAATCTCAAATTTTAGTTTTAGGCGATTGTGGTCACATGGGTTATATTGAAAAAAAACAAGAAACTTTAAGTTTTGTAAATCAATTTGTTCAAACTTGTTATTCTACAAAATAAAAGCATATCGTGAGCATCTTTAATTGTCATGCATCCGCCAGTGGTTGGAGAAACGTAGTGAAGCGTAAGCATCTATTACGTTATTAGATTCCTCACTACGTGTCGGAATGAAAAATCAATCGAGTAGACTAGAAGTTATTTTACCGCAAAGTTTATTGCAACGAGCGTTTTAAAATAGTAATCTCTTTTTCGTTTAGAATTCTCCAACGACCACGTGGTAAATCTTTTTTAGTTAGCCCAGCATAAAGAGTCCTGTCAAGTTTTACAACTTTGTAATCCAAAGATTCAAACATGCGGCGAACCACACGATTTTGTCCCGAATGGATTTCTATACCCACTTCTCTTTTTGTATCAGGGTTAATATATTCGATTGAATCGGGTTTAATAAATGTGTCGTCTAAACTTATTCCTTCTGAAAGTTTTATAAAATCGGGTTGTTTTAAATTTTTATCTAATTCAATTTGATAAACTTTTTTAATGCCATGTTTAGGGTGCATAAGTTTTTTTGCCATTTCGCCATCGTTTGTGAAAAGCAATAAGCCAGTAGTATTTCGGTCTAACCTGCCAACAGGATAAACTCTTTCGCGACATGCTCCTTGAATAAGTTCCATCACATTTTTACGTCCTCGGTCATCTTCCAGTGTAGTAAGATAATCTTTAGGTTTATTCAATAAAAGGTAAACGGATTTTTCGCGGCATAAAACTCTGTCTCCATAACGAACTTCGTCGGTAGGCATAACTTTAGTACCCAATTCGGTAATATACACGCCATTTACCATAATGGCTCCCGATTCGATTATTGTATCTGCTTCGCGACGGGAGCAAATTCCAGCATTGGAAATATATTTATTGAGTCGTATTGGACCCGTTTTTTCTTCGTAGCTTAAACTTAAAACTTTTGGTTTTTCGACTAATCTGCCTGTTTTTTTTCTGTTTTCAACAATTTCGGTTAATATTTCCGATTCGGCATTAATGTTTCTACGGACTTTACGTGGAGGTTTATTATCACGAGAATCTTGATTAAATTTAAAATCTGTGCTTTTTCCACCTTTAAAATATCCACCTTCAGCTTTGTCCGACGAGTAGCTTGAACTATGTCTATCACTCCGTTCTTCGCGAGAAGAAGTGCGTTTGTATGTTGTTTCTTTTTTATCTTCAGAAGTATCGGAATTGTCTGTTTTAGATGTTCGTCTTTTTGGACTTTCGTTTTCATCTACAAATGAAATTCGATCTTTATACGAAAGTTTTGATTTTGGATTATCTCCTTTTTTTTGAACAGTGAATGATTTTTTTTCACCGTCTGAATCCCTTTCATAGAGACTTTTTCGTTCGTTATCATCAGGTGAGTCATAGCGTTTTTTGGGATATGAATCTCCGTCGGAATGATTGCGTTTGTAACCACCAGTGCTTCTGTCTTCATCGCTTGATCCGTATCTTTTTTTAGGATAAGAATCGCCTTCATTTCGGTTGCTTCTGTATCCATCGTGGCTACCTTTATCGTCCGAAGAGCCGTATCTTTTTTTAGTCGAGCTGTCACCTGCTTTTTTTACATCAAATTTACGTTTATAATCATCCGATCCCGTGTTTTCATCTCTTGAACCGTATCGTTTTTTAGGATATGAATCACCTTCGCTGCGTTCGCCATAACTTTTGCGAAAACCACCCTCGGAACGTTGTCCTCTGTCATCTGAAGAGCCATAGCGTTTTTTAGGATATGTGTCGCCTTCCTTTTTTACACTGAATGTTCTTTTTGGACGATTGCCAGAAGCGCCGTCATTATTAGAACCATAGCTTTTTTTTGGAAATGAATCACTGTCCTTTTTTGCACTCCAATCTCTTTTTTTGTACTCTTTGGGTGCACCATCATCTTTTGCTGCGTAAAGTTTTTTGGGAGATGAATCCCCATCGTTTTTACTTATTCGAGTTCGCTTTTTCCCATCGGTTTTTGCAGAACTGCCCTTGCTGAATCCTCCCGACTTAGCTTTGGGTTTTTTACTTCTTTCGGTCATAAAACAGGTTGTAAATTATATTAGCCTGCAAAGATACATAAAAATTGTTAGCTAAAGTATTTTAAGGAAGTAAATTTTCATTACATAATTGCCAATTTATGAATTTTGATAGTTTACTGTGTTTTAAAAATTTAATTACCAAAGATTCACTTTTTGGTCCTCAAAATATTGCCAATCAGAATGGTATTGAAGAGTTTTAGGTGTTTGGATTTTCTGTGGAGAAAAACAACAAACAACAAACAACAAACAACAAACAACAAACAACAAACAACAAACAACAAACACATCACTCGTCAACCCGTTACTTGTTACTTTTCAGATTTTCAAATTCCCGGAGCAAAAGCATCTTCAATATGATTTATTTGCTTAGTATTTGCGTTAAATAGCACGCTAACAATATCAAATCTAAATTCGCAATCAAGATTATTTTTTTCGGAATAGTTATTTGTTGCTCGAATTAAAAACTTTTGTTTGGCTTTTGTTACAAATTCTTCGGGTTCGCCAAAATAACTGGTTCTTCGTGTTTTAACTTCCACAATAACCGTAATTTCGCCATCTTCTGCTATGATGTCGATTTCGTCAGATCCAAAACGCCAGTTTCGTTCTAAAATCTTGTATCCTTTTTTTGACAAATAATTAGCTGCCAGATTTTCGCCCATTGTTCCAAAGTCGTTGTGTTCGGCCATTTGTTTTAATTTATTTTGTAAGCATTTCAAAAAAATATCTTAATTCTTCTTTTCTTTCTGTAGAAATATCCTTTTTGGGGATGTCGTTAATAGCTCCTTCTATTGCGTATAGTTTATGCAGGCAAGCACCAGAATCAATAGCACGCAATCGGATAAATGTTTGTTCACATCCTAAATTTTTCAATTCCGAAATTGTATTAATCCCTGCTTGTTTAAGCAATCCATCTAAGGTTTTTCCTAAATTTGGCAAAGTGGTTAGATTATCCATCTTTTTTTTTATCAAAGATAATAAACAGTTTTTGAATTATTGATTTTTATTCAATTAAAACTTCCATCTAGGGTCTTCTTTTTCTCCTTTTTCCTTATTTCTACTGTTTCGTAGTTAATCAGCAAATTAGCTAAATAGAGCTTGTTCGGATTTGCAATCCGAGCAAACCGAGATTCCTCACATCAAAGCGTCTCGATATTTCGACTTCGCTCAATATATCGCTCCGCTCGACGACCGATTTAATCTGCTAATTCTCACATCCTCACATTAGCTTATCATTTTGTTGCTTTCTCCTTTCTTCTTTCCCCTTTTTTTTCATACTCAATACTCAATACCCAATACCCAATACCCATCACTTATTACCCATAACCCATAAACCTTTAACTCCATTTTCGACAGGCTCAACCTCCGTAAATTTCCCCTTTCTTCAATATTTAAGCAACTAAAAACATGAAAAAAGCGACTTAATTGTTAAAATAAATATAATTTATGTGAGTTATAATGAGTATGTAATAAAATTTTTGTATTTTCATAGATTATTTTCAAATAGATTAAACAATTACACTCGAAATAAAAAATTAGTATAATTTATAGCAAGGATTTGAAATGAACCAAAACATGAATAAACGAATATTCAAAAAGCATAGAGAATGTCATTTGGTAAAAGTGAGCTTCATTCTTTTTTGGTTTTTGTTTTTGTATTTGCCAATCATTATGGCAGGTAGTCGCGACACTCTCCGCTCATCGGGCGAATGGGCTTATACTGAAAATAAAGGTCAGTGGGAAAATCAAATTTTATATAAAGCTCGATTACATGAGGGGGCTTTGTTTTTAGAAAAACAAGGTTATACGGTTGTTGTGCAAGACCGTAAAGCCATTCATAAATTAATGGAATATAAATCTAGTAAAGATTCAAAGATTAATAAAGATATTCCCTTAGATAGAACAATAAAATGTCATGCTTATAAAGTCTTTTTTGAAAATTCAAATACAAATACAAAGGTTGAATCTTTCAACCCTTCTACAGATTACCAAAACTTCTATATTGGAAGCGATCAAACGAAATGGAAATCAAATGTAAGAGCTTATAATCAAGTAAAATATTCGAATATTTACGACGGAATAGATTGGATTGTTTATTCGCAAGACAGCAAGTTTAAGTATGATTTTGTGATTTCACCTGGCAAAAATCCCGAAGTGATTAACATGAGATACGATGGTGCAAATAAATTAAGCTTATCAAAAGGTAATTTGCTTATCGAAACTTCCGTAAATACATTAAGCGAATTAAAACCTTATGCGTATCAAATTATCGACGGAATTACAAAGCCGGTTGATTGTAAATTTGTACTAAAAGGAAATATAGTTTCTTTTGAGTGTTCGTCTTACGACAAAACTATTCCTTTAATTATCGATCCAGTATTGATATTTTGCTCTTTTAGCGGTTCGCAAGCCGATAATTGGGGCTATACAGCTACTTACGACCAACATGGATTTTTATATGCAGGAGGTTCTGTTTTTGGCGTTGGCTATCCACTTACCTCAGGTGCTTATCAAATTACTTATGGAATGGGAAATAGTGATATTAGCATTTCAAAATTTGACAGTTTGGGCGTTAGTTTAGTTTTTTCGACTTATTTAGGAGGAAACGGTGCGGAAGTGCCCAACAGTTTGATTGTTAATGGTAATAATGAACTGTATATGTTAGGAACTACAGGTTCAGCTAATTTTCCTACAACTACTGGTTGTTACGATAATTCGTTTAACGGTGGAACTAATTATACCCTCACATATATAATTGGTTATCCAAATGGGTCGGACATTGTTTTATGTAAATTTTCGGCGAATGGCACTCAACTTTTGGGATCTACATTTGTTGGAGGTAGTGGCAACGATGGATTAAACACAATTGCTGCTTTAAAGAAAAATTATGCCGATGATGTGCGTGGCGAAATTATGATTGACGCCAACTCGAATGTGTATGTGGTAAGTAGTACTACCTCCACAAATTTTCCTGTTACTGCAAATTCGGTTCAACTTACTCATGGAGGAGGTGTTCAAGATGGTTGTGTATTTAAAATGAATCATAATTTAACAAATTTGATTTGGGGTACTTATTTAGGAGGCAACGGAAACGATGCTTGTTACAGTATTCAGTTGGATGTTGATGATAATGTTTATGTCGCTGGTGGAACAACCTCTGCAAATTTTCCAACAACGCCAAATGTTATCCAATCAAGTTTTGGTGGTGTGGTGGATGGTTTTATTACGTTAATAAAACAAAATGGGAATCAAATAATGGCATCCACATATTATGGGTCATCGGTTTACGATCAAATATATTTAACTAAAACGGATAAAAAAAATTATGTCTATGTTTTAGGACAAACGAATGCTCCAGGTAATTTTTTTATTCACAATGCAACTTGGAACAAGCCAGGAGGAGGACAGTTTTTAAGCAAATTCACGTCAAATTTGCAAACAATAATTTGGTCAACTGCATTTGGGTCATCGAGTAATGTTTCTGGAACACCGGATATTTCTCCCACTGCACTTTTGGTCGATTTATGTAATAATATTTATATTTCGGGCTGGGGCGGTTCTTCCTTAAATGGCTTTGGAGGAACAACAGGTATGCCTATCACAGTCGATGCATTCCAAAATACAACCGATAATAATGATTATTATTTTTTAGTCATTACCGACGATGCTTCTGCCATAGTTTATGGAACTTATTTTGGTGGAAGTGCTTCACTTGAGCATGTGGATGGCGGAACAAGTCGTTTTGATAAAAAAGGACGCATTTATCAAGCAATTTGTGCTGGATGTGGAAATCATGACGATTTGCCAACAACTGTTGGAGCATGGTCGCAAACTAACAACAGCTCGAATTGTAATATTGGTGTTGTTAAATTTGATTTTAATTTGCCAGTCGTTATTGCCGATTTTGTTATACCCAATATAGTATGTGCTCCAATTAATATTAACTTCCAAAATACTTCCCAAACCATACCAAACGGCACCACAATATGGAGTTGGAACTTTGGAGATAACTCAACCTCGAACCAGCAAAATCCAAGTCATACTTACACCCAATCGGGAATTTATGATATTACACTAATTGTTCGAAATATTGGAAGTTGCAATTCGGCAGATACAATTACAAAACAGCTTATTGTTTTATCAAATACTAAAGATACTCTTCCCGAAAAACATATTTGTTTGGGCGATTTTATACAAATTGGAATTCCTCCTTCAGGGAATTCTTCTATTATTTACATTTGGTCGCCAGCCAGTGGATTAAGTAATACGAGTATTTCGAATCCAATTGCAAACTCTCCAACCACTATAAATTACATGTTACGTGTAAGCGATGGTGTTTGTACGGATACTCTGATGCAAAAAGTGAATGTGTATAATATTCAGGTGGATGCCGGAAATAATATTACGGTTTGCCGTGGCGATACTGCAACATTAACTGCTTCTTCCAGTGGAGGTGCAAATAGATTTGTTTGGTCGTCTAATTCAAATTTTTCCGACACAATTAATACAAATTTGCTTACTAATATTTTCCGTCCAATAATAAATCAAGCCAAAACCTATTACGTAAAAGCTACGAATGGATATTGCTGGGCATACGATAGTGTAACGGTATTTATGTCGTTTGCAGATATTTATACAACACCAGCCATTACAATTTGTCAGGGAGATACAATTCAACTTTCTGCAACAAATTTAATAGGTGGTCAAACAATAGGTTATACTTGGTCGCCATCATCTGGAATTATATCGGGTGCAAATACTGCAACTCCGCGTGTTAACCCATCTACAACTACTACTTATGTCGTAACCGGAACAAATACTTTTGGATGTAAGGATACAGCTTCGGTAAAAGTTTTTGTAAATTCAGTTTCAAGTAATAGTCAGGTGAATAATGCAACTTGTTATGGCTTGTGCAATGGCTCAATTCAGTTAAATCCAAGTGGAGGTAATGCTCCATATTCATACCATTGGGCTCATGCAACTGGCAATTTTTATACTATTTCGAGTTTATGTGCTGGAGATTATACGGTAACTATTACCGACAATATCGGCTGTAAAAAAGTTATTCCATTTACCATACAGCACCCCAGTCAAATAACAGTTAGTTATATCGATACGATGCAGGTTTTGTGCAATGGAGATTGTAATGGAACAGTCAGAGCTGTTGCTTCGGGTGGTGTGCCATCTTTTTCGTATCATTGGATTAATGGAGTCAATATCGATTATGCAACAGGATTATGTGCAGGAATTTATACCGTAACCGTAACCGACCAAAATCAGTGTACCGTAAGTTCTCAGTTCCGAATTTTAGACACATCTACTTTTGATGCAAGTGGTTCAGCTATTGCTGCTCGTTGTTTTGGCGAATGTAATGGGGTTGTGACGGTGGTTGCAAGTAGTGGACTGCCTCCGTACACGTATCACTGGAATATCGGAAATGATAGCACTTCGTTCCACAATTTATGTGCAAACACATATAGTGTTACTGTTTCGGATGCAAATACCTGCATTCGGAATGTATATATTTCTGTTCCAGAGCCTTCGGTGTTAGAAATCGACTCCGTTTATCTTAGAAATCCATTATGTAACGGAAGCTGTAACGGAATAATTAGGCTTTTCCCAATTGGTGGAACCTTGCCATATACCTTTACTTGGAATGGAATAAGTGGAGGTTCGTTTGCCGAAAATTTGTGTTCGGGAACCTATCATATTGTTGTGAGCGATTTTAATGGTTGTCAAACTGATATAAGTATTATTCTTATTCAGCCCGATCCACTTGCTGTAACTGTTAACACTACAAAAGTGCCGTGTTTAGATGCTTGTATTGGAAGTGCTTATGCCACTGTTACTGGTGGAACACAGCAATATTATTATTATTGGAGCAATGGACCTACTCAGGTTACCGAAGTTCATAATTTGTGTAAAGGAAATTATATGGTAACAGTTTCCGATTTCAATAATTGTCATACTATGGCTCAGTTTTCAGTTCTCGATTCATCCTTGTTTCCAACTACTGGTTTTGATGCGTGGAGCGAAAAAGACACTATTTACGAAACTCAATCGATACAATTGCAGAGCACAGTATTTCCAGAGTTTACCTATCACTGGGGCCCAGGAAACAGTTTAAATAATCCAAATATTCCAAATCCTTTGGCAACGCCTGGTAATTCTACAATTTATGTAGTTACGGTGAGTGATGTATATGGTTGTATTTTAACCGACACCGTTCGAATAATTGTATTGGATGTTATTTGTGATGAGCCGTTTGTATATGTTCCAAATGCTTTTACGCCAAACGGAGATGGCAATAACGATGTGTTATTTGTTCGAAGCGAAATTGTAACCGATGTTATTTTTGCGGTGTATGATCGTTGGGGCGAAAAAGTATTTGAAACAACCAATATGAGCAAAGGCTGGGATGGAACGTATAAGGGAGTTAAATCCGATCCAGGAGTGTTTGTTTATTATTTGGATGCAACTTGTCTTAATAAAGATAAATATATTAAAAAAGGGAATGTGACATTAATTAGATAAATATTAATTGAGAAAAATATTAATTATAATATCGGTTTTATTTTATGCTAATTGCAATCAAATTGCAAATGGACAAGATATACATTTTTCTCAATTTTGGTTGACTCCATTAAACACAAATCCAGCTTTTACTGGCTTTTTTGATGGTCAAGCAAGGGTAAACGCACAGCATCGAACTCAATGGAGAGCCATTACAAAACCTTATTTAACCTTTTCTTCCTCCATTGATTTGCCTTTGATAAAACGCCCATACCGACAGGAAATGTATGGATTTGGTGCATTGGTTTATCGCGATGTTGCAGGCGATTCGGATTTTGGAACTACCCAAATTGACCTTTCGTTTTCGTACATAAAAGGATTAAATCGAAAGAACAATCATTTTATTGCGTTCGGAGTTCAAGCTGGTGTAGCTCAGCGGACATTAAATTATTCCGAACTGTTTTTTGACGAACAATATTTTAACGGACGTTTTAATAATGGAAGTCCGAATTCGGAGCAATTTGCAAAAGATAATTTCATTTTCGGGAATGTAAATGCTGGTGTAAACTGGGTTTATCAACCTCGTCATCGTCAAATGTGGAATGTGGGTTTGGCATTGCACCATATCAATCGTCCAAAGCAATCGTTGTTTAACAACAATCAAATTCGCTTGGATATGAAACTAATTGGAACTGCAACAACTTCAATTAAAGTGGATGATTATATAGATGTAGTGCCAATGATTATGGCAAGTTTTCAAGGTACGTATAAAGAAATTATTTTTGGAGGTTTAACAAAATATATACTCGACAAAGATGTTTTAACCTACACTACTATAAATGCGGGTATATTTTATCGAGCTGGAGATGCCGCTTATGTAATGCTTGGTGGTGAATATTTAAAATATAATTTTGGGATTAGCTACGATATTAATATGTCTCGATTACATATTGCAAGCCGATATAAAGGCGGCTGGGAATTATCGATAAACTACTTATTTAGCAAATATAAACCTCGTAGAATTCGGGAAGTGCCTTGTCCGATTTTCTAAAAATACTCTATGAAAACTTTTAAACATATCTTGCTATTACTAATTTTTACTGCCAATATTGGATTGTTGTGCTATGGGCAGGATGTTGAAACACAAACTATTAGAGCTGCTGATGAAGCTTACAGTGAAGGAGATTATTACACTGCATCAATTTATTATGGCAGATTGGTAAACGATGTCCCTAATCGAAAGCTGGAAAATGTTGAAAAATATGCCCAAGCATTATATAAATATCACGCATACAACGATGCAGCAAATTGGTTTGAGTATTTATATAAAAACGACTCCATCAAAAAATTTCCGGAATCTCTTTTTTGGTGTGCATTAATGACAAAACAAGCCGCAAAATATGTCGAGGCTTTAGTCCTTTTTCAAAAATTTGAAGTGGAATATAAAGGTGAAAATCAATTTTTAAAGGATAAAACAAAAGTTGAAATAAAAGCCTGTAATGAATCCATCAGAGCAATGTCGCAACCATTGGATTTAAAAATCGAACATTTATCTAAAAATGTAAATTCGCCATATTCCGAGTTTAATGCCATTCAATTAGGAGATACTGCATTGTATTTTTCATCCCTACGCTTGGTGGTCGCCGAAAGTGTAAATTCGATTTTTCCAGGTGTTTTTGTGTCCAAAATTTACCGTTCCACAATGTCAATTGCAGGATATTCCGAAGGTAAAGAGTTGCCACAAGCCATTAATAATCCCGAAACCCATAACGCAAATTTTTGTTTTAGTCCCGATAAATCAAGATTGTATTTTACACGTTGCAAAAACGAACGAAAACCACAACTTAATTGCGAAATTTGGGTGAGCGAAATGAGTAAAGATAAATGGAAAAAACCAGAACGACTTACTCGAAGAATTAATGCTCCGGGTGCTACTTCAACTCATCCATATATCACTTCGCAAAATGATGAAGAAATATTGTATTTTTCGACCGACCGACCTGGTGGCTATGGCGGAATGGATATCTGGTATTCGGTTTATAATAATGGAAAGTACTATGACCCGGTTAATTTGGGAAGCAATATTAATACGCAGGGAAACGAAATTACGCCCTTTTATGATTCAAAAAGTCCTACATTGTATTTTAGTTCCGATTGGCATCCTGGAATGGGTGGATTTGATATTTTTTCTTCTAAAGGCGGATTAAATCAGTGGGGGAGCGTTATTAATGTTGGATATCCAATTAATTCTCCTGCAAACGATTTGTACTTTAATATCATCGAAGACGACAGCGAAGCTGGTTATTTTACTTCAAATCGACAAGGTTCGTATTTTATTAATGGCGAAACTTGCTGTAACGACATTTATTATTACGAATGGAAAGAAAAACCAAAACAAATTGCATTAATTGATACTTTGTTTATCGAAAATCATGATATTTCATTAAAAATCAAGGATTTACTTCCGCTTACTTTGTATTTTCACAATGATGAACCCGATCCTGCAACTACAAAAACTACCACAAATAAAAATTACAAAGCTACTTTAGCAGATTATTTTTCGTTAAAAGACATGTACCGACAGGAATATTCTCAAGGCTTAGAAGGAAACGATAAAACAAAGGCTCAACAGGATATTGATGACTTTTTTAATAATTATGTGAAAAAAGGTTTTACCGATTTAGAGCTTTTTGCCGAATGGTTGAAAAAGGATTTAGACAGAGGTAACAATGTAAAAATTACCATTCGTGGATATACTAGTCCGTTGCATACTGCCGAATATAATATGAAGTTGGCTTCGCGTCGAATTTCGAGTTTGAAAAACTATATTTTTGAATATAATAATGGAGTTTTTATGCCATATATTAATGGCGAAGTGAAAAATAGTTTACTCGAAATTTTGGATGCTCCAATTGGTAAAACCGAATCTAGCCCTTTGGTTAGTGATAATCCGAACGATAAACGGAATTCGATATATAGTCGGGCAGCTGCTTTAGAACGCCGAATTCAAATTGTGATGTACGAATCAGAAAAAGCAAAAACGCCATCGGATTCATTACCTGAAATTAAATTAGCTCAATCTGTAATTGATTTTGGTTTGGTTAACCTTAATCAAAATAACACTTTGGTCGTTCAATTTTTAAATGTAGGTAATTCCGATTTGTATATTACGGACGTATCTTCGGATAATCCAGCAGTTGAAGTTGCGTTTAGCGGTAATCCTGTGTCAAAAAATCAAAAAGGAGATTTTACAATTAAACTTCATTCAAAAACTATTGATAAAGTATTAAATTCGAAAATTGTCATTAAAAGTAACTCGTGGCGTGGCGATATAATTTTTGAAGTCAAAGCAAAAGTTGAATAAAAACTAATTTACCTAGCAGTCATCCTGATTCGCCACGGCGAAGTCGAAAGAGACTGCGAATAGTTTTATGCTCGGTGGTTGAGCCCGTCGAAACCATCCGTGCTAACTCTTAAATTTCATCAAAAAATATTTCAAGCCTTGAGTATTCGTGCTTCAACGATGATAACGTCAACAATTTCAGGAACACCAAATGGACAGGGTTGAGGTGCTAGTTCGGATTTGCAATCCGAACAAACAAAAAATTGCTGGGATTACAATTAAGCTCGGATTACAAATCCGAGCAATCATAGTGTTTGGCGTTTTCTTACAAGAACTAATTATCAATTATCCTTGAAATTGCGTTAGTTGTTGTTTCAAAATTTCAATTTTTGAAGCGGCATCATCCCGTTTTTTGAATTCAACTTCAACAACTTGCTTAGGAGCATTGTTTACAAATCGCTCATTGCTCAGTTTTTGCATAACAGATTTTAAAAACCCTTCTAAATAAGTAATTTCTTCCTTGATTTTTTGAATTTCTGCCTCCACGTCAATTCGACCATCCAAAGGAACAAAACATTCTAATTTATCTACCCTAAACCCCGAAGCATTTGTTACAGAACTGCTTATAATTTCAATATTGCTTAAATTAGCAAGCTTACAAATTAAAGAATTAAATGTACTCGAAAAATTAGATTCGTGTTTTACAATTTTAAGCTCCAAAACATCTTTCATCGGAATGTTTTTCTCCTGACGAATTGCTCGGATATTAATTATTATCTCTTTTGCAATATCAAATTGTTGAATAAGCTCAATGTTTGTGTTTTCAACGGTAGGCATTTCGTCAGTCATTATCGATTCATCCTCTGATATATCATTTAAAATATGCCAAACTTCTTCGGTAATAAATGGCATAAATGGATGAAGAATTTTCATCAATTTATCAAAAAACAGTATTGTTTTATCATACGTAATTTTATCAATTGGCATTTGATAAGCAGGTTTAATCGCTTCTAAATACCACGAGCAGAAATCGTCCCAAATCAATTTGTAAACAATCATCAATGCATCCGACAAACGATATTTTTCAAAGGCATCATTTATTTTGCCTAACGTGTCATTTATTTGAGCATCAAAGCAATCGATTCCAATTTTTGCATGTTCGGGTTGAGCGATAGTTGCATCAATTTCCCAACCTTTCACAAGCCTCATTGCATTCCAAATTTTATTGCTAAAATTCCGACCTTGCTCGCACGACGATTCATCAAACAGCAAATCGTTTCCTGCTGGCGAGCTGTAAAGCATCCCAACACGAACACCGTCGGCACCATATTGTTCCATTAGCATTATTGGGTCGGGTGAATTACCTAATGATTTTGACATTTTCCGATGCAATTTATCACGAACAATCCCCGTAAGGTAAACATGGTGAAACGGAATTTCATTCAAATATTCTTGTCCAGCCATAATCATACGAGCTACCCAGAAAAATAAAATTTCGGGAGCAGTTATCAATACTTCGGTTGGATAATAATATTTAATGTCTTCATTTTCGGGATTTCGAATGCCATCGAATACCGAAATAGGCCATAACCAAGACGAAAACCAAGTGTCTAAAACATCTTCGTCTTGTTTTAAATCACTTTTTTGAAGATTTAATTCGGGATATTTCTGTTTGGCAATTTCCAATGCTTCTTCAATGGATAATGCAACTACATATTCATTGTTTGGAAGATAATATGCCGGAATTTGTTGTCCCCACCAAAGTTGGCGCGAAATACACCAATCTTTAATGTTTTCCATCCAGTGAGAATATACATTTTTAAACTTTTCGGGATAAAATGCAATTGTATTATTCATTACAACCTCTAATGCAGGTTTTGCCATTTCTTGCATATTACAAAACCATTGTATCGAAATTTTGGGTTCAATAACTTCGTCTGTACGTTCGCTATATCCAACTTTATTAGTATATTCTTCTTCTTTAACTAGAAAATTTTTAGTTTTTAGTTCGGCAATAATTTCTTTACGAACTGCAAAACGATCTTTGCCAACAAATAATACTGCATTTTCATTTAAGGTTCCATCTGGATTAAAAATATCGATAGATTCCAAATGATGTTTAATGCCAATATTGTAGTCGTTAATATCGTGAGCAGGTGTAATTTTTAGTGCACCCGTTCCAAAATCTATTTCAACATACTCGTCATATATAATTGGTATAGAGCGATTTAATAGTGGTACTAAAACTCTTTTGCCTTTTAAGTGAGTGTATCTTTCATCGTTTGGATTTACGCAAACTGCGGTATCACCCAATATTGTTTCTGGTCGTGTGGTAGCAATTGTAACAAATTCATTATCAGAATCTTCAATAGGATAATTTAGATAATATAATTTTGATTGAACTTCTTTATAAATTACTTCTTCGTCGGAAACTGCTGTTAAAGCTCTTGGATCCCAGTTTACCATACGAGCACCGCGATAAATTAATCCTTTGTTGAATAAATCGACAAAAACCTTCAAAACCGATTCAGACATATTGTTGTCCATAGTAAACTTTGTTCGGTCCCAATCGCACGAAGCACCAAGTTTTTTTAGTTGTTCAAGTATAATACCACCATGTTTTTCTTTCCATTCCCAAGCATGTTTTAAAAACTCTTCGCGAGATAGCGATGATTTTTCGATACCTTCGGCTTTTAGTTTTGCAACTACTTTAGCTTCGGTTGCAATGGATGCATGGTCAGTTCCTGGAACCCAGCAAGCATTGAAGCCTAACATACGTGCACGGCGAATCAAAACATCCTGAATGGTGTTGTTGAGCATGTGTCCCATGTGTAAAACCCCAGTTACATTTGGTGGCGGAATTACGATAGTGTATGCTTTTCGATGATCGGGTTTAGACGAAAACAATTTCTTTTCCATCCATATTTGATACCATTTATCTTCAACTTGAGATGGGGTAAATTTAGTTGCAATTTCCATATTAATTGTTGCTTAATGAGTTTGCAAAATTAATAAAAAAAAAGAGTTAACCTTAAACAACCTTATTAAGAATAAAAATGTCTATAACTACGTGATAAATTATATTAAAAAAGATTGTTTTACGAATAAAAGATATTTTTAACAAAAATAAACTGACTTTTCTGTTTCTTTAGAGTTTTTATTTTACATTTGTTGTTGGTAAGAAGGCAGTTTTAATATTTTATGAAAAAATTAATCTCGATACACATACTTATACTGATAATTCCCTTTGGGATTTTTGCACAAGCTCCATTGGCTAATTTCAATCAAAATGTTACCTCTGGATGTGGTTCATTGTTGGTTTGCTTTACCAATACCTCCACAGGTTCACAGCCAATGACCTATTTGTGGGATTTTGGCAACGGACAAACCTCGCCTTATGAAAATCCATGTATTAATTTTAATTCGCCTGGTACATACACAGTTAAGCTTACGGTTACCAATTCGCAAGGAAGTAATGTAAAAGTGAAAACAGGATTAATTATTGTTCATGCACGTCCAATAGTAAATTTCACAGCTTCTGATACAATTGGTTGTCAGCCATTTATGACTACTTTTTCGCCTCAAATTACGGGCGGTGGCAATATTATTCAATACACTTGGGATTTTGGCGATGGAAATAGCTCTCCTCAAAACAGTCCAACATACGTTTATGGTTCGCCAGGAACATTTTCGGTATCTCTTACGGTTCGAGACCATAATCAATGTACGGGTGCAAAAAGTCGATTAAATTACATTTATGTAAAACCTAAACCAAATGCTAGCTTTGTTGGTGCTCCAATTGAATCCTGTGAAGCTCCTTTAAATACTTCATTTACAAACATGTCGCAAGGGGCAGGATTAACTTATTCATGGAGTTTTGGAAATACTTTGAGTTCCACAATGACAAATCCTTCAACCGTTTACAGTAGTTCAGGTTCTTATAATGTTCGCTTAATTGCCGAAAATTCTTTTGGTTGTAAAGATACTCTGATAAAACCTTCTTATGTTAACATTGGGAATTTTCATGCAACTTACACAGCTATTCCATCAACTGGTTGTGCTCCATTAAATGTAGCTTTTGCTGGAACTTCATCGGCTAGTGCTAATTATCAATGGTATTTTGGCGATGGACAATCATCGGTTGGACAACAAGTTGACCATATTTATTCCGGTCCAGGTCAATATTCGATTAAAGTTGTTGGAACAAATTCTGCTGGATGCATTGATTCGATAACAACCATAAATCAAATTACGGTAACTCCTGGTCCAACTGTTACTTTCACAGCAAATGATACGATGGGTTGTCAGCGCCCATTTCCTGTTACTTTTACCAATACTACTCCAAATACTCAAACTTGTACTTGGAATTTTGGGGATGGTGCTAATGGAACAGGAAATACGGTGAATCATTCGTATACTAGTTATGGAAATTATACGGTTACTTGTACGGTTGTGGATAATGTTGGTTGTACAAATGTGTTGGTAAAACAACACTATATTACAGTGGTTAAACCAACCCCCTATGTTGTTACAGATATTACCAGTGGTTGTGCTCCAATAACCGTTCATTTTTCCGACACAAGTGCCACCACATCGCCAATTGTTAGTTGGAAATGGAATTTCGGCGATGGTAGTCCGCAAAGTACTTCTGCTAATCCAACACACACATATTCTGATACAGGTCAATATACAATATCATTGATTATAGTAAATCAAGAAGGTTGTACAGATACATTAGTTCTACAGAATTATATTCGAACTGGACTTCATCCAATTGCAAATTTTATGGGCGATTCACTTTTTGGCTGTCATCCTTTAAAAACTCAATTTACCGATATGTCGAGCTCGTTTGCCAATGAATGGCATTGGTATTTTGGCGATGATGAATCAGAAGATCAGAATCCTCAACATACTTTTCAGGATACAGGTTTTGTGGATGTTGCATTAGTGGTTTCTCATAATGGCTGTTCGGATTCGTTGATGAAAGAAAAATATGTTTACGTCCGATTTCCAAAACCTGAATTTATTACCTTAAATAATATAAATTGTAGTGCACCGCATTCTGTAAATTTTTTGGATTTATCGATTAATGCTACTTCATGGTATTGGGATTTTGGAGATGGTGCTACTTCTAATTCGCAAAATCCTTCGCATACCTATTTAAATCCAGGATCATATTCAGTAGAACTTAGGGTTTATAATGATACCACAGGTTGTACTGATTCTACAACAAAAGTTGCATATATAAAAATTTCTCAAGTGAACGGAGGTTATACTATAATCCCTGATAATGTTTGTCAGTATGACAATATCTGCTTTCACGACACTACTCAAACTTTATATCCCATTGTTGAGTGGAAGTGGTATTTTGGCGATGGGGGAACTGATTTTACTAGTGGCATAAATGCTTGTCATTCATACCATTTTGCTGGAAATTATAATATTCGATTAAATATAAAAGACTCCATTGGGTGCATTAAAAATATTATTAAAAATAATGCCGTTACAATCCACACTCTTCCTTCTCCTCGTTTTACATCAAACGCCACGCAGGGTTGTATTCCATTCACTGTTCAATTTACCGACCAGTCATTTAACCCCGAACCAACCACAATATCATCGTGGTATTGGGATTTTGGAGATGGAAATCATAGCACAGATCAAAATCCATCGCATACTTATTATAATGTTGGAACTTACAATGTAAGTTTATCTATCGGCGATGCCCGAGGTTGCGATAGTTCGATTTCAAAGTATAATTATATCTCAATTACTAAACCAACCGCTAATTTTTTATCCGATTCGCTATTATGCTCTCATGATACATTGAGTTTTTTCAATATTAGTTCGGGCGAGGGTTTAACATACCATTGGGATTTTGGAAATACACAAACTAGTACGGATGCAAATCCTTTTACTGTTTATGTTTCCAGCACAAATGAAACTTATACAGTGAGCTTAATAGCTACCGATATTTATGGCTGTAAGGATACTTTAGATAGAGAAGTTTCTATTTCGACACCTATTGCTGATTTTAATGCGGTATCTCAAACATCCGATTGTCCGCCGTTTAATGCAATATTCAATAATGCATCTTCGTCGGATGTGATAAGTTGGCAATGGTCATTTGGCGATATGTTAAGTGGTTCAAACAATACCTCTTATTTTCCTAGTCCACAACATCAGTATATTAATTCGGGAGAGTATAATGTTGAATTAATTGTAAAAAATCAAATGGGTTGTTCAGATACAACCACAAAATTTAATTATATTTTGGTGGATGGACCTCGTGGGACATTTGACTTTTTCCCAAAAACAGGTTGTGCTCCTTTAACCGTTACATTTACATCCAATGCCCAAAATACAGCGAACTATACTTGGGTTTTTGGGGATGGTGGAATTGCAACCGGCCCTTCGACTACATGGACATTCGAAAATGGAGGTTTTTATTTACCAGTATTAATTATTTCTGATTCATTAAATACTTCAATAGGTGATACATCGCTTTGTAGCGTTACACTTAGTACTATGGATTCAATATATGTAATTCAACCTCACCCTAATTTTACTTTTATTGATACTTTATATTGTCCAGGTCAAACTGTCCAATTTACCGACTCTAGTTATGGTATAGGAGTTATAAATTCGTGGAGCTGGGATTTTGGAGATGGCGTTAATAGTACTTTACAAAACCCTTCCCATTCTTTTAATTCACCAGGCAATCAAACAGTTACTTTAATCTTTAAAATGGATTCTTGCGAAAGCTCCATAACTAAAGTAGTTAGGATATTTGACTATCCCGATGTTACCATTTCAACTTCTGGTTTGGAAGGCTGTTATCCCCACGAAGTTGATTTTTATGTAGATATGAATACCGTTACTTACCCAGTTGTTGAATACGTTTGGAATTTTAACGATGGTTCAGCTTCAATTACTCAACAAAATGTCGATCATCAATTTACAATATCTGGAAATTACAATGTTCAACTTACATTAAAATTTGCAAATGGTTGTGAGCATACATACTCTTTCCCAACCGACGTAATAGTTCATCAAATGCCAGATGCTAATTTTACATTTGCCAACGATTTTGTTTATCCTGGCGATGTTATTACGTTTACAAGCTCAAGTACTGGGGATATAACCCAATGGGTTTGGAATTTAGGCGATGGAACAACGCACGATAGTATAACCACATTTACTCATTCTTATGCTACATCGGGTTATTATACGGTAACATTGTGGGTTTCAACGGATGCTGGTTGTACCGACTCGGTTCGAAAAACAGTAACAATTATCGAAGGGGTTACAATTCCCAATGTGTTTACTCCAAATGGAGATGGATTTAACGATGAGTTTGTAATAATTTCGTATGGCTTATTCAGACAAACCAACTTGCAAATTTTTAATCGCTGGGGAACTTTAATATGGCAAACAGATAATCCTCAAGAATATTGGAATGGCAAAGAAATGAAAACTGGCAAAGATGTTCCTGATGGAACTTACTATTACACGTATAAAGCTATTTCGGTAACCGACGCTGAGTTTTTGTCATCTGGAACGGTAACATTGTTGAGGTAATATTCACAGGGAGCTAGTTCGGATTTGCAATCCGAACAAACAAAAAATTGCTTGGATTACATTAAGCTCGGATTGCAAATCCGAGCAAACGGAGCAGTCATCCAGATTCGCCACGGCGAAGTCGAAGGAAACTGCGAATAGCTTGGCAAATGCTTGGTGGTTGAGCCCGTCGAAACCATCCGTAAAGTCCATCAATAAAATCAAGCCTCAAAACAACTGAATTAAACGGATTTAAGATGATACCTAATTGTGTGGTATCAGGAAAAGTATTATATGGACATTGAGCCCGTCGAAATGCAATGCGGGGTTGTTTGTATTCGATTAATAAATTAAGCCTTTTTGAAGTAATTATAATGTAAAATTATCACTACTGACCGACTAAATTTAAAAGTATCTGATTTGTGTATATTGTTTCAATCAATTTTCACCCCAGTCCTAAAGGATGAATTGATTTTCAACAATTTACATCCTTCAGGATTGAGGCAAATAAATTGGTGAAAATCTGTAAAAAACTACCC
>JBBQWB010000006.1:0-60770 GCA_038210985.1 Bacteroidales bacterium
AGTTTTTGTAAATTTTTTTTCAAAAAAAACAAACAAAATCTTTTTCGGGATGACGTATTTTGAAAACGAAGACAACGAAGTGTTTGGCGTTTTCTTACAAGCACTAAATATTAATAAAAAAAATAAGTCGTATCTAAAATATTCCACGTAGTGGATTAACAGGCTTGATAAGCAATGTAGTTAGTTGATAACTAATGGGTAACTGTAAATTCTCACGCTGTCACTAACCCTTTATTTCCAATTTTTTGCATGAAGTCTCGAAATGACAATCAATCAGCTACAAAACACTGTCATTCAGATTCGCCACGGCGAAGAAGAATTTATTTTCATTTACCGGATAACAATGATTTATGATAACTAAAAAGGCTCAAACTTAATTAGCTTGAGCCTTTCAATTAAAAATAAAATTGAGTTACACCGTCATTATATCTTTTTCTTTGGCTTCAAACATTTTATCAATTTTGCCAATAAATTCATCTGTAATTTTTTGAATATCTGCTTCTAATCGGCAAATTTCATCTTCGGGAGTTCCATCTTTTTCAAATTTCTTAGCTTGTTCGTTTGCATTTCGTCTAACATTGCGAATATTAACTTTAGCTTGTTCAACTTCGGTCTTAGCTTTTTTGACTAATTCTTTTCTTCTATCCTCGGTTAATTGAGGGACTAATATTCTCAAAAACTCGCCATTATTTTGAGGATTAAATCCTAAATTGGCAGCCATAATAGCTTTTTCGATAGGTATCAACATCGATTTTTCCCAAGGTTGAACTACAATTTGTTTCGCATCTGGAGTATTTACGTTGGCAACTTGAGCTATTGCGGTCATAGTTCCGTAATAATCCACACGAACAGAATCGAGCATTTGAGGATTTGCTTTACCTGCTCTAATTTTTTGTAATTCCCTATCAAAAAATGCTAGAGAGCTAACCATATTTTCCTTGATTTCTTCTATCAATAACAAACAATCATCATTCATAACTATTCATCTTTTAATTTATTCGAGTTTTTTTTTACTTCTTTTTCAATTAATCGTTCGTATTCTCTATCTACTAATTTTTGGTTCCAATAAAAAACCATTAAGTAATGAAAAATCAATACTATTGCCCACGCTCCTGTTGGAAAAATAGGCCAAGGCAATTCGCCACCACCACCAATAAATTTCCAAAACAACCAAAAAAGAATATTCGCAAGAAAATAAACCATTAAATGAATTTTAAAATTCACTCTAGATTTTGCTTTTTTTAATATTTGAGGATTTTTTTCTAAATTTTCCATACATTTTATTTTATAATTGTTCCTATCGATTTACCTTCTAAAACCTGCTTTAGGTTGCCAGACATATTCATATTAAACACTAAAATTGGCAGATTGTTTTCTTTGCATAGTGTAAATGCGGTTAAATCCATAATATTTAAGTTTTGTTTGTAAGCTTCATCAAAACTCAACTCATTATATTTTACAGCATTTGGATTTTTTTCAGGGTCACAATCATACACTCCATCCACACGCGTGCCTTTTAGCAATACATCTGCTCCAATTTCAATTCCCCTTAAAGCAGCACCACTATCTGTTGTAAAAAATGGATTTCCAGTACCCGATGCTATGATTACTACATAATCATCATTAAGGTATTGTTTTGCTCTGCGACTACTCATTTTTTCGCAAATTGGATCGATGGCTAGACCCGACAAAACAACGCATTTAAGTCCTATTGCTTCCAAAGAAGATTGTAAAGCCATACTATTAATAATAGTTGCCATCATTCCCATATAATCGCCTTGAACTCTATCGAAACCTTTTTTTGCTCCTTGTAAACCCCTAAATATATTCCCTCCACCAATTACAACCCCAACTTTAACACCCTCTTTAACAACCCCTGCAATTTCGTAAGCAAAATACTCTAACATTTGTGGGTCAATACTAAATTTGCTTGAACCCATCAATGATTCCCCACTTAATTTCAACAATATTTTATTATATTTCATACCTAATAAATTAATCTAATCAAAAAAATCTGATTGGTAAAATTATAAAAAAAAAGGGACTAAAAAATAGTCCCTTAAATTTTTATCAAAAAAAGTGTTATTATGCACCTAATTGAATTCGTTTAAAAGAGGTGCACGTAAAATCTTTATCTGCTTCTTTTAAGTATTGTCCTACTGTTTTTTTGTTATCGCGAATAAATTCTTGGTTCAATAAAGTCATTTCTTTAAAGAATTTATTTAATTTACCTTGAGCAATTTTTTCAACCATTTCTTCGGGTTTACCTTCTTGACGAATAAGATCGCGAGCTATTTCGAGTTCTTTATTTATAGTAGTTTGGTCAACTTCTTCGGGGGTAACCGCAACAGGACTCATAGCAGCAATTTGCATAGCTATTTCGTGTCCAATAGTTTCAATATTTGGAACAACTTTATTAAATCCTACAATGGTTGCAAGTCTGTTTCCATTATGGTTATAAGAAGCAACGAAAGGAGCATTTATTACATCATAATGCGACATTTCGATTTTTTCACCAATTTTACCAGTAAGTTCCATTAAATGATTTTCGATTGTTGTACCATTTAAACTTTTGCTTAAGAGGTCTTCTTTAGTTGCAATTTCTCCATCCACCGCCAAATCGACAACAGATTTAACAAAATTCACAAATTCATCATTTTTAGCAACAAAGTCGGATTCGCAGTTTATCATAACAACTCCTGCAAATGTATTATCTTTGTTTATTTTAGCATAAACATAACCTTCATTAGCTTCACGATCGGCACGTTTTGCTGCAACTTTTTGACCTTTTTTACGAAGGATATCAACTGCTTTATCAAAATCGCCGTCTGCTTCCACAAGAGCGTTTTTACAGTCCATCATACCAACGCCAGTCATTGTTCTTAATTTATTTACATCCGCTGCTGTAATAGCCATGGTATATTATTTTTAAGTTTTAAATATTATTTTTTAGGAGTTGCTTTTTTAACTACTGGTTTTTTTGCTACAATTTTTTTAGCACCAGATTTCATTTTTTCAGCTTCACCTGCTTCATCTTCTTTCAACTTAGCTTTCGCAGAAACTTTTCCTTTTTGATCAATCATATCTTCATCATCAACTTCTTCTAAGCTACGAATATTTGCTTTTTGTTCTTCTGTTTCTTCTACTTCTTCTTCGGCTGATTTTTTATCTTTATCAAATTGTCTTTCGTTTAATCCTTCTTCAATAGCTTCCACCATTGCTTTTAAGATTACCGAAATAGATTTTGATGCATCATCGTTAGCAGGGATAGCAAAATCAACAGATTGAGGATCTGAATTAGTATCTACAATTGCAAAAGTTGGTATATTTAATTTGTGAGCTTCCGCTATTGCAATATGTTCTTTTAGCACGTCAACCACAAAAATTGCGGAAGGCAAACGGTTTAAATCAGATATTGAACCTAAGTTTTTTTCCAATTTTGCACGTTCACGTTGAATTTGCAAACGTTCGCGTTTTGAAATATCGGTAAATGAGCTACTAGTCATTAATTTATCAATAGACGACATTTTTCGAACTGCTTTACGAATGGTAGCAAAGTTTGTCAACATACCACCAGGCCAGCGTTCCACAACGTAAGGCATATTTACTTTACGAACGTGCTCGGCAACGATATCTTTTGCTTGTTTTTTTGTAGCAACAAACAAAATTTTCTTACCTGATTTTGCAATTTGTTTTATTGCAGCTGCAGCTTCGTCTATTTTTGCAATTGTTTTATGTAAATCGATGATATGAATACCATTTTTTTCCATAAAAATATATGGAGCCATATTAGGATTCCATTTTCTACGTAAGTGACCAAAATGAGCACCTGCGTCTAATAATTCATTAAAAGTTACTTTTGACATTTATTTTTTTTTAAAATTGTTTACTTTCCTTAATATCAATCACAAAGTAGTGCATTTAAGCAGTCTTTGTGATTTGGATACTAAACCATTGAAATCGGAATTCAATAATCTTAACGTTTACTGAACTGGAATCTTTTACGAGCTTTTGGTCTACCTGGTTTTTTACGTTCAACCATTCGAGGATCGCGACGCATTAAACCATGAGGTTTAAGCAAAATACGATATTCAGGATCGATTTCGCATAAAGCTTTAGAAATTCCTAAACGGAGAGCTTCGGCTTGTCCGGTAATTCCACCACCAGATAAATTTGCTTTAATACTATATTTTCCTTCGTTTGAAGTTAAAATAAAAGGTTGACGAACCTTGTATTGCAACATTGGCGTTTTAAAGTATTCCATGTAATCTCTGCCATTAACGGTAACAGTGCCTAATCCATCTTCATTTAAATAAACACGGGCAACAGCAGTTTTTCTTCTTCCAGAAGTATTTACTTTTTCCATTATAACTTAATTGTATTGATGTTAACTAGTTTTGGCTGTTGGGCTTGATGAGGATGTTCTGGACCTACACAAACATATAAGTTGCGGAACAAATCACGTCCTAAAGTATTTTTGGGAAGCATCCCTTTAACAGCATGTTCTACTACAAACTCTGGTTTTCGTTGTAACATATCTGCTGGTGTTGCAAAACGCTGTCCACCTGGATAACCTGTATGACGAACATACTGTTTATCTTTTAATTTATCACCAGTAAATCTTACTTTTTCAGCATTGATTACGATTACATTATCACCACAATCAACATGAGGAGTAAAATCAACTTTGTGCTTTCCGCGTATCATTTTTGCAACAGCTGATGCAAGTCGGCCTAAGGTTGCATTTTCTGCATCCACAACAATCCATTCTTTATGAACTGTGTTCTTATTAGCCGATACTGTTTTGTAACTTAAAGTATTCATTTTCTTGATTTAATACGTTATATCCCCTTAAAAAGGGAGTGCAAAGTTAGTTATTTTTTTATAATACACAAATAAAAAATAAAGTTTTTTCATTTTGTGTTTATTTTGAGCTTGCAAATGTAATATATTTTTCCGAAAACATTTCAAGTCTTATTTTTTTTGAACTTATTTTTCTTTTTTTTGTTAATTTAGTTATCAATAATATAATCGTATGAAATATATTAATTCTACATTTGTTTTGTTTTTATTTTTAGTTTCTTGTAAAAAAGAAGTTATTGAACCTAAAATAGAAACTCCTATTAATACTGATGTTGATTTTAATGGAAATTTTGAAAGTTGGACAATAATAACCCAAAATGCAATTTCGTTTGAAGAACCAAGTGGTGGCTTTTGGGCAACGTTAAATCCTTTAGCAAAACTCAATGGACCAATAACTGTTGTTAAAACAAACGATGCCCAAAACGGAAATTATGCTGCTTTACTGGAAACAAAAGACTGGGGAAACATTACCATCCCCGGACTTTTAGTTAGTGGTGTTTTTTTACCTCAAGACCCATTTGTTTTTCAAGGAAAACCATATACCAATAGACCATATTCAATTAATGGCTACTATAAATACCTTCCTCAAAATGGCGATTCGGCAGTAATTTATTCAAAATTATCTCGATTTAATCCCATTAAAGGACAGCAAGATACCATTGCACAAATGTCTTTTATTGTTTCAAGCGAAACACCCAATTACACTCTGTTTTCACTTGTTTTTGACTATACTTCTGATTTAATACCCGATTCAATTACAATTACTTTTGTATCAAGTATTCAAGGTAATAATTTTAAAGGACAAAGTGGTTCAAAACTTTTTATCGATAATGTTTCAATAATTCAAACCCAAAATAAATAATATGAAGTTTGTGAAATATTTGATTTTTTATCTGTTTTTATTTACAACTTTATTCCTTCATTCTCAAAATACAGATTATCTTTTTTATGGAGGTGCAATTTATGGTGGTCCACTTCCTAAACAAACAATGGAAAAATCATCGGGAGTGCCTCTTTTATCGTCATTCGCAGGATTTGGTTTTCGGAAATATTTAAAAAATGATTATTATATTCAATTTGATTTATGCTATTCCATAAAAGGAGCAAGCTATTCATCCGAATATTCGCACGATACATTAATTGATATTGGAATTGGAATTGTACCATCCTTTTATACCGCAAAAATTGGCGGCAAAATGCAACTGCATTATATTGATTTACCCATAACTTTTGGGAAAAAAATTAGTAAAAATCAAAATATTTCAATAGGTTTTTACACTGCATTTTTATTTAAAGGTTTTGATAAAGGAAATGTTTTTATTCAAGCTGGTTATGGAGATTTTGCCGATTTTGAACAACAATACAACAACTTCTCACTAATTAACAAACAAGACTTTGGGTTTAACATTAAATATTCGTTAAATTTCTATGAAAATCTCTTCGTTGCTGTAAATGCAAGTCGAAGTACACGTGGATTATACTCAAATAACCCGTCAAATAATCTTTTTCATACCAATGCAAGCATCTCATTTGGCTATGCAATCAAATAATTAATTTCGAAAATTCTGGTCAATTTTTAAAATAAATTATACTTTTGTTTTTTAAAACAATAATTATATGAGAAAAATTCAAATTTTATTTTCAATTGTCATTTTAACAAGTATGCTTTACTGCAATGCTCAAGTTGGACATGGTGGAACACCAATTAGTTTTAGCAATTCAACTTTTTCACAAAGCGTTCCTTTTAAAACATTACCCAATGTAGATGTTCAAAAACTAATGAATGAAGACAATTTAAATGTTGGGAAAGATGCTCCTTATCGTTTTGGGAAAGACATAGAAGTTTATTACAACTTATATAATTCGGGATTGTGGGAAACACTCGAAAATGGAGATAAGCTTTGGAGGCTGGGAATTAAGTCGGAAAATGCATTATCGCTTAATTTTATCTGTAATCAGTTTTTTATTCCACAAGGAGCAAATCTTTTCATTTATAGTGAAGATAAATCCACATTATTGGGATCTTTTACTTACGAAAACAACAATTCTTACCATAGTTTTGCCACTACTATTATACCTTCGTCGAGTATAATTTTGGAATATTACGAACCAAAATCGGTGGAGGATCAAGGACGAATTAACATCAATAAAGTAATACATGGCTATCGTGATATTTTAGGCAAAAAAGGTCCATTTGGAACTTCCGGAAGTTGTAATATTAATGTAAACTGTCCTTTGGGTGATGCATGGCAAAACGACAAGCGAGGAGTTGCAATTATTGTTACAAGCAGTAATAGTGCAGTTTGCACTGGAACTATTGTAAACAATACGGCACTGGATGGTAAACCTTATTTTTTAACAGCAAATCACTGTACTGCAAGTGCTAATCCAGCAAATTGGGTTTTCATTTTCAACCACGAAGCTGTAAGCTGCAGTGGAACAACAGGGCCAGTTGACCAATCGATTAATGGTGCATCTTTAGTAGCCACCGACTCTCCTTCTGATTTTGCTTTGCTATTATTAAACGCCGAAATTCCACCTGAATACAATGTTTATTATTGTGGATGGAATAATGCAGATGTTCCTGCCGATACTACTGTTTGCATCCATCATCCGTCGGGAGATGTTAAAAAAATTAGTCAAAACACAAACATTGCCATTTCCTCTAGCTATTCAACTAGCTATACAAACACCCACTGGCAAGTTAACAATTGGGAATCGGGCACTACAGAAGGTGGTTCATCTGGTTCCGCTTTATTTGATCAAAATCATTATATTGTTGGTCAACTTCATGGTGGTCAAGCATCTTGTACAAATATTTCGTGGGATAAATATGGAAAAATAGCATACTCATGGTTAAATAATGGTGCAACAGAACCCAATAAACGTTTAAAAGACTGGCTTGATCCAAACAATACTGGAGCAATTACTCTGCAAGGCAGATATTACAACACTCCCGAATATTCGCTGGATTTAGCTTTAAATGCAGTAATTTCTCCTACCCCATCTAACAACTGCCTTAGCTCGTTAAATCCTCAAATTAAAATCC
The DNA here is from genome assembly GCA_038210985.1 of Bacteroidales bacterium. Lineage (GTDB taxonomy): Bacteria > Bacteroidota > Bacteroidia > Bacteroidales > WCHB1-69 > JAQUGA01. Next base: position 7,913 of record JBBQWB010000006.1, read on the forward strand.
GGAATAATGGCGAAGCTATCATTACTTCAGCTAAAATTTATTATGAAATTGACTCCTACATGCAATCGTACGATTGGAGTGGTAGCCTTGCTTTTGGAAATTCTGAAATTGTAAATTTGCCTGGGATAGAACTTACACCCGGTAGTCATACTTTTAGAACATTTGTTACAAATCCAAATAATTCTACCGATTTAAATTCTAATAACGATACCATTAGTTTCCCATTTACAAGTCAAATAGGTAAACAAGGAAACTTAAGTGTATTAACCGATAACAATCCTACTCAAACAACTTGGGTGATTAAAAAAGAAGACGGCACTGTGGTATTAACAAATCCCGCTTTGGAGTCCACAACCACATATAATCAAGATTTATGCTTAGAAAACGGATGTTACGATTTTGTAATTTACGACTCGGGCAATAATGGATTAAATGGAATGTTTGGATTTATATATGTAGGCAGCTACACTTTAACTCTTGGCAATCAAACTATTAAACAATCGGCTGAAGGTGCTAATTTTGGAGCAAAAGATAGTACTCATTTTTGCTTTAACGATGTATCTGTTGAAAATTATAAGGATAAAAATCTGGTTTTAATATATCCAAACCCAGCAACAGACGTATTAAATATTCGTTTTATCGATAATATACCTACCAACTCAACTATTGAAATATTCGATTTTACTGGCCGTACGATTTTTAAAAATCAAATTCTAAGAAATCAAAATACCCAAATTAATGTTTCAAATTATACATCTGGGTTATACCATATTTTAATTAAAACAGGGGATAGTATTATTAGAAAGCAATTTATAAAAGTAAAATAGATTAACTTAAAGACTCTAAAACGTCTCGAAAATATGAAATTTTCGAGACGTTTTTTTTGTTTCGGCTTCTCGTTCGCCGCGGCGAACGCTCGACGACCAAAAAACTATTGATTGTCGAGTTTAGTCGAGACGAACAACAACCTCTAAAACGGCTAACAAATAATAAGAGTGAATTTTGATTTGTATTTAATCATCATTGTTGTCCGATAAAAAAATTGAAATCTTTCATAAAAGATTATATGACAAATGAATAAAAACAGAGTTCGTTTTTGTGAATTTTAAAAATATGGATTTTCTGCAATTTATTACCCCAACTAGTTCGACATTTAGACTTCGCTTACTTCGACTTCGCTCAGTACATCGCAATGCAATCGCCTTAAGGGTGTAAATTACTGAAAATCAATTCCTCCTTTAGAATTGAGGCAAAAATTGATTGAAGTAATTTACACTCAAAGCAAAATTTATTATTTAAATCGGACAATAATATTTAATTATAGTTATTTTTGCATCCTCAAAAAGCGTTGTTAACTCAGTTGGTTTAGAGTGCCACCTTGACAGGGTGGAAGTCACTGGTTCGAGTCCAGTACGGCGCACAAAAAGAAAAAGCCTTTCAATAAATTGAAGGGCTTTTTCTTTTTACAGACATCTTTATTCTCAAATTCTACATATCATCGCCGTTATCCTCGCCACTACCTTTTTCACGTTTTGCTTTATAGTCGTTGATTTTGAATGAAAGTCCAACCCAAAACACTCTGCTTTCGCGTTGACGATTTGTAATAGAATATATTCCAACGGCATTGGTTTCCGATTCCATTTTCCACCATCCAAACATATCCGATGCACGTAAACGAAGTTGTAAATTATCCTTCCACAAATTGATTTTTCCGCCAAAATCCATGCTGTAGGTCTCTTGCATAATTCCTTGTCCAACTCCAGCTCTGCCAAAACCCGATGAACCGATAGTAACTGATGGTGCACGATAATTAAAAATCACCTGAAAATCTGCTTTTTCCCCCACATTAAAAATGGACATTATACGTGTGTTCCAAGTAAAATCTTCTTGTAAATTTGGATCTGTAATTAACACCGAATTATAAATATTGTTATAAAACCCACCTGTAAGACTAAGTTTCCACCATTTTGCCAAGGTTTGACTTACCACTAATTCTGCTCCATAAGATGTGCTTTTGTCAATATTCTGATAGGAAGTCATAGTTGTAGAATCGTTTATTAATGTGGTTATAGGAGTTATAATATCCGTTCGTTTGCGATAAAAAACTATAGTACTAATTGAAGTTCCTTTGCCAAAAAATATATAATGACTTAATTCTAATGAATTTACGAATTCAGGATTAAGTTCAGGATTTCCTTGAGATAGATTTAAACGATCGGAATAATCAATAAATGGATTTAACACTCGAGTGCGAGGGCGACTAACTCTTCTGCTGTAACTTAGTTGAAAAGCATTTTTATCAGTAAATTCATACCGAATGTGAGCAGTAGGAAAAAGATTTAAGTAGTGGTTTTTATATATTTCATTAGTCGATTTCAAATTTGACGTTACATCTGCATTTTCAACACGCAATCCTGCCTGATATTTTAGCTTCTTAAAAATTGCATTTGAATATATTGCATAAGCAGAATGAAGATAATCGGAATATAAAAAATGATTCAGTTGATTCGAGTCAATAACTGCTGTCCATTCGTCCGTTCCCAAAAACATTTTATAATCATTATCAATTTGACGATTGGCAAATTTATAACCAGTTTCTAATCTTCCTCCATTACCAATTGGTGTTACAAAATCAACTTGAGCATTAATTGTTCTTCGAACCTCATCTTTAACAGTACTTTGGAAAAATGTTTGGTATATTGGCAAGGTATAAACTTGGTCAATATCTCCACCGTCGTTATTTGCATCATTTGAAAAAAACAGATCAATCGTAAGTTCTTTTCCTTTTTTGTCAAAAGTTCTTTTCATTCCACCTGCAAATTCATATTCCATCGACTCATCATAAGTAAGTGATTTTTGATCATATTTTCGATTTGGAATATTGAAATTATCACTAATTACACTGTTTAATGTAAACCCTCTATCCCCCTTTTCAGTACCAACTAAGGCATTAAAAAAAAGGGTTGTATATTTACTTAAAAAATAATCAGCACCTAATTTAAAATTTTGACTTGAATGATAAAATTTTCCTCGGGTTAGCTGATCTAATTGAGAAATAATGGTGTCATTTCCTCTTTCAAAAGATGTTTTTCGATAAAGCCCACCTTTATATCTACTTGTAAAGGTTCTATTGTCATAACTAAAGGTAATATTTATTTTATCATAGCGATAGTTTAAGTTTAAAGTTACGTTCGATTTGTCGGCGTTTAACTTATTTTCAAATTCTCCGATGCCCAAATTTGCGGTAAGCATCCCATTAAAGCCATGCTGTTTTTGTTTTTTCATTACAATATTAATAATTCCCGAAATACCATCGGGATCGTAACGAGCTGATGGATTTGTAATAACTTCAATGCTTTCAATCATTTCGGCAGGAATTTGTTCCAAAGTTAAATTTGATGGTCGTCCATCAATTAAAATTGTAATACTTCCACTACCTCTAATACTTACATTTCCATCAATATCCACTTGAACTGCTGGTATTGTTTGCATTACATCCACTGCCGAACCACCTAAACTCGTCAAATCTTGCGAAACATTAAAAACTTTCTTGTCTAAATTTGTTTGAATCATCTCCTTATTGGCAGTAATTTCTACACCTTCGAGCATTTTTGCCGATGGTTTAATCTTTATTTTACCAATTGGCATAACTGGCTTGGCTTTTTCTAATTCTTTATTACTAATCCAAACTGACTGATAGCCAATGTAGTCAACACGAATTAAAAATTTTCCATAACGGATGTTACTAATGGTAATTCGCCCATTTTCATTGGTTATTCCTCCACCTAATATGGACGAATCTTTGGGATTTAAAATTGCAACGGTTGCATACTCTAAAGGATTTCCAGTTTGGTCGTCAACCACCATTCCTACAATAACACCTGTTGTATCGGTAATCATTTTTTTAATATCATCCGACATTCCTTGCCCACCACCACCACCACCACCAGGATGAGTTTGTGAAAAAAGGGAAGTTAAAATTGTAATTAAAAATATAGATAAGCTGATTTTTTTCATATTTTATTTTTAAACAAGTTAATCAGACAATTAAAAATATTAAAACTTGCAGTAATATTTATAATAGCTGTCTTCTCTGACTATATTGTATTAAAAAAGTTTAATCCTTTTGGAATAATTATGATTTATTGTTTTTAGTATAGTTTAGTTATTTAAACAATCTAAAAATATCGTTTCCAACGGCAAATGCCATTAATGATAACAATATTACCATACCTACCATTTGAGCATTTTCCATAAATTTATCCGAAAACTTCCTTCCAGTAAGCACTTCAATTAATAAAAAAATCACGTGTCCACCGTCTAAAGCAGGAATTGGTAAAATATTCATAAAAGCTAAAATCAGAGATAATAATCCAGTAATAAACCAAAATTTACCCCAATTCCAAACTCCACCATAAATTTTTGCAATTCCAATTGGACCTTGTAACGAATCGGTAGCTTTTTCTTTTCCTTTAAATATTTTGCCTATTCCTACAACATTCATTTTAAGCATCGACAATGCGTCTTTCCAACCGTAATAAACTGCCTGTCCAAAAGTATATTTTTCGGTTGGCAAATTGGGAATAACCCTCGCAACACCTATTCCAACGCTATCCACTGTAAGATTTACAGATAAAGTATCTACTGAATTTCGAATATACGTAATGCAAATTTCTTTATTTCGATGTTTTTCAATTACAGACATAAATTTAGGCCATTTTTGCACCTCAATGGTATCGTTAACTGCGATTATTCTGTCACCTTTTTTAAATCCAGCTTTTTCTGCAGGTCTTTCAGGCACAATGCTATCCAAAATAAAAGCTGGAAAATTTGGTTCAAACAAAGCTTTGTTTTCAGCAATTTTAAAAGCTTCATAATCTTCATCGCCTAAAACAATCGTTTCGTTTTTGCCGTTTCGTTCAACCATGATTTCTGAACCAAAAAACAGCGACAAGGAAGTAGCATCCTTAAAACGAACTACATCATTACCATTAATTTGCAATATTTTATCCCCTTGTTTAAAACCTGCACGTTCGCCAATTTCATAAGGGTAAATTCCGTTTGTTAATGCCGAATTTGGAACAAATTCTTTTTCATAAACCAAAATAATCATGGTAAAAAGAATAACTCCTAAAATAAGATTTACAGTAACTCCAGCTAACATCACAATTAAACGTTGCCATGCTGGTTTTGAACGAAATTCCCAAGGTTGAGCCGGCAATTTCATTGCTTCTTTATCCATCGATTCATCCACCATACCTGCTATTTTAACATAGCCTCCAAGTGGCAACCAACCTATACCATATTCAGTGCCTTTGTATGTAAACTTGAATAATTTAAAACCCCAAGCATCGAAAAAAAGATAAAATTTTTCAACCTTTATCCCAAATGCTTTGGCGGCAATAAAATGTCCTAATTCGTGCAATAACACTAAAATCGATAAGCCCAATATAAGTTGAGCAGCCATAATTAATCCTGTCATATTTTTTTATTTAATTTTTCTTTTGCTTTAATTCTAATTTCCTGATCTACCTTAAAATAATCATCTAAACTCGGTTTTTGGATATTAACAAAACCTTCCATACATTGTTCTATTATGTTGGGTATATCCATAAATTTAATTTTTTCATTCAAAAACGCTTCCACTGCAATTTCATTTGCCGCATTCATCACACAAGGAATAACTCCTCCTTCGTGTATTGCTTCGTATGCAATTTTTAAATTCCTAAACTTGTCAAAATCAGGTTTTTCAAAATTCAAACTTGCATATTTACAGAAATCTAATCGCTTTTCATCCAAATTAAAACGTTCGGGATAACTCATCGCATACATTATTGGCAACTTCATATCTGGAATTCCCAACTGAGCTTTTATTGAACCATCCACAAATTGAACCATGGAATGAACCACCGATTCGGGATGTATCAAAACTTCAATTTTATCGAGAGGAGTACCAAACAACCAATGGGCTTCTATTACTTCTAAGCCTTTATTCATCATGCTTGCCGAATCGATTGTAACCTTTGCTCCCATCAACCAATTTGGATGATTAAGTGCTTGTTTTAAAGTTACATTTTCCATCTCTTTCAACGATAATTTACGAAATGGACCTCCAGATGCAGTTAATATTAGCTTTTCGATGGTACTAAACGACTCCCCAACCAAACATTGAAAAATTGCAGAATGTTCCGAATCGACGGGATAAATGGAAGATTTAGTTTGATTTATCAAATTCATAATCAACTCGCCACCAACCACCAAAACCTCTTTATTTGCCAAAGCTATTCGTTTGTTCGAAAGAATCGCATTATATGTGGGTTTTAAACCGCTATATCCAACCAAAGCCATAACTACAATATCAATGGTTGACATGGTAACAATATCCGCTAAAGAAGTTTCGCCGCAAAATACTTTAATATCGCTGGATGCTAGAGCTTCTTTTACTTCAGAATACTTCATTTCATCCACAATAACCACAGCATTAGGCTGATATTTTAAAGATTGTTGAATTAATAAATCCGAATTTTTATTAGCAGTTAACACCTCCACTTGAAATTTATCTGGATGTTGATTGATTACCTCTAATGTTTGTATTCCAATCGAACCTGTGGAACCTAAAATTGCAATTCTTTTCAATGTAGTATTCTGTTAGTTTTTAATATACCAAAGCGTTCCCCAAAACAAATCGCATTATTTTCATGTGTATTATTTTGTTTTTCAAAATACTGCATTATAATCTTTATGGATATTTCGTTCATTTTCTGAATTCTATTTTAATGGGTACTTTTTAAATGAAATAACCTCTCGCGAATCAATAGGAGTGCCATTAAACCATAATTCGAAATGCAAATGAGTGCCGCTTGATAAAGTACCAGTGTTGCCAACAATTGCAATTGCTTCGCCTCCATCCACATGATCGCCTTGCTTTTTTAACAATGCCGAATTGTGTTTGTAAACAGATATTAGGTTATTTGCATGTTGTATAGCAATCACATTGCCTGTTTTTAATGCCCATTCCGAAATTACTACATATCCTTCTTGAACCGCTTTAACTGGCTGATTAGGAGCCGAAACTATGTCAATCCCATAATGCTTTATCGCTGGATTATATACGTTTGTAACATACCCACTTAAAGGTGTGTAAAAAAACATATTTTTAAAGGACACTTTCGTTTCTGCTACTGGAACTGAAACATCACTCTCACTTTGCTTTTGATTAATCGTTTTACCAAAATATTTTATCTGTCCTTCCACTTCTTTTCTAAAAATAGAATCTTGTGCCGACGGATTTAGCGAACTTGGATCAACATCTACTTTTGAATCTGCGGTATTATTGGCATTTGTATAGTTAGTCTCATTATCCATTACCTCATCGTTTAATATCTTTCGAATATTTGCTAAATAAATCTCTTTTTGGTTAGCATCTTTGGCTAAGGAATCGGCTCTAAGTTTTAAGGTATAAACATCCCTTTTTAAATTAACCGATGCATAGCCTGGAATGTATTCGCGAAGCGGTGTGTATGCAATAATTACAGTAGTAAAAATAATTAAAACAAGTGAAAGTGTAGTTACAAGGACGAAAACATTAATTTTTGAAAGAGTGAACGAAAGTTTTTCCTCCAAAGTTTCCTCGTTCATTATTACTAAACGATACTTATTTTGCAATCTTGCAATAAAAACTTTCCAATCAATGTTCTTGATTTTTTTAAATATCAATTTCACAATATGTTCTTAGTTTTAACTACTTATTATTATAAGTAAACAATAAGAGGCAAAATTAAGAAAAAGTGTTCACCTAGTTAAGAAATGAAAAAATAAAAAAGTTAAGAAGCATTAAAAAATATCGATTAAAATTAAGTAGCAGTCTATTCATTCCTTTGTTTATCTGCACTTTACATCATAAAATTGGTATCATTTTAAAATTTACACTTTAAACTTTCATTTTAATAAATTGTTTAGCCTTTAAAATCAATAAATGAACCTACAAAAAACATATAAAACAATTGGTATAGCAATACTTTTAATTACTTCACTCACATCTTGTTCATCCCAATCAAACACAAACATGAAACCATTAAAACAACTAACCGCATCGGAAGAGAATGTCATAATTCATAAAGGAACCGAACGACCATTTTCGGGAAAATACTTATACACAACCGAAGAAGGTGTTTATTTATGTAAAAACTGCGACGCTCCTTTATATAAATCGCAGGATAAATTTGAATCGAGTTGTGGCTGGCCTTCATTTGACGATGAAATACCAGGAGCAATTAAAAAAATACTGGATGCTGATGGACGAAGAACAGAAATTGTATGCAATAATTGCGGGGCTCATTTAGGACATGTTTTTGAAGGAGAAGGATATACCGATAATAATGTTAGACATTGTGTAAACTCGATTTCTTTAAACTTTGAACCAAAAAAAATTGAGCCGAAAATAGATACTGCTATTTTTGCTGGCGGCTGTTTTTGGGGCGTTGAGTATTATTTTCAAAAAGCAGATGGAGTTATTTCAACCGAAGTTGGATATATTGGGGGCAAAACCAATAATCCAAGTTACCAAGAAGTTTGTTATCAAAACACTGGACATGCGGAAGCTATTCGAGTGGTCTTTGACAGCCATAAAATATCCTTTGAAACACTCACAAAGCTGTTTTTTGAAATTCATGATTTTACTCAAGTTAACAGGCAAGGACCCGATGTTGGGGGACAATACCGAAGTGAAATATTTTATTTAAACGACTTGCAAAAAGCAATTGCGGAAGAAATTATTCAGATTTTAACGCTTAAAGGATATAAAGTTGCCACAAAATTGAGCCCTGCAAAAACATTTTGGGAAGCAGAAAAATATCATCAAGAATATTACGACAAGAAAGGCGGAACTCCTTACTGCCACTCAAGAAAAAATATTTTTTAAAGATTCTTCAGAAACATTTAATTCAAATTTAAGCTGCACTTTCAGTGCGAAATTATTCCTTTCCAATTTTAGCCCAAAGCGATGCTATAGGCTAAAATAAATTCAGGTTTTCAGCCTGATAATTAGTGTCTGCAAGAAAACGCCAACTTCTTTCCGCCAAAACTCGGACAAGCTGTTATACTTGCAACGAATTTATGGATTAGATTAGGAGTTGTTTGAATAGACATCCATAAAATAAATTAACGGGACTTCTAAAAACTCATTTAAAGGCTCTCAGCCTGATAATTAAAAGATTTGAAATACACCAAAACAACAGAGATATCCAAAATTCAATGTTGAAAATTCAAATAATTCAAGGTATTGTTCCTTTATACTCAATTCGCTCAGATTTGTAATCCTAGCAATCCTTTGTTTGTTCGGATTGCAAATCCGAACAAGCTCTCAGACTTGTCATCATTATGCCAAATAAGCGAATTTATGGATAAGATTAGGGAGTTTTCTGAACAAATATCAATAAAACAAATCCAGGTTTTCAGCCTGATAATTACAGATTTAAAATACACCAAAACAACAATTTAAACTACTTTTCCGAGTGCTTACAGGAAAACTCAAAAATTAAATTTACTAATCAAACAAAATTTTAATGTTAACTTTGCAAAAAAAAGACAATGAAACGTTTACTATTTATCAGTGCACTACTTTTAACTTTATATTCATGCAACAGAAAAGCTGATTTAAAACCAATAAAATTTGAGGGAGAAGCCCAAGGTACATATTACAGCATCGCTTATTTCGATACTGAAAACAGAAATTTACAAAAAGAAGTAGATTCTATTTTAAATGCATTTGACTTAGTGGCTTCGGTTTATGTTGAAAACTCAATGGTATCAAAAATAAACAGAAACGAAGATGTTGAAGTGAACGAAATGTTTATCGAACTTTTTAATTTATCCGAAGAAATTAGCAAATCGACAAATGGTGCATTTGATGTAACCATTGGTCCAATAATTAACGCATGGGGATTTGGCTCCACCAAGCAAGATTCAATATCCGAAGAAAAATTAAATTATTTAAAAACCATTTGCGGTTTTGAAAAAATAAAAATTGTAAACAAAAGAGTGGTTAAAGATAATCCCGAAATGATTTTAAATTACAATGCGATAGCTCAAGGATTTTCGGTAGATATTCTTGGTAGATATTTCGACAGCAAAGGAATAGAAAACTATTTGATCGATGTTGGCGGCGAAATAATAGCAAAAGGGACAAAACCGAACAAAGAACTTTGGAAAGTAGGCATTGAAAAACCAGCTGAAAATCAATACGACGAGCGGAAGTTATTTTCGACCATTGAAATATCCGATAGAGCAATTACCACCTCTGGAAATTATCGCAAATTTTACATCAAGGATGGGGTTAAAATTTCGCACACAATCGACCCAGAAACAGCACATCCAGTAACTCATAATTTATTAAGTGCTACAGTATTAGCAAAAACAGCAGGAATTGCCGATGCTTATGCAACTGCTTTTATGGTAATGGGTAAAGACAAAGCTATTGAGTTTATAAAAATGCATCCAGAGAAAAAATTAAGTGCCTATTTCATTTTTTCGGATGAAACAGGCACTTTAAAAAGTTTTGCTACGGATGATTTAGCAAAAATTGTTGTGGAAAATAACTAAACTATAAAAAACATATTACTGATTTTCATTTTCACATTTTGTACCTTCATTGCCGTGGCAGGTACAGCCCACATTTTTACCGCTTTTAGGATCGACTGAATTACATGATTTTGTAAACTGTCCATCCTTTTTCAAAAACATTTTAATTGCAATTCCAAAAATGGCAATTGCAAGAATTGAAGCAGTGATTAGAATTAGTTTTAACATACATTTTTTTAAGTGTTGAAAAACACTGCAAATATCAAGCCAAAACTAAAAAGTAAAGAAGAAAAACTCAACTTTTATCAACTAATTGGATTTCAATTTTTTACAAGAAAACATTTAATAAAAACAGTAACTATATCAATATTTGTGCCAAAATATAAAAAGGATTATTTTCTCATTTATACCGAAAACAATGGCTCAAACTTGAAACAAAAACAGAGTATTACAAGTATAATGCTTGTTAATATTTTATGTTTTTGAACAAATAAAATAATCATAGGTTTATTGTTCAAACAAAAACTTGCAAATTATGATTAAAGAAGTTACAGTGCCAAGTCCAGGAGAATCAATAACCCAAGTTACTGTTTCAAAGTGGCTGGTTGAGAGTGGTCAGTACATTAAAAAAAATACCGATATAGCCGAAATAGATTCAGACAAAGCCACTTTAGTTATCAGTTCGGATATTTCAGGCATTATCCAAATCAACATACCAGAAGGTGAAACTGCTTTGGTAGGTTCGGTAATTGCAGTTATTGAAGAATCGGAGGAAAAAGAGCCGTTGGCAAACGAAAAAACATCAGAAAATTCAGATAAAACAAATGCTGACATCAAAAAAGACCCAATAATTAGTCAAACAAAGGATGAATTCACGCCATTGGCAAGAAAAATTATTGAGGTTGATAATTTGCCCGAAAACGAAGTTAAAGATTTTGTTTTAGGAAAAAAAATTACCACTCATGATATAAATGTTTACACAAAAGAACTTCAATCGGTCAGCACCCATAAATCAAAACGTGAAATAGACAAAAAGAAAATGTCGCCTTTACGTTTAAAGCTATCCGAGCGATTGGTTTCGGTAAAAAACGAAACTGCAATGCTAACTACTTTTAACGAGGTAGATATGAGCTCGGTGATGGAAATAAAACAGAAGTATAGCGAAGAATTTAAAATCAAATATGGATTTAGGATTGGATATATGTCGTTTTTTGCAAAAGCTGCAACCATTGCATTGCAAAAATATCCGCTCATAAATTCTCAAATTGATGGCGAAGATATTCTTCAATTTAATTACTGCGATATAAGTATTGCCGTAAGTACCCCCAAAGGTTTGGTTGTACCGGTTATAAGAGACACGCAGATAAAAAGCATTCCCACTATTGAAAAAGAGATTAAAAATTTTGCTATTAAAGCTCGCGAAAATAAACTTACCATTGACGAAATGACTGGCGGAACATTTACCATTACAAATGGCGGTGTTTTTGGATCACTAGTGGCTACTCCAATAATTAACCCTCCTCAAAGTGCAATTTTAGGAATGCACAATATTGTGGATCGACCAATTGCATTAAACGGACAAGTTGTTATACGACCCATGATGTATATAGCTTTATCCTACGACCATCGAATTATTGACGGGCGAGAATCGGTAGGTTTTTTAAAAACTATTAAGGAAATAATTGAAAATCCATTATCTATCCTATTTGATGGAAAAGACCCCATAATCAACATTCTAGAACTTTAATATTAAAATTTAACCATGCGATTAACAACGGATGTTCTTGTAATTGGTTCAGGCATAGCAGGATTAAGCTACGCATTAAAAATGGCTTATCATTGCAACGTAATTTTAATTACAAAAGACGCTGCAGAAGAAACTTCTACTCGATACGCACAAGGAGGTATTGCAGCCGTAATGTACGATCCCGATTCATACGACAAACATATTCGCGATACAATGACGGCTGGAGACGAACTTTCGGATCCTAAAATAGTAAACATAACCATCTCGGAATCAACCGACAGAGTAAAAGAACTAATTGAATGGGGAGTAGATTTTGATAAAACATCTTCTGGAAAATTCGATTTAGCAAAAGAAGGTGGTCATTCAGAATTTAGAGTTTTACACCATAAAGATGCAACTGGATTAGAAATTCAAGACAAACTTTATTTGGAAGCAAAACGACATCCCAACATAACAATTTTAGAAAACTACTTTGCCATTGATATTATTACCCAGCACCATTTAGGCAAAATAATAACCCGACGTTCTGAAAACATCAGCTGTTATGGTGCTTATGCTTTAAATTTTGAAACCAAAAAAATTGACACGATATTATCCAAAATAACCATGATAGCAACGGGTGGTGCAGGTCATGTGTATAGCAATACAACCAATCCAAAAGTATCCACTGGCGACGGAATAGCAATGGTAACCAGAGCAAAAGGACATATTAGAGGAATGGAATTTGTTCAATTTCATCCAACTGCACTTTATAACCCTCACGAAAAACCATCTTTTTTGATAACCGAAGCTTTGCGTGGAGCGGGTGCAATTTTAAAAGATTTTCACGGGATTGAATTTATGCAAAAATACGATTCTCGTGGCTCTCTTGCACCTCGCGACATAGTTGCCCGAGCTATTGATAATGAAATGAAAATTAGTGGTGAAGATCATGTATATCTGGATGCTCGCTCGATTAGCCAAGATATTATTTTACTCCATTTCCCAAATATTTATGCAAAATGTCTTCAAATTGGTATAAATATTACAAAAGACTTAATTCCAGTTGTACCAGCTGCTCATTATTTATGTGGTGGCATAGAAACTAACGAATGGGCTCAAACAAGTATTCATAATTTATATGCTTCGGGCGAATGTGCATCCACCGGACTTCATGGAGCAAATCGTTTGGCATCTAATTCATTGCTCGAATCCTTAGTTTTTTCGCACCGAGCAGCAGTTAAATCCATTGAATGTATGAATCAAATCACCCTTAAACTAGAAATACCAGATTGGAATGATGAAGGTACAGTATTAAACGAAGAGATGATTTTAATTACTCAAACAAAAAAAGAACTTCAAAACATTATGAGTAATTATGTGGGGATTGTTCGCTCAAACTTACGTTTACGCAGAGCATTAGACCGTTTGGAAATAATTTACCGCGAAACCGAAGATTTGTATATAAAATCAATTGTAACTCAAGAGATTTGCGAACTTCGAAATTTGATTAAAATTGCTTATCTAATTATTAAACAAGCCACCGAACGAAAAGAAAGCAGAGGATTGCATTTTAATATTGATTATCCAAAATTTGATCGCTCTAAATTAATTTAAGATATGGCATTAATAAAAACAGTTAAAGATATAAAACCGCAATTTGGTGATAAATGTTTTTTAGCAGAAAATGCAACCATAACGGGCGACGTCATTTGTGGCGACAATTGCACCTTTTGGTTTAACAGCGTTGTTAGAGGTGATGTTCACAGCATAAGAATTGGAAACAAGGTTAACATTCAAGATGCTGCAATAATTCACTGTACGTATCAAAAATATGACGTAGTGATTGGCAATAATGTATCGATTGCACACCGAGCAATTGTTCACGGTTGTCATATTCACGACAATGTTTTAATTGGAATGGGAGCAATTGTAATGGATGGAGTTGTAATTGAGAGCAATTCAATAGTTGCAGCTGGTGCTGTTGTTTTAGAGGGAACTCATATTGAATCAGGGTCAATTTACGCAGGGATTCCTGCAAAAAAAGTAAAGGACATAGAACCCGAAAAAGTAAAAAATCAAATTGAACGTATTGCCGAAAGCTATCCTATATATGCTTCGTGGCATGAATAGCATCTTCCTATAAAGTCCAATCTTTCATCGCCAGAAGAGTCTATCGCAGAGGACGCTTCTTTCATCTCCATAAGAGTCTTCTCGCAGAGGACGCTTATGCAAAAAATAATACCAGCAGAGTCCCTTTCAGGAGACTCTGCTCTAATACCAATCTCCATAAGAGTCTCTCGCAGAGGACGCTTATGCAAAAAATAATACCAGCTCCAGTTGGTGCTAGTAAAATTACTTTAGATTATTTTTTCAAAATACTTTTTCCAGCAAAAAAGGCTGAACTGCCAAGCATTTCTTCGATTCGCATTAATTGATTGTATTTAGCAATACGTTCGGAGCGACAAGCAGAACCTGTTTTAATCATTCCGGTATTCATTGCCACTGCTAAATCGGCAATAAAAGTATCTTCGGTTTCGCCTGAGCGATGGCTTACTATAGCTTTATAACCGTTATCGTATGCCAATTTAATTGCGTCGATGGTTTCACTAACCGTACCAATTTGATTTAATTTTATCAGAATTGAATTTGCAATACCACGGTCGATTCCGTCTTGTAAAATTTTTGGATTTGTAACAAATAAATCGTCACCAACCAAGTGAATTTTCTTTCCAATGGCTTTTGTAATTATTTCCCAACCTTCGTAGTCGTTTTCGGCTAAACCGTCTTCGATAGAAACGATTGGATATTTTTTTGTCCAATTGATGAAAAAATCAGCCATTTGAGCTGGGGTTAATTTTTCGCCAGTTGATTTTTTTAAATGATACATTTTTTCATCTTGAAGGAAAAACTCACTAGCTGCAGGATCGAGGGTAATAAAAATATCAACGCCAGGTTTATATCCTGCTTTTTCAATTGCTTGAAGAATAAATTCAACTGCTTCTTCGTTTGATTTTAAGTTTGGAGCAAAGCCGCCTTCGTCGCCTACGTTAGTAGATAAACCTTTTTGTTTTAAAACGGATTTAAGGCTATGGAAAACCTCAGAACCCATACGTAAAGCATGAGCAAAAGTTTCTGCACCAGCTGGAAAAATCATAAACTCTTGAAAATCCACACTATTATCTGCGTGAGAACCTCCATTGATAACATTCATCATAGGAACTGGTAGCGTGCGAGCATTAACTCCACCTAAATATTTAAACAATGGCTGACCTGTTTCAATTGCAGCTGCCTGAGCACAAGCCATGGATACGGCAAGCACAGCATTAGCACCTAATTTAGCTTTATTTTCGGTTCCATCAATTTCAATCATTCGGCTATCCAATTCGTATTGGTCGGTTACTATAAAACCTTTTAACTCTTCAGCTAAAACTGTATTTACATTATTTACTGCATTTAAGACGCCTTTACCTCCATAAACCGACTCATCGTTATCGCGAAGCTCAATTGCTTCGTTTGAACCTGTTGAAGCTCCCGATGGAACGGCAGCACGACCTATTACACCATTTTGGGTTAATAAGTCAACTTCAACTGTTGGATTGCCACGTGAATCTAAAATCTGACGGGCAAAAATGTTTACTATTCCACTCATAATTTTTTGTTTTATATTATTAATTTTTTATTGTTTTCAAGAATACAAAAGTACGGATTATTTAATACTGGCAAGCAAAAGCGTTTTCTTTTTTCAAAACAGCTTTAATGTAGCACTTTCAAAAAACTTTACATGTTTCCCGAAAAATAAAGATGCAATCATTTAAGAGGACAAAAACAAGCATGTTGTTGTTTTTTTGCAAATAATAAAAAACTTATCCTAACCCAATCAACATTCTGTAAAAACACTTTTTATTCTCTAACTATTATGGCAGAAGAATGTCCAGGAATCTCAACCATTCCATGGCTTACTTTTACATCCGTATATCCATTACCAATTTTATTTAAGTCGTATTTTAATGGCACTAGACCTGCTTGATGTGCATCGCAAATTACTTTCCATTTTGATTCATCAATAATTTCGTTTACCCTAACATTTTGAGGAATTTCTGAAACATTATGAATGACTAAAATTTTTGAAACATTCGTTTTTTTCATTTTCGAATCAGATTCGAGGGTATTATTGATAAGGTAAACTAAAACAGGTATAAATAGTCGCGATTCGGAACCTGGTGAATAATCCTTTATCGAAAGATTAATCACAACTTCCATGTTATCATTAATATGTTCGGGACGAATGGCATTATTTCCAGAAGTGGTATAAGCGTTTTCGATACTAATCCATGAACCAGGATGCTTTACCAATTTTATATGCAATGCTTTTTTATCACTCCATTTTCCTAAATCAAACTGATTTATTTGATTTCGAGAAAACTGTATGCTACCAAACCCATTTTCGTTAAAAGTAACCTCAAACGGATTTTCGACAGGATTTCCATCTAAACCAACCCTATGAACTTCTCCAGCAACATATATTGTCTCCGATTTTGGTCCATTGATAAAAGTGATTGTGAGTTGTTTTAATTTTTTATTCGAAAAATCGGTGAATAAAAAAGGCAAAGAAGAGCTATCGACCGCTTCGGAAATAAAACGAATCCCTTTTCGCACATTATCCGCACTTTTCATTCTTAGTCCAGGGAACGCACGTCTGATGTTTATTAAACCTTTATAGTATGCTTTCGTAGAACGAGCCATTGGTGCAAACTGATTATTTAAACGATCCCAACGGAACATATTTGTATAATCGGGCGAACAAAATGAATTTTCGTGAAAAAACTGAGTATCCTCTTCAATATCTGTATTTATAGTATTTATTGCTCTGTTTTTTTCTTTATCGAAATTGGATAATGGTTTTGTTCTTAAAATCTCATCTCCACCATGTATTATAATTTTACCCTGTGAAGTAAACAATAATACATTTGCTTGCTTGATTAAGCGAGCTCTTACAACCTTAGAACTGTCGAGCCAAGAAGCATTCATTTTATCCCACAAAGTTAATCCATCGTGTATCGAAAGGTAGTTTAAGCAAACATTAGGAAACTCTGCAAACAAATTGTATGAATTGTAAAATCTATCGGTATCAAACACAACGTTAACGGGCTTAAATCCTTTAACTCCTCCAACTACACCAGTGGCAACTCGATCAATTTCATTCAAATCGCCTTGAATAAAGCCTCTGTTTTCCAATCTGCCTGTATATGAATCTCGAGAAGTGTCGTTGAAAAATCCAATATTGATATTTTCTTTCGGATGGTTTATTTTAGTTGTTGCCGCATCCTCTTTAAAATATTCGGAATTGGTATCCAAATCAGAAAAAACCCATGCTTCGCCTTGCAAAATTAGCTCGTTCACATTTTCGGGTCGATATGTTTTGCCCACTTCGCTTCTAATCAAACGCATTGTTTCGTGATCGTGGAATCCCATTAAATCGAATCGAAACCCATCCACCTTATATTCATTTACAAAAAACTGTAAGGATTCAATCATTAATTTTCGCACCATTCCCCTCCTACTTTCGAGGCTTGGACCAGCACCCGTATGATTTGAAACTGTTTTATCGGAATTATAACGAAAATAGCAACCTGGAGCAATGTTTTCGAACGTTTCGATGGAATAAACATGGTTAAAAACAACGTCTAAAATTACCCCTATTCCATTGTTATGCAATTCATTCACTAAATCTTTAAATTCAGAAATACGAGCATACGGATTTTCGGGATTTGTAGAAAACCAACCTTCGAGCGAAAAGAAATTTTGAGCATCGTATCCCCAATTATAATTGTTTTCGACTGCATCTTTTCCTTTAAAGGAACGATCGTATTCATTTACTGTATAAAATTTCATAACTGGCAAAAACTGAACATGGGTGATACCCAATTCGTTAAGATGGTTTATTTTTTCGATAAATCCTTTAAAAGTACCAGCAATTTCAGATTTCACAACATTTGGCTGTATGGTATAATCTCGGACATGAGTTTCGTATGCAACCAAGTCGTTTTCGTTTGCCATAAAATCAAAATTTCGATAAGATTTGGCATTCCTTTGACTTTGAGCTTTTGGCGAATTCATGTCAATTATTGCTGCTTTTCCTACATTATCATTGGAACTTGGATTAAATGCGGCCATCGAAAAAGCATACGGATCGAGAGCCAAAGTAGATTTTCCGTATGCAAATACTCGATATTGATAATATAAACCCTCGAGCGGACGAGGAATTTCTAAGTTGTTTTCATTTAATTCGGTCGTCCAAACTCCATTATCCGTTCGATTCAAAAAAACTTTAGTTTTTAATTTTAGCTCGTTTTGATTTTCATCGAAAATCACTAATTCGATTTTTGCGGCTGGAGGCGACCAAACTTTAAAAAAGGCAACTTTGTTTTTTAATCTAACACCAAAATCACTAACCTCCTTGGCATAAAAAATAGTATCTAAAATTCCTCCCACAGTTGGGTCGAAAAAAACATTAATAAATTCATCCCCAACTTTTACAATATAATTTTTTGAAAAATCAAGTTTTGGCAAATGAAGATAAATAAGGGTATCGTTTTCGTATTTAAAATTTGGCATTTGAGGATTCACAGCTAAAAAACCATCCGAAAACGCATCTTTTTGTTCATAATCGTATTCTAAAACAGTAATTTCGGAGGGTTTAAATTGCTTTGGAGCATTTAGTTTAAGCTCAATTGTTTCGGGAGACACAATAAAAGCCGAATGAAACAAAGAAACATTGTTTAATTTAAATATATTGTAATCGTTAACCATTGCCATAAATTTATTTTTTTCCTGTTGTTGAAATAACGTTGATGCATTTTGAGGGGAAACACAAAACCAATTTACTGAAAAAGATATCAGAAAAATTATATTGATCATCTTTTTTGGAATACTCATTTAATCGATTTTTCTTAGTACAAATGCTGTACGAGCTGGGATATAAACTTTTAAAAAAAAATCTACACCATTCTCAACTGGCTTATATAGCAATGTTTCGTCAATGAGATTAAATCCGTCGAACAACTTATTATCTGTATTTAATACAATTTTCCAGCTACTTAAATCATTCACTTTAAATCCATAATCGAAAAAAGAGGTAATAGGATTAAAGTTGAAAACAAAAATATGATTTCCTCGACTAAACGAAAGCACTTGATCTTGATTATTTGCAGTAATATTTTGA
The DNA here is from genome assembly GCA_038210985.1 of Bacteroidales bacterium. GTDB lineage: Bacteria > Bacteroidota > Bacteroidia > Bacteroidales > WCHB1-69 > JAQUGA01. The sequence goes on from JBBQWB010000006.1 coordinate 27,442, forward strand.
ATTGAATAATCATATAAATTATTGCTTTTCAGCAGATTAATCATAGCATTGTCGAACTCCCACAGATTTCGGTATCTTAATTCTTTTTTTTCGATTAAACTCCACTGGCGACAAGCGTAATGATACGACCAATTATTTCCTTCTCTTGGAAAATCAATCCATTCGGGATGACCAAATTCATTTCCCATAAAATTCAGATAAGCCCCACCAGCGGTTGAACTCGTAATTAATCGTATCATTTTATGCAAAGCAATTCCTCTATCCACTTTTAAGTGATTGCTTTTTGTATCCATGTGCCAATACATATCGGCACCTATGAGTCGAAATATTATAGTTTGGTCGCCAACTAAGGCTTGGTCGTGCGATTCGGCATAACTCACCACGTTTTCATCTGCACGTTTATCCGTTAAACGTTGAAGCATTTCGCTAACGTTCCATTCTTCGTCATTAAATTCCTTAATTAGTTTAATCCAGTAATCTGGAATTCCCATTGCCATTCGAAAATCGAACCCAATTCCACCTTTTTCGATATCCACTCCCATTCCAGGAAAACCGCTCATATCTTCGGCAACCGTTATAGCTTCGGGATTAATTTGATGAATTAATTTATTTGCCAAACGAAGATAAACTATTGCATCCTGATCTAAATTGTCGTTATAGTAATCATCGTACGACATAAAATTTTGTCCCAATCCATGATTTTTAAAAATCATGCTGGTTACTCCATCGAAACGAAAACCATCAAAGCGATATTCTTCGAGCCAATATTTACAATTAGACAGCAGGAAGTTTAAAACCTGAGGTTTTCCATAATTAAAACAACGCGAATCCCAAGCTTGATGAAAACCGCGATCGCCCTCGTGAAAAAACTGACTTGTTGAACCGTCGAATTTACTTATTCCCTCCACCTCGTTTTTAACTGCGTGTGAATGAACAACATCCATAATTACAAGAATCCCTATACCATGTGCTTCATCAATCAATTCTTTTAGCTCTTCGGGAGTTCCAAAGCGTGAAGAAGCTGCAAAAAAGGATGATACATGATACCCAAACGAGCCATAATAAGGATGTTCTTGAATAGCCATCAATTGAATAACCGTGTAACCAGCTTTATGTATTCGGGGAAGAATAAATTTTCTAAATTCTGAAAAACTTGCCACCTTGCCTTCTTCGAGCGACATGCCAACGTGGGCTTCGTATATCAAAACTGTATCTGGGCGAGAAGGTGTTGCATGTTTCCATGAATACTGTTTTTCGGGCATCCATATTTGAGCAGAAAAAATATGTGTATTTACATCTTGTACCACTCTGTTTGCCCATGCAGGAATTCTTTCGCCACTCCCGCCCTGCCATTCGACCAATATTTTATAAAAATCCTTATGTTTTAATTTAGAATTAGATATTTTAAATTCCCAATTTCCATTTCCAGTAGAATAAAATTCAAAATCCTTATTTTTGCTCCAATTTGACGCATCGCAAAGCAAATAAACAGCAGTTGCATTTTCAATCCACTCTCTAAAAACAAAATCATCATCTATTAAATGTAATCCATAAAATAGATGTCCATTTATTTTGTCTTTTAAAACATCTTTATATGCTTCGGCAAAATAAGCTTCAGCTTGAAACGACAGACTCAAAATTTGAATAATTTTATTTTTATAAGGGAATAAGTATTCGTCATTTCGGATAAATTCGGGAAAGAAAGCCATAAAGAATATATTTGAGAATGTAAAAATACAATAAATAATGGAACATTATCCTATCCTAAAACGTATAAATTTAATTAAAAGAATGTTTTATTTTAGAAATACCAAAAAAAAAATCAAACATATATTTGATTTCACAATTTTTTGATTAAATTTACCGAGTACATTAAAAAAGTTTAAGTATGAAAAATTTTAGAAATGCCTTTTTTGTAATAACCATTTTGGGTATTATTGCGTTTATTTCATGTAAAAAAGAACCCACTCCTGAACCTGCTAAACCTATTGAAGCATCGTTTACACTTAGTTTAAACGGATCAGCTCAATCGGCAACTGTTAATACTGCAAATATTTTGTATGAATTAAATGCAGATACTACTTTTGCTGGTAGTTATCGCATTACTTTATCCGTAGCAGCCAATCTTGGTGGGTCAAATAATTTATTCTTTTCAGTTTGGTGTTATGATATTCATAATCCCACATCTGGTGGTATTCGAGCTAAAAAATATTTTACAAATCCAAGCAGATGCGATTGCAGAACATACAACGACACTACTTTATGCGATGGCAGTACATTATCCTTTAACATAGCTGAAACTGCTTATAAAACAGATGTATCAGACGTAAACAGTTACATTAACATTACATCATGCGATACTAAAGCAAAATTATTAGCTGGCAACGTTTCGGTTAAAACAATAGCTAGCAATGATGCCAATAATATTCAAATTGTTACCATAGCATTTAGCAACATTAGTTACACCGTATTAAATTAAAAAAAGGAATATATGAAAAACAGAACAAAAACTTTGATTTATTTTATACTTTTCAATTTAATAATTTTAGCCTCTTGTAAAGAAGACATTGTTCGTCTCGACCCACTTGCTCTTCCTGAAGACATGTCGATGGAATTATATATAAAAAACAATTTTTATACTCCTTTAAAATACGATAATTACCTAGTTTATGGAACTAGACAAGATACAATAAGATGCAGATATTTCGTATTGAGTTGTTTACTTGCTAACAATGAAAAATTTGAAATTAGTGTAACTAATTGGTTTTATCAGGGAGGTCATTCAAAAGGAGTTTTTGTTAAACCATATATTTTTGGGCCTAATGATACTACTCAAGTTTGCAATTCGATAGGCAACCCTGATTCGAGCTATTGTGATGGAGCTAATTTGCGCTACATAATTAGCGAAGATTATATTTATGAAGCAAATGATGGAGCAAATGGAAGCGTAAATATCACATACTGCAATCCTATTACAGGCAAAATGTCGGGAAATTTTCGTAGCATGATGGTAGCAAAGCCTCCGTATCAGGACACTTTGTTTGTTCAAGGAAGTTTTAAAAACCAACGATACTTTTTTAGATCAAATTAATGGATAACATAAAAAAAAAACTGTCATGGAAACTGACAGTTTTTTTTTGGTCGAACAAACGGATAATAAAAAGGCTAACAATAATGTTAGCCTTTTTATTATTATTGGAAGTAATTTAAACTTTATCTTCGCTAGTAATTGATTCGTCGGCAACAGGTTCAACAGGTTTAGTTTCTTCTGCAACTTCTTCAATAACTTTAGCAACTTCTGCAACAGGAGTTTCCACTACTTTTTCTGTTTTAGCTTTAGTTGTAGCTCTTCTTCTGGTTTTTTTCGTTTTAGTATCAGATTTAGTAGTATAATTTTCGTTATAGTCAACTAATTCGATAATACACATTTCTGCATTATCACCTAAACGGTTACCCAGTTTAAGAATACGCGTATAACCACCTGGACGTGAGGCTATTTTAACCGAAATATCTCTAAATAATTCAGTAACGGCTGTTTTGTCTTGCAAGTAGCTAAAAACGACACGGCGAGAATGTGTGGTATCATTTTTTCCTCTATTAATAAGAGGTTCCACATATTTTCTAAGTGCTTTAGCTTTTGCAACAGTTGTTGTGATTTTTTTATGTATAATCAACGAAGTGGCCATATTCGACAACATTGCGTGTCGGTGGGCACTAGTTCTTCCTAAATGATTGATTTTTTTACTATGTCTCATTGCTATTAATCCTTATCTAATTTATATTTTTCTACATTCATACCGAATTCCATACCTTTTGCTTTAACTAGGTCTTCAAGTTCAGAAAGGGATTTTTTACCAAAGTTTCTAAATTTAAGTAAATCATTTTTCTGATATGAAACTAAATCACCAAGAGTTTCGATATACGCAGCTTTCAGGCAGTTTAGAGCACGAACTGACAAATCAAGCTCGGTAAGTCTAGTTTTAAGTAATTGACGAATGTGTAAAGAATTTTCGTCAAATTCTTCGGTAATACTTTTTTCTTCTGTTTCGAATGATATTTTTTCGTCGGAGAAAAGCATAAAATGCTGAATAAGAATTTTAGCAGCTTCTTTTAATGCTTCTTTAGGATGTATTGAACCATCGGTTAATATCTCGAAAACTAATTTTTCAAAATCTGTTTTTTGTTCAACTCGAAAATTGTCGATGTAATATTTCACATTACGAATTGGAGTGTGAATTGAATCAATAACAATAACTCCAATACCTTGATGAAGCGACTTGTTATCTTCGGCAGAAACGTATCCTCTACCTTTATCAATAGTAAGCTCAATATTAATTTTCACATTTGATTCCATGTGGCAAATAACCAACTCAGGATTAAGAATTTGAAAATTATTGAGAAATTTATTTATATCACTTGCTTTAAAAACCTCTTGGTCGCCAATAGTAACCATAACTTTTTCGGAGTTAACGTTATCGATTTGACGTTTAAAGCGAATTTGTTTAAGATTTAGAACAATTTCAGTAACATCTTCGATTACTCCTTTGATGGTAGAAAATTCTTGGTCAACTCCTTCAATTTTAAGCGAAGTGATGGCATACCCTTCCAAAGAAGATAAAAGGACTCTGCGTAATGCGTTTCCGATAGTGATACCAAAACCAGGCTGAAGAGGGCGAAGTTCAAATACGCCTTTCTTTTCATCAGATTCGAGCATTACTACTACATCGGGTTTTTGGAATGTTAAAATAGCCATTTATCTTTATTTTTTTAATGATTAACTATTACTTAGAGTATAACTCAACAATAAGTTGTTCCTTGATATTTTCAGGGATAAATTCACGTTCTGGGTTTGAAAGATAAGTACCTGTTAAAGTATCTTTATCCCATTCCATCCATGGAAATTTACTAGAAATTCTGCCGGACAATGAATCGGAAATAACTTCTAATGATTTAGATTTTTCACGAACAGAAACTTTATCGCCAATTTTAATGCGGTATGAAGGAATATTTACAACACTGCCATTAACCACAATATGTTTATGACTAACTAACTGACGAGCAGCAGCACGAGTTGGAGCGATACCCAAACGAAAAACAACATTATCTAATCTTGATTCTAATAATTTCAATAAATTATCACCTGTACGACCGTGTATTTTAGCAGCATCGTTAAAGGTTTTTCTAAATTGACGTTCAAGTAATCCGTATGTATATTTCGCTTTTTGTTTTTCCATTAGCTGAATGCCATATTCGGAAGTTTTGCCACGTTTACGGGAAGCACCATGTTGACCAGGAGGATAATTTTTCTTTTCTAAATACTTATCTGGACCGAATATGGGTTCACGAAATTTTCGTGCAATTTTTGATTTTGGGCCAATATATCTTGCCATGTTATTTCAATTTTTCTATTTACTATTAAATCACTTAATTAAACTCTACGACGTTTTGGAGGGCGACAACCATTGTGAGGCAATGGAGTAACATCCATAATTTCGGTAACTTCAATACCACACGAATGAATGGTACGGATTGCAGATTCTCTACCTGAACCAGGTCCTTTTACGAAAACTTTTACTTTACGCAAGCCTAAATCGTAAGCAACTTTTGAACAATCGGTAGCTGCCATTTGTGCTGCATAGGGAGTATTTTTTTTCGATCCACGGAAACCCATTTTACCTGCTGAAGACCAAGAAATTACTTGTCCTTCGTTATTGGTAAGTGAGATAATAATATTATTGAATGATGCCGAAACAAATGCTTTTCCGACTGCTTCAATTTTTACTACTCTTTTCTTTGAAACTTTTGTAGTTTTTGCCATAATGCTATATTTTCTCTGCTTCTAATGATTACTATTTAGTTGCTTTTTTCTTGTTAGCAACAGTTTTTCTCTTTCCTTTACGGGTACGAGCATTGTTTTTTGTACTTTGCCCACGCAATGGTAATCCTGAACGATGACGAATACCGCGATAACACCCGATATCCATTAATCGTTTAATGTTCATTTGAATTTCTGAACGAAGACCGCCTTCAATTCTCATTGTTCCTACTCGTTCACGAATAGTGGCTAACTCATCATCGTTCCATTCACTAACTTTCTTATCGAAGCTAATGCTAGCGTCCTTTAGGATCATGCGAGCAGTGCTACGACCTATTCCGAAAATATAGGTTAAACCTACTTCTCCTCTTTTGTTTTTGGGTAAATCTACACCAGCGATTCTTGCCATATAATTTTATCTCTTGTTAAATTAATTAATTTATCCTTGACGCTGTTTAAACTTAGGATTTTTTTTATTGATTACATATAGAACACCTTTACGGCGGACTAGCTTGCAATCTTCAGAACGTTTTTTTACAGATGCTCTTACTTTCATGATTCAATTTTATTATTTGTATCTAAATGTTATTCTACCTTTTGTTAAATCGTATGGAGACATTTCTATCTGTACTTTATCTCCAGGTAATATTTTAATATAATGCATTCGCATTTTTCCCGATATATGAGCAGTAATAATGTGTCCGTTTTCGAGTTCCACTCTAAACATTGCATTTCCGAGTGATTCGATTACAGTTCCGTCTTGTTGTATGGACAATTGTTTTGCCATTAATTATTCTCTTTTATTATTTGTTCAATGTATTCGTATGTAGAAAGTATTTCTGCTTTTTGTTTTCTAACAACAATTTGATGTTCAAAGTGTGCCGAAGGTTTTCCATCAGCGGTTCGAACAGTCCAACCATCGTTCTCGAATAGTATGTATTTTTTACCATAATTAATCATTGGTTCAATACAAATTACCATTCCATCTTTTAGTTTTACACCTTTAGCAGCTTGCCCATAATTTGGCACTTCTGGTTTTTCGTGAAGTGATCGTCCAATTCCATGACCAACCAGCTCTCGTACAACAGAAAACCCATGAGATTCGACATACGTTTGAATCGTAAAACCGATATCTCCCACAGTGTTTCCATCAATTGCCATTTCAATGCCTTTATAAAGAGATTCTTGAGTTATTTTTAATAATCTTAAATACTCTTCATTCACATTGCCTACAGCAAAGGTGTAAGCATAATCGCCGTGATAACCATTTTTTACAACTCCACAATCAACCGAAACGATATCTCCATCTTTAATTGTGTATTCATTTGGAATTCCATGAACCACTTTATCATTAACAGAAATACATAGCGTTGAAGGGAATCCGTTGTATCCTTTAAAGGATGGTTTACCACCATTTTCAAGAATAAACTTTTCTGCAATTTCATCTAAAAATTTAGTTTTCACACCAATTTTTAAATGTTTTGCTACCTCGGCTAAGGTTTTTCCAACAAGCAAAGAACTTTCTTTAATTAATTTAATTTCAAGTTCAGTTTTAATATTTGATCCAAAAAACTTTGTCACAATTATAGTCCAACTGAAGAACGTCCTTTAATACGTCCCGATTTTGTTAATCCATCATAATGTCTCATAAGCAGGTGACTTTCTATTTGTTGAAGTGTATCAAGCACAACGCCAACAAGAATTAATAAAGAAGTACCGCCATAAAATTGAGCAAATTGAGAGTTCACTCCTGCTATTCCAACAAAAGCTGGTAATATAGCGACGAGTGCAAGGAAGAAAGAACCTGGAAGAGTAATTCGAGACATTACATTATCTATAAATTCGGAGGTTTTTTTACCTGGTTTAATTCCAGGAATAAACCCTCCATTCTTTTTCATGTCTTCGGCAATCTGATTAGGATTGATTGTAATTGCTGTATAAAAATATGTAAAAAGTATAATTAATATAGCAAAGGTAAAGTTATACCAAAATCCATGAAAATCGGAAAAAGCAGCAGCAAATCCCGAAAGACTTTCGGAGTTAGCAAACTGCATAAAAGTCATTGGTAAAAACATAATTGCTTGAGCAAAGATGATTGGCATTACACCAGCAGCATTTACTTTCATTGGTAAATACTGACGCACACCACCATATTGTTTATTTCCAACAACACGTTTTGCATATTGTACTGGAATTCTACGAGTACCTTGGACGAGCAATATACATAATAGAATAACTCCAACCAAAACTACAAGTTCGATAATAAAAATTACAAGTCCACCATTGCTTTGTTCTTCCATACGTGAAGCGAATTCACCAAAAAGAGCAAAAGGTAAACGAGCAATAATACCAATCATAATGATTAATGATATACCGTTTCCAATACCTTTATCGGTAATTTTTTCACCGAGCCACATTACAAACATAGTTCCCGCAACCAATATCAGAACAGAAGATAAAACAAACAAGTACGATGGAGCTACATCGGGCAAAAACGGATAAAATGCACTTGATGGCATTTTACTAGTTAAGTTTGCTATATAACTAGGAGCTTGTAAACCAGTAACTAATATTGTAAGATAACGAGTAATTTGATTTATTTTCTTACGACCACTTTCACCTTCTTTTTGGAGGCGTTGGAAATAAGGAATTGCCATACCTAAAAGTTGCACTACAATAGATGCAGAGATGTAAGGCATAATACCAAGAGCAAAAATAGAAGCATTTGAGAAAGCACCACCTGAGAACATATCAAGAATTCCAAGTAAACCTTCTTTGGAACTTTTAGAGAAAGATCCAAGCATATTTGCATCCACACCCGGCAATACAATGTGAGAACCCAATCGATATATAAGAATTATACCTAGAGTAAATAATATTCTATTGCGAAGGTCCTCAATTTTGTAGATGTTTTTTAGTGTTTCGATGAATCGTTTCATTGATTTTTAGATTTTAGTTGCTATACCGCCTGCATTTTGAATCATTTCAAGAGCTTTAGCAGAAAAAGCGTGTGCATAAATTTCTATTTTTGCAGTTAAACTACCTTTTGCTAAAACTTTAATTAAGTCATTACGACCAATTAGCCCATTTTGTTTCAAAACTTCAAAGTTAAAAACAGAAATTCCTTTTTCGTCGTGAAGAAGTTGAAGTGTACTTAAATTAATAGCGTTATATTCAACGCGATTAATATTTTTGAATCCACCTTTGGGAACGCGTCTATAAAGAGGCATTTGCCCACCTTCAAAACCTTTTTTCTGTTTATACCCTGAACGCGACTTAGCACCTTTATGACCGCGAGTAGCAGTACCACCACCACCTGATCCTTGACCACGTCCTAAGCGTTTATTTGTTTTTGTTGAACCTTCTGCAGGTTTTAAATTACTTAAATTCATATTGTAGTTGGTTTAATACATTAATTTATAATTCTTCAACTAGAAGTAGATGTTTAACTTTGTCGATCATACCTTTAATTTGAGGTGTTTCAACTACTTCAACCGATTGGTTCATTCTAGAAATTCCCAAAGCGATAAGAGTTCTTTTTTGTCTTTCGGGGCGATCGATTTTACTTTTTACTTGTGTTATTTTAAGTTTTCTCATTGCTAAATTTGTTTTTGAAAAAAACGTGCAAATTTACAAAAAATCTGCATCTTTACAAAATTTATTTTTTATCCGTTAAACACTTTATTTAGTTCTATTCCTCTAACTTGAGCAATCGTGTAAGGATCGCGCATTTGTAGAAGTGCTTGTATAGTTGCTTTAACCACACTGTGAGGGTTAGAAGAGCCTTTTGATTTAGCAAGTACGTCTTTTACGCCAACACTTTCTAAAACAGCACGCATTGCACCACCTGCAATTACACCAGTACCTGGTGAAGCTGGTTTTACAAATACTAAAGCACCACTATATTTTCCTTCTTGAGAATGAGGAATAGTTCCATTAATAACTGGTATTTTAACTAGGTTTTTCTTTGCATCATCAACACCTTTTGCAATTGCAGCGGTTACCTCTTTTGCTTTTCCCAATCCATAACCTACAACACCATTTTCATTTCCAACAACCACAATTGCTGAAAAACTAAATGTTCGACCTCCTTTGGTAACTTTAGTTACACGTTGGATACTAACTAATCGATCTTTAAATTCGATTTCGCTTGATTTTACTCTTTTTACGTTTACGTTTGTCATATTTACTTTTTAGAAAATTAGACCACCTTCTCTAGCACCATCGGCCAAAGATTTAACTCTACCATGATACAAATATCCATTTCTATCGAAACGAACGTTTTCGATACCAGCTTCTTTTGCACGCTCTGCAATAAGTAATCCTACTAATTTTGATCTATCAGATTTTGTTACTTTCTGAGTAGAGATTGAAGGAACTACCGAAGAAGCAGAAACTAATGTTTTACCAGTAGAATCATCAATAATTTGAGCGGTTATTTGTTTGTTGCTTCTGAAAACTGTTAATCTTGGGTTTTCAGGAATACCTTTTACTTTTTTACGAATTCTATTCTTAATTCTAAGTCTTCTGAATTCTTTTTTATTTTTGATAGCCATCCTTATTATGGAATTAAATATATTTATAATACTATTTTTCTGCTGATTTACCTGCTTTTTTACGAAGCACTTCACCCTGAAATTTAATCCCTTTTCCTTTGTACGGTTCAGGTTTACGGAGAGAGCGAATTTTGGCAGCTACTTGACCTAACAATTGTTTATCTATTGATTTTAAAGTAATTGTAGGGTTTTTACCTTTTTCAGCAATTGTAACTACACTAACTTCTTTTGGCAATTCAAATATAATATTATGTGAATAACCCAAAGCTAAGTCAAGTATTTGTCCTTCGGCAGTAGCTTTATAGCCAACACCAACAACTTCTTGAACAATTGTAAACCCTTCGGATACACCTTTAACCATATTTGCAACAAGCATACGGTATAAACCGTGCATAGCTTTGTGACGTTTTTGGTCAGACTCGCGATTAACAATAATCGCATCTTCATTAATTTCAAAACTGATACAAGGATCGACAAATTGAGTTAAAGTACCCAATGAACCTCTAACAGTTACGATATGATTTTGACCAACATTCATTTCTACTCCTTTGGGAAGCGGTATATGTAATTTTCCTATTCTTGACATGATTTTCCCTCCTTAATTAGCTAACATAACATATTACTTCACCGCCAACATTAATTTGGCGAGCTTCTTTATCAGTCATAATGCCTTTTGATGTAGAAATTATAGCAATTCCTAAACCGTTTAAAACGCGAGGCAATTCTTTGGCGTTGGTATATTTTCTTAACCCAGCTTTACTGATTCTTGTAATCTCAGATATCGCCGACATTTTGCTTGCAGGATGATACTTGAGTGCTATTTTAATAGTTGGGGGAAATTGGCTATCTTCAAATTTATAATTGAGGATATATCCTTTTTGGAACAATATTTTTGTAATTTCCTTTTTCATATTTGAAGAAGGAACTTCAACCATTTTATGATTCGCTAATACGGCGTTTCTGATTCTGGTTAAATAGTCTGCTATCGGATCGGTATGCATTTTATTTCTATTTTTATTTAATTACCAACTTGATTTTTTTATACCAGGTATTAATCCTGCGGATGCCATTTCTCGGAAATTAATACGAGAGACTCCAAACATGCGCATATACCCTTTAGGACGACCGGTTAATTTGCAACGATTATGCAAACGAATAGGATTTGAGTTTGGAGGAAGTAATTGTAATTTATCCCATTCTCCATTTTTTTTATACTCTGCTCGTTTAGCTGCATATTTTTCAACTAGTTTAGCTCTTTTTACTTCTCTAGCTTTAATTGACTCTTTTGCCATAAATTAAATTTTTTGATTTTTAAACGGTAATCCAAAATGTTTTAATAATGCTAAGCACTCTGCATCGGTTTTGGCAGTAGTAACAAAAGTTATATCCATTCCATTTATTTTTAACACTTTGTCAATATCAATTTCGGGGAAAATAATTTGTTCGGAAATACCTAATGTATAATTTCCTCTACCGTCAAATCCTTTATCATTAATTCCTTTAAAATCGCGAATACGAGGTACCGAAACCGAAATTAATCGATCGAGGAATTCGAACATATGATTGCCACGGAGGGTAACACGTACACCTATTGGCATTCCTTTACGCAATTTAAAGTTTGAAATATCCTTTTTGGATTTAGTTTGTACAGCTTTTTGTCCTGAAATGATGGTCATTTCCTGAACACCTGATTCTAGGATTTTTTTATCTGCTATACCAGTACCTAAACCTTGATTAATACAAATTTTCAACAATTTAGGTACACGCATCAATGATTTAAAATTATACTCCTCTTTAAGAGCGGGTAAAATTTCTTGATGATATTTACTTCTAAGTCTTGGGGTATATTCCATTATTTAATTTCCTCCTGCGTTTTAGATTTTTTGGAATAACGAACTAATTTTCCTTTGCTATCTAATTTACGTCCTGTACGAGAAGCAACGCCTTTTGAATCCAAAACCATGAGGTTAGAGATATGTATAGCAGCTTCTTTTTTAACAATACCACCTTGTGGGGTTTTAGCGTTTGGTTTAGTATGTTTAGAAACTAAATTAACGCCTTCAACGATAGCACGAAGTTTACTGATTTCTACTTTAAGGACTTTTCCTTGTTGTCCTTTAGAATCACCGGCTAAAACTTTAACCGTGTCTCCTTTTTTTATATGAAGTTTAGTAGGCATATATTCTATAATTATTATATTAAAGCACTTCTGGTGCTAATGAAACTATTTTCATAAACTGTTTTTCTCTTAGTTCACGAGCTACTGGTCCAAAAATACGAGTACCTCTAATTTCCTCGTTAGCAGTTAGAAGCACACAAGCGTTATCGTCGAAACGAATATAAGAACCGTCGGCACGACGAATTTCTTTTTTAGTACGAACAACAACTGCTTTAGTTACAGCACTTCTTTTAATATTACCGGAGGGAATAGCATCTTTAACAGTAACAATAATTTTGTCACCAACTGATGCATATCTTTTTTTGTACCTCCTAGAACCCGGATGCAAAGAACTTCTTTAGCACCACTATTATCGGCCACTTTTAATCTTGTCTCTTGCTGTATCATAATTACTTAGCCTTTTCTAAAATTTCAACTAATCTCCAGCGTTTGGTTTTACTCAACGGTCTGGTTTCCATAATTCTAACGATATCACCAATTGCACAATCGCCTTTTTCGTCGTGTGCGGCATATTTTGTAGATTTCTTTAAAAACTTTCCATATTTTGGATGTTTCAATTTCCTTTCTACTCTAACTAAGATAGTTTTTTGCATTTTATTGCTAACAACTATTCCATCTCTAACTTTTCTTAAATTACGTTCCATATAGGTTACTTGTTTTTTTTATTCTGCCTTTTTAGAATCGTTTAATTCGCGTTTACGAATTTCCGTTTTAATTCGGGCAACTGTTTTACGATATTCCTGTATTTTACAAGGATTTTCTAATGGAGAAACAGCGTGATTGATTTTCAATTTCACGAGTTGTTTCTTTTCTTCATCAAGCCTCTCAATAAGTTCGGCATTTGAAAGTTCACTAATTACACTTTGCTTCATTGTTTACTACATTAATTCTTCTTGGAAATCTCTTCTAACAATAAATTTGGTCATAATGGGAAGTTTTTGAGCAGCTAAGCGCAATGCTTCTTTAGCAATTTCCAAAGAAACGCCATCTGCTTCAAAAAGGATTCGACCTGGGCTAACTCGAGCCACAAAATATTCAGGAGAACCTTTACCTTTACCCATACGTACTTCAGCTGGTTTTTTTGTTACTGGTTTATCGGGAAATATACGAATCCATATTTTTCCTTCTCTTTTCATGTAACGAGTCATTGCCTGACGAGCAGCTTCAATTTGACGACCGGTCATCCAACACTCTTCGGTGCTTTTTAGGGCAAAAGATCCAAAAGCGATTTCGCTTCCTCTTTTGGAGAAACCTTTCATTTTCCCTTTTTGATGCCTTCTAAATTTGGTCTTTTTAGGCTGTAACATTTGTTTTTATTTTTATTGTTTCTATTCGTTTTATTGTCTTTTTCTTCTAGCTTGTTGTTGCATTGGTTTTTTCATCGAAGAAGATTTGCTTTCTTTAGAGTCTCCAAGAATGGCAAACAAATCTGGTTTTCCATAAATTAAACCTTTACAAATCCAAACTTTTACACCTATTCTTCCATAGGTTGTATGAGCTTCTGCAGCTGCATAATCGATATCTGCACGAAGCGTATGAAGTGGAGTTCTTCCTTCTTTAAAATGTTCGTTACGAGCCATTTCGGCACCACCAATACGTCCAGAAACAGAAACCTTGATACCTTCGGCACCAATACGCATGGTTGATGCTATTGCTGTTTTAATAGCTCTTCGGTAAGAAACTCGAGCCTCAATTTGCTTAGCAACAGCTTGAGCAACTAAAACTGCGTCAAGCTCAGGGCGTTTAATTTCCGAGATATTGATTTGAATTTCTTTATTTGTAACTTTTTTTAATTCTTCTTTCAGTTTATCTACTTCTTGACCACCTTTTCCAATGATTAAACCTGGTCGAGCGGTAAAGATCGTAACAGTAACAAGCTTTAATGTACGCTCGATATAAATTTTCGAGATACCAGCTTTGTTTAAACGAGCTTGAAGATAAAGACGAATCTTATGATCTTCAACTAATTTGCTTTCGAAAGATTTTCCGCCGTACCAATTAGAATCCCAACCTTTAATAATTCCTAATCTAAGGCTTATCGGATTTACTTTTTGTCCCATTTAAATATTCTTTATTAGTTTTTACTGTCAATAATTAATGTAATATGGTTAGAGCGTTTTCTAACTCTATAGCCTCTACCTTGAGGTGCTGTTCTGAGACGTTTTAGCATACGACCTCCGTCTACAAAAATCTCTTTTACATACAAATTACTGTCTTCGATTCGAGCTCCTTCATTTTTTTGTTGCCAATTTGAAATTGCTGATAGCAATAATTTTTGGATTTTAACAGCTGACTCTTTATTGCTAAACTTTAAAACATTTAGTGCTTTTTCTACGTTCATTCCTCTGATTAAATCAGCCATTAAACGAGCTTTGCGAGGAGATGTTGGATTGTCAACCAATCGAGCCATGAAAGTACTCTTTTTGGCTTCTCTTGATTCTTCGGCTTTTATACGTTTACGTGATCCCATTGTTTGAATTATTTTTCTTATTTTTTGCCTTTATCTTTATTACCAGCGTGGCCTCTAAATATTCGCGTTGGAGCGAATTCACCAAGCTTGTGACCTACCATATTTTCGGTAACATATACAGGGATAAATTTATTCCCGTTATGTACTGCGATTGTTAAACCTACAAATTCAGGAGTAATCATCGATGCACGTGACCATGTTTTAATAGTTCCTTTTTTTGTGGCTGTTTGTGCTTCTCCTACTCTCTTTTCGAGTTTATAATGAACGTAGGGTCCTTTTTTTAATGAGCGGCTCATAATGTTCTCCCTTTATCTGTTATTTTTTCTTCTTTCAATTATATACTTGTTTGAACTTTTCTTCAAAGAACGTGTCTTGTATCCTTTTGATGGAATACCCTTACGTGAACGTGGATGTCCACCAGTTGCACGACCTTCGCCACCACCCATTGGGTGATCTACTGGGTTCATTACAACGCCACGAACTCTAGGACGACGACCTTGCCAACGACTTCTACCAGCTTTGCCTGATACTTGAAGGTTATGGTCGATGTTAGATGACATACCAATGGTTGCTTTGCATTCGGTTAAAATCATTCGAATTTCACCAGAAGGCAATTTAATATTTGCATATTTTCCATCGCGAGATAGCAACTGTGCGTATGTTCCAGCTCCGCGTGCTATTTTTGCACCTTGACCTGGACGAAGTTCGATGTTATGAATAATCGTTCCAAAAGGAATTTCTCCAAGAAATAATGTATTTCCTAAATCTGGAGATATACCTCTGCCTGATAATATTTCTTGTCCCACTTGTATACCGTGAGGAGCAATAACATATCTCTTTTCACCATCTTTATATACAACTAATGCAATGCGTGCAGAGCGATTTGGGTCGTATTCAACGGATTTAACTACTGCAGGTATACCGTCTTTTTCTCTTTTAAAGTCGATAATACGATACATTTTTTTATGACCACCTCCCATATATCTCATGGTCATTGTTCCCTGATTATTACGACCTCCAGATCTTTTGATTGGAGCTAATAAACTTTTCTCAGGTTGGTTTGTCGTGATTTCTTCAAAGTTACTTACAACTTTGAATCGTTGACCGGGTGTTACTGGTTTGAATTTCTTTAAAGCCATTGTTAAATATTGCTATAAAAATCGATTGTTTGACCATCTTTTAATTTCACGAAAGCTTTTTTCAGTGAGCTTTTACTACCGACTATCATTCCGGTTTTAGTGTTACGGGTTGATTTTTTCCCACGTTGAATCAAGGTATTAACTGATTCTATTTTAACACTATATAGCTCTTCAATAGCTTTTCTAATTTGATACTTATTGGCCTTTCTATTCACTACAAAACCATAGCTGTTTAATTTTTCAGCATTTTGGCTTCTTTTTTCAGTGATGATTGGCTTAATTATGATATCCATTATAGTTTTTTGTTAATAATTACTACTCTTCAGCCTTATCTTGTTTTTGAAATTTATTAATTGAGCTTTCAAATAAAATAAGCTTTGAAGCCTGCATAATGTCGTAAGTGTTTATATCTGAAACATTTATCACTTTGCAACTCTTCAAATTTCGAGAGGACAAATATACGTTTTTATTTGAATCAGAAACAATTAATAAACTTTTTTTATCAACTAAATCAAAATTTGTGACAAAATCCTTATATGCTTTTGTGCTAGGTTGCTCAAAAGTGAAGTCTTCTACTACTAATATATCATTTGATTTTGTTTTGTAAGACAAGGCAGAAATACGAGCAAGTTGTTTAACTTTTTTATTTAGTTTAAATCCGTATATTCTTGGATGTGGTCCAAAAACTCTTGCGCCTCCATGGAACAAAGGATTTTTAATACTACCAGCACGAGCTCCGCCCGTTCCTTTTTGTTTTTTCAACTTACGTGTACTACCCGAAAGCATCGATTTTTCTTTCGAGCTATGAGTACCTTGTCTGCGGTTTGCTAAGATGTGTTTTACATCTAACCATATTGCGTGATCGTTAGGTTCAACTGAAAACATTTCGTCGTTTAACGATACGGTTTTGGTGGTTTCGCTTCCATCGAATTTATATACTTTTAACTCCATCTTTCAATTTTTAAGTATGAACCGTTTGATCCTGGAACAGAACCTTTAACAACTATAATATTTTTCTCAGGAATAATTTTTAAAACTTGAAGATTTATCATCTTAACTTTTCTATTTCCTGTTTGACCTGCCATACGCATCCCTTTAAAAACTCGGGAAGGATAGGAAGATGCTCCTACTGAACCAGGTGCTCTTAAACGATCGTGCTGACCGTGAGTAGCATCCCCAACACCTCTAAATCCATGACGTTTAACAACGCCCTGAAAACCTTTTCCTTTTGAAGTACCTGAAACATCAATATATTCGCCTTCGCTAAATATTGTTACATCTAAAGTTTCTCCAAAATTTTTACGATGTTCAGCTTCAAAACGAGTAAACTCCATCATTATTCTTTTAGGAGTTGTGCCTGCTTTTTTGAAATGTCCTTTCAAAGGATTGGTAGTGTTTTTTTCTTTTTTCTCATCGTAAGCAAGCTGAATTGCTTCATACTTGTCAACCTCGATGGTTCTTACCTGTGTAACTACACAGGGACCAGCTTCAATAACAGTGCATGGTAAATTTTTACCAGAGGCATCATAAATACTGGTCATTCCGATTTTTTTTCCAATTAGTCCTGACATTACTTTTTTTTGTTTACTAATTTAACTTAGATACTTGCTTCACACTTTAATTTCTACTTCTACGCCACTTGGTAATTCAAGTTTCATCAGAGCATCAATTGTTTTTGGTGTTGAACTATAAATATCAAGGATACGTTTGTACGATGAAAGTTCAAATTGCTCTCTGGATTTCTTGTTTACGAATGTTGCACGGTTAACCGTAAAAATCTTTTTGTTCGTTGGCAGCGGTATCGGACCACTAACTATTGCACCAGCAGCTTTAACAGTCTTAACTATTTTTTCTGCTGATTTGTCGACCAAACTATGGTCGTACGATTTTAATTTAATTCTTATTCTCTGGTTCACAGTTTAATATTTATTTGGTTTACGATAGTAAATATTTTCCTTTAAAAAGTATAGTTTCACTAATAGATTCGGGTACAATTGAATAGTGCGAGAACTCCATAGTAGATGTTGCTCGTCCTGATGATAATGATCGTAAAGTGGTTACGTATCCAAACATTTCAGACAAGGGAACTTTGGCTTTAATTATTTGTCCATTTAAATTGGAGTCAATTGCCATAATAACAGCTCTTCTTCGATTTAAATCGCCACTAACATTACCAATAAATTCAGCGGGAGAAAGTATTTCCACCGACATAATAGGTTCGAGAAATACACTTTTTGCTTTTTTACAAGCATTTTTAAATGCAATGCTTGCACAAATCTCAAAAGATAACGAGTCAGAATCCACAGGATGGAATGTTCCGTCGAGTAAAGTTACTTTTAAACCTTCTAAAGGATAACCTGCCAAAACACCATTTCTCATAGCATTTGAAAATCCTTTTTGAACAGCGTTAATGTATTCTTTAGTAAGAGATCCTCCTTTGATATTATCGGCAAATATTAGACCTTTTACGTTGCTATCAACTGGTGAAATATCAAATGTAATATCTGCAAATTTTCCTCTACCGCCCGATTGTTTTTTATATACTTCACGATGGCGAACTATCTCGGTAATTGCCTCTTTATATGCAACTTGAGGTTTACCATGATTACATTCAACTTTAAATTCACGTTTTAGGCGATCCAATAAAATTTCTAAATGCAATTCGCCCATACCTTGAATTACGGTTTGACCGATTTCTTCATCTACTTTAACAATAAATGTAGGATCTTCTTCAGCTAATTTATTTAATGCCAACGAAAGTTTGTCGATATCTTCCTGAGTTTTGGGTTCAACTGCAACTGCAATAACAGGTTCAGGAAACACAATATTTTCAAGAATTATCGGATGATTTTCATCGCATAGAGTATCTCCCGTTCTGATATCCTTAAAACCAACAGCAACAGCAATGTCGCCAGCTTCAATTACATCAATTGGATTTTGTTTATTAGCATGCATTCTTAACAAGCGTGCTAAACGTTCGCGTTTTTTTGAACCTGTGTTGTAAACAACTTTGCCAGATTCTAAGCGTCCCGAATAAACTCTAAAAAAAGCAATTCTACCTACATAAGGATCCGTAGCAATTTTAAATGCTAAAGCTGCAAATGGTTCGTTTATATCTGGCTTACGAATTTCGGGGGTTTCTGTTTTAGGATTAATTCCAGTAACTGGTTCCACATCCATAGGACTAGGAAGAAACTGAATAACTCCGTCGAGTAAACGCTGAACACCCTTATTTTTAAAAGAAGCACCACAAAAAACTGGGCATATTTTTAAGGATAAGGTTGCTTGACGAATGGCTTCAATAATTTCTATTTCTGTAACAGAATTAGGATCGTCGAAGTATTTTACAAGAATTTCTTCATTTTGTTCAGCAGCTGCTTCGAGTAATAAATTACGATATTCGGCTACTTGCTCTACCATGTCTTCGGGAATTTCAACTTCACCAAAAACAACTCCTAAAGAAGTTTCATCCCAAACGAATGCTTTATTTTTGATTAAATCTACGATTCCAATAAAATCATCTTCCGAACCAATTGGTATTTGCAAAGGAATAGGAGTTGCATTAAGACGTGTTTCGATTTGGTCGAGAACACGGAAAAAATTAGCACCTGCCCTATCCATTTTATTTACAAAACAGATTCGAGGAACTTTATATTTATTGGCTTGTTTCCAAACAGTTTCGGATTGTGGTTCAACACCACCAACTGCACAAAAAAGAGCAACAGCACCGTCTAATACTCGGAGCGAACGTTCAACTTCCACTGTAAAATCAACGTGTCCAGGGGTATCAATAATGTTGATTTTATATGGTTGTTCGTCTAATTCCCAATATACGGTAGTAGCAGCAGAAGTGATTGTTATTCCTCGTTCCTGTTCTTGTACCATCCAATCCATTGTAGCTGTTCCTTCGTGAACTTCGCCTAATTTATAACTTTTACCTGTATAATACAGAATACGCTCGGTAGTAGTAGTCTTACCGGCGTCGATATGAGCCATAATCCCAATATTTCTGGTATATTTAATATCTTCGCTCATTAATTTTACTTTCTGTATTACTTGTTTTAGTTATTATTTAGAATCTGAAGTGAGAGAACGCTTTGTTGGCATCAGCCATACGGTGCATATCTTCTTTACGTTTGTATGCAGCACCTTCTTCTTTATATGCTGCGATGATTTCGGAAGCAAGCTTCATCGACATCGATTTTTCGTGGCGTTTGCGTGCATAAAGAATAAGGTTTTTCATTCCGATAGATTGTTTTCTATCAGGACGAATTTCGGATGGAATTTGGAAAGTAGCACCACCTATACGGCGACTACGAACTTCCACTGAAGGAGTTACATTAGCAAGTCCTTTTCTCCATATTTCAAGACCATCTTCCTTAGTTTTTTCACTTACGACATCAATTGCATCATAAAAAATTTTGAATGCAGTATTCTTCTTGCCTTGTAACATAATGTTGTTTACAAATTTTGTGACAACAGTATCGCTGAATCTTGGATCAGGAAGAATAATTCGTTTTTTTGGTTTTGATTTTCTCATAGTTGAACTATATTATTTTTTCTTAGGACGTTTAGTTCCATATTTAGATCTTCTTTGATTACGACCATCTACTCCGGAAGTATCTAAAGCTCCTCTAATAATATGATAACGAACACCTGGTAAATCTTTTACACGACCGCCACGTATCATTACAATACTGTGTTCCTGCAAATTATGTCCTTCTCCAGGGATATAGGCGTTCACTTCCATTTGATTGGTTAAACGCACTCTCGCTACTTTTCGCATAGCTGAGTTTGGCTTCTTTGGTGTAGTGGTGTAAACCCTTACACATACACCTCGCCTTTGTGGGCATCCGGTTAAAGCGGGCGACTTGCTCTTATAAGTAACCTTTTTCCGGCCTTTTCTTACTAACTGTTGTATTGTTGGCATACTAGTTTATAAATTGATTTTCAGTACAATAAATAATACCCCCAATTATTTGGGACTGCAAAGGTAAAACTTTTTTTTTATTAATCAAGTACTTACACCTTTTTATTTTGAATTTTGCTTATTTTTTTTATTTGTATCCAATATTCAACAAAAAAATTACGATAATTATTATAATATATAATGGTATATAAAAATCAATTTTTACTTGTAATTTTATTTGCAAAAAATTAAAATTTACATGTAAAAATGCAATTAAACCAAAAAAATATCAATTATTTAATCACATGCTTGATTTAGCTATGTATTAAATAAATTCTCTAAAATTTCAATTAAAACGCTATCATTCAGTCATTTAATATTAATTTTTTGTATTTTGTTGTATGTATGTCTTATTATTTTTAATAAAATGAAGTTTAATAGACATTTGATTTTTGTAGTTTGATTATCTTTGTGGCAATTAATAAACAACTTAATGAGTAACTTTTTAGACGAATTAAATGAGGCCCAATTAAATGCAGTAAAATCGATTGAGGGTCCTGTGATGGTAATTGCTGGTGCTGGATCGGGAAAAACGAGAGTGCTTACATACAGAATAGCAAATATGGTTAAATCGGGCATCGATCCATTTAATATATTATCGCTAACTTTTACCAATAAAGCAGCCGATGAAATGAAAACCCGAATTATTAAAATATTAGGTAGCAATGAAGGTAAAAATGTTTGGATGGGAACCTTTCACTCGGTTTTTTCACGGATTTTGCGATCTGAAGGAGACAAACTAGGTTATACACGCGAATTTTCGATTTACGACACCGACGAAGGGAAAAATTTAATAAAATCAATCCTTAAAGAATTTGATTTAGATATTAAAACCTATAAACCTAGTGCAGTTTTAGCCAGAATTTCGATGGCAAAAAATAATTTAATTTCGCCCGACGAATATTCCCAATCCACCGAAATATTACAAGCCGATGCTTCATCGCAACGTCCATTAATTCACGAACTTTATAAAACATATAATAGCCGCTTGAAAAGAGCTAATGCTATGGATTTCGACGATTTGCTATTTAATACAAATGTTTTATTTCGCGATTTTCCGGCAGCTCTTCATAAATACCAACAAATTTTTAAATATATTTTAGTAGATGAGTATCAGGACACTAACTATGCTCAATACTTGATTTTAAAAAAACTGGCAGCAAACAACGAAAACATTTGTGTAGTTGGCGATGATGCTCAAAGTATTTATGCGTTTCGTGGGGCAAATATCCAAAATATTTTAAACTTTAAATCGGATTATCCAGATTATAAATTGTTTAAATTAGAACAGAACTACCGTTCTACACAAAATATTGTAGCTGCTGCAAACAGCTTAATTAAAGCAAACCAAAAACAGATTTCAAAAAACATTTGGACATCTAACGAAAGTGGGATGAAAGTGAAAGTTTTAAAAATGTCGTCGGAGTCGGATGAAGCAAACAAAATTGCCGAAATTATACTTCATGAAAAAAAGACACTCAATTTGAATTTTGCTAATTTTTCCATATTATATCGAACAAATGCTCAATCGCGTGCTTTTGAAGAATCATTCCGGAAAAAAAATATTCCTCATAAAATTTACGGAGGAATGTCGTTTTATAAACGAAAAGAGATAAAAGATGTATTATCCTATTTTCGACTAGTGTACAATAATAGTGATGAGGAAGCATTAAAACGAATTATTAACTATCCTCAACGTGGTATTGGACAAACAACGCTTGAAAAAGTAATTGTGCATGCTTCAAATCTTAATGTTCCATTATGGAATATAATTGCTTATCCTCGAAAATACGAACTTCCTCTGAACAATGCATATATTGTTAAGCTAGAGGATTTTGCTAACAAAATCATGAGTTTTAAAGCACAAAACGACACCTTAAATGCATACGATTTAGCTTATTTAATAGTTACTAGTACAGGAGTATTGAGTGAACTATCGGAAAATAAAGATGAACCTGAACGTTATAAAAACGTAGAGGAACTTTTAAATGCCATCCGAAATTTTGTAGATTCGGAAGCAGAACCCGATTTTGAAACAGGTGAAATTGATACTTCTTTTAGAACCCTTAATGATTTTTTAAATCAAGTTTCACTTCTTTCGGATGTGGAAGAAAAAGAAGATGATAAAAGCGATAAAACTTTACTAATGACTATACACTCGGCAAAAGGCTTAGAGTTTAAGGTTGTATTTATTGTGGGCGCCGAGGAAAATCTTTTTCCTTCGTTTATGTCGATTAATTCGCGATCAGAATTAGAAGAAGAACGTCGACTATTTTACGTAGCTCTTACTCGAGCCGAAAAAAAATCGTACATTTCTTACGCCCAAACTCGGTATCGCTGGGGACAAGTAACTTTTGGCGAACCAAGTCGGTTTATTGAAGATATCGATGATAAATTTATCGAGTTTGACTATGACGAATTCACTCCCGTTAAATCGTTTATTCAAAAAGAAAAAACAAAAATAAGCTTCGATAAACAAACACAACCAACAGTTGACAAAAAAACAGAAACACCAGTTAATTATTCGAACTTAAAAAAAATATCAGATACTAAAAACTCAATTCCCTTCGACAACTCCCCTGCAAACATCGACCTTAAAGCAGAAACGAATGTGGAACACGAAAAATTTGGATTTGGGAAAGTAATCGAAGTAACTGGTTCGGATGATAATAAAAAAGCATTGGTTTTGTTTGAAAATGGAGAATCAAAAACATTGTTGTTGAAATATGCTAAACTTAGGGTGGTTTAGGGTTTAATTATTAGTTTTCAATTACGAGTTTTCAATTACGAATTTTCAAATACGAATTACGAATTAGTCAATTACGAATTAGACAATTACGAATTACGAATTTTCAATTTTGAGTTACTAATATATTTTTAACGAATGATTTTTTCTTTATTCCTGAAAAAAAGTATTAAATTTGCCCATTGATTTTTAAAATCATTAGAAAATCTGGAAATAATTTAAACTAATTATATATTTTCACTACCAATAAGTCTGTTATGTAATATTTTAAAACAGATCTGTTATTAATTTAGAAACTAAAAAAACATGGATTACAACACTTCGCTCGAAAAAATAATGATTAAAGAGTATGGTCGAAACATACAAAAAATGATTGAACATACCAGCACCGTTGACGACCGAGAAAAGCGCAATAGATTGGCAAAAGCCATTATTAAAGTAATGTCGCAACTTAATCCAAACGGGAAAGATTCGGTTGATTATTGGCATAAGTTATGGGATCATCTTTTTTTTATGTCCGAATTCAAATTGGATATTGACAGTCCTTACGATAAACCGGATGTATTAGCAATACAAATAAGACCAGAGCCTCTACCCTATCCAAAAAACAAAATCAAGTTTCCTCCCTACGGAAAAAACATTGAATTAATGATTGAAAAAGCAATAGGATTTGAAGAAGGAGCCGAAAGAGAAGCATTTATTTCGGAAATTGCGAATCATTTAAAAAAACAATATCTAAGTTGGAACCGAGATTCGGTAAATGACGAACTAATTGTCGAACATCTAAATGTTTTATCGGAAGGCAAATTAGTGTTAGCCGCAGACTTTAAATTTGCCAATACACGAGACATCCTTATTCAAAATCAGCAAATTGCTGCAAGCATGAACAAAGGCAAACCTCTAAAAAAGAAGATTAATAAAAACATTAAACCTGGGAAAACTTTTTTCAAAAAAAAATAAGGTTTTGAATTACTAAAACTCGATGATGGTGAATATTTTAGAAACACATGATATTGTCAAAAAATATGCAGAACACACTGCTCTTAAAAAAGTGAGCATTTCTGTTCCCGACAATACTATTTATGGATTGTTAGGTCCTAATGGAGCCGGAAAAACCTCGCTAATTAGAATTATTAATCAGATAACCGCTCCCGACGAAGGTGAAATTTTTTTTAATGGCGAACCCATGAGTAGCAAACACGTTTCTCAAATTGGTTATTTACCCGAAGAAAGAGGTTTATACAAAAAGATGAAAGTGGGTGAACAAGCTATCTATTTATCTCAATTAAAGGGAGTTTCAAAAGCCGATGCCATGAAGAAATTAAAATTCTGGTTCGAGAAATTTGAAATAGAATCCTGGTGGAACAGAAAAGTTGAAGAACTATCCAAAGGGATGCAACAAAAAATTCAATTTATTGTAACGATAATCCATGAACCAAAATTTTTAATATTTGATGAACCTTTTAGCGGCTTCGATCCAATAAACACCGACATCATTAAAAAAGAAATTCTACATTTAAAAGATAATGGAGCAACCATCATTTTTTCAACCCACAACATGTCATCTGTGGAAGAACTTTGCGACAATATTGCACTTATAAATAAATCTAAAAAAATACTAGAAGGTAGCGTTTCGGATATTCGTCAAAACCACAAAAAAAATGAATTTTTAATTGGTCTTAAAAATTTAACTTCATCTATTAACGATTTTTTACCTTCTTCCATATCCAGAAAAATAATTAAAGAAGAAAACGATAAAGTCGAATTTCTGGTTAAACTTCCTAGTGACTTAAGTTCTAATGAATTACTAAACATTTTAATACCTCATGCCACCGTTTGTTATTTTAACGAACAACTTCCAACGATGAACGATATATTTATTTCTAATGTAAAGTGCAAAAGTCAAATTGATTCAAGTTATTAGTTATGAAAAAGATACTATTAATAATTAAACGCGAATATCTTACAAGAGTTAAGAAAAAGTCATTTATTATAATGACCATTTTAGGTCCAATTTTAATGGCCGCTTTGATGATTGTACCTGTGTTTATTGCTAAAATGAGCGATGAAAGCAGTAAAATTGTAGTTTTGGACGAAAATGGACTTTTTATAAATAAATTGGAAGGCAATCCGGATATAAGTTTTGGATATACCGACGAACTTATCGAAACATTAAAAACAAACTACGAAAAACAAGGCTACGACGGAATTTTATACATTCCCAAAAACAGCATTCCTAACAGAGCATATCTTTTCTCGAAAAAACAACTTGGATTAGCCGTAAAATCGCACATCCAAAGCACCATGAAATACAATTTAGACAATTTTTTCATGTACCAAATGTATCATATAAATCGCGACTCGCTAAAAGCAATTGACGAGAATACTCGAATTATGATTGAACAACGAAAAATTGGCGAGGACGGAGTTGAGAAAGAAAGTTCAACCGAACTGAGCACAATTTTAGGGATATTATCGTCGATTATTATTTATTTTTTCATATTCATGTTCGGTTCCTTAGTAATGCGAGGCGTAATTGAGGAAAAAACCAGCAGAATTGTAGAAGTCATTATTTCGTCTATTCGTCCATTTCAACTAATGATGGGTAAAATTCTTGGAATTGCATTGGTTGGCTTAACTCAATTCCTCCTTTGGGTTGTATTTACATTTGCAATTGTTACCGTTTTTAAAACAGCTATGCCCGAATATTTTGAAAGCTCAAAAACCGACACATCCATTATGCAAAATGCGTCATTAACTCAATCAAATCCAGCAATGGAAACATCCATAAATAAAGCTCAAAATCCCGAGGTAATGAAAATTATCGAATCGATAAAATCGATTAATTTTACTACCATTCTATTGATGTTCGTTTTTTATTTTATTGCAGGTTATTTGTTTTATGCATCCTTTTTTGCAGCAATTGGTTCGGCGGTCGATAACGAAGCCGATACGCAACAATTTGTTTTACCAATAACGGCTCCCTTAATTTTCGGAATTGTTATGGCTCAATTTGTTACAAATAGTCCCAACGGACAAATTGCATTTTGGCTATCTATAATCCCGTTTACTTCGCCAATTATTATGATGGTTAGAATTCCGTTTGGAGTTCCAATTAACGAAATTATACTATCCATGTCGCGTTTAGTTTTTGGTTTTATTGCCTCCACATGGCTGGCAGCAAAAATTTATCGTACAGGTATTTTAATGTATGGCAAAAAACCAAGTTATCGCGAAATATGGAAATGGCTAAAATACAAAAATTAACCTACCCCCTTTAAAATGCTATTAAGTATTATTATACCTGCATACAACGAAGAAAAAACTCTTGTTTCAATTCTGGACAAGGTAATGTCTGTTGATTTAATATGTGATGTAAAAAAGGAGATAATCATTGTAAATGATTGCTCAAAAGACAGCACAGCAGAAATTGCAATGGATTATATCCAAAATAATTCGGATAAAAATATTCTTTTTTACGAGCAACCTGTAAATATGGGAAAAGGTGCAGCTATTCATAAAGGCATTGAGTTGGCAACAGGTAACTTTATTATTTTGCAAGATGCAGATTTAGAATACGATCCAAATGAATACAATTTACTCATAAAACCTATTTTGGATGGATTTGCCGACGTGGTTTATGGCTCACGCTTTTTAGGAGGAAATCCACATCGAATTTTGTTTTTTTGGCATAGCATAGGAAATAAATTTCTGACATCTTTCTCCAATATGTTCACAAATTTAAACCTTACCGACATGGAAACTTGCTATAAACTTTTCAGTGCCGAAATTATTAAATCCATTTTTTTAAAAGAAAACAGATTTGGTTTTGAACCAGAAATTACTTCTAAAATTTCAAAAATTAAAAACATCCGAATTTATGAAGTTGGTATTTCCTATTATGGTCGGACTTATGAAGAAGGAAAAAAAATAGGCTGGAAAGATGGTTTTAGAGCTATTTGGTGTATTTTAAAGTTCAATATTTGGGATAGAAAGTATTTGATAAATACGCCCAAACAATAGCTGACAAACTAATATTATTGTTTTATTTTATCATTATATTTTCAAATACATTCCAAAGATTATCCTCGGGCACTTTGGCAGTGATATTTATTTTAATTTTAGAAACTGGATGTTCAAAAATGATACGTCTAGCATGTAAACTGATGGAAGCATCGGGATTAGACCTTGGAGCTCCGTATTTTAAATCGCCTTTAATAATGCAGCCTATTTCTTTTAATTGAACTCGAATTTGATGGTGACGACCAGTTTCCAACTCTACTTCGAGCAAATGATATCGATCGGAAGAAGTTAATATTTTGTATATCAATGTCGATTTTAAATAACCTTCTTTGGGTTCTAAAATTGCCCTTGACTTGTTTTTTTCCTGATCCTTAAATAAATAATGAGTAAGTTTTTCGGAATCTTTTGGTGGTTTTTGAAGTACTATTGCCCAATAATATTTTTGAATTTCCCTGTTTTGTATCATTGAATTTAAGCGAGTTAGAGCTTTGGATGTTTTAGCAAATATAACAATCCCACTCACTGGACGGTCTAAACGATGAACAACTCCCACAAAAACATTACCTGACTTTTGATACTTTTCCTTCAAATAATTTTTAACCATTTCGGACAAAGGCTCATCACCAGTTTTATCGCCCTGAACTATCTGACCTGCACGTTTATTAATAATGATAATATGATTGTCTTCAAACAATACTTGGTCGGGAAATAACATCTGACTTTTTTTTACAAAAGTAATAATTTGAGTTGAAAGTATAAAGTTAGAAAGCAGAAAGTTGCAAACGAAGTTTAGAACTTAAAAAATCAAGTTTTGTATTCAGACTATCCTAAATTACAAAAACTCATTATGTAAAACTTCTTTTATGTAATTGTAGGAATATAAGCCTATTAATGATTTAGGAGCTTGATTATTTTTCATTAGCATAATATGTGGAAAACTCGACACGTTTAACTTTTCTGCTAACTCTTTTTCTTTTTCACAGTCGATTTTATAAAATTGTATGCGATTTCCATACTCCAAGTTTAATTGTTGAAGCCATTTTTCGACATCTTTGCATGGATTGCACCAGGATGTATAAAAGTCGATAACACAAGGTAAATCACCTTTATAAAATGTATTTTCCGAGTCAATATCAAAAATTTGGTCTTTAAATTTTGTATAATTAAGGTGTGTCATAAATTTGTTTACACACACAAACTATAATCAACAGATTTTGTTGAATTTATACAGATAGATTTTTTAAATGACGTCATTTAAAATTCCATATGATTAAAAAACAGTAAAATTACTTTTTTAAAATAATTGAATCTTTCTGTAATACTTCAAAAATCGAATTGGCTAAAAATTTATATCCTTTAGAGGTGTAATGTCCATCTTTGCTCCAATAACATTCATTCCTGAACTTAAGTGCATGTAGCCATCTATTTTTGCGTAAAAATGACCTGAAAGACATTTGTTTTATATTGGGATATTTTGCTTGTAAATTTAAGAAATAATCCATTTCATCGCATGATTTTAAATCAAAATTTAAAGGTAAAAAACAAAAGTAAGTACTTAAATTATTTTCTTGAGCCAAATTGTTTACTAAGTCAAAAAATATTTCAAATTGCTTAAATGCAAATAAAAAGTTTTCGTATTTTTCATATTCTTGCTGATTATTATCTTTATCATATAACAATCGAAAAATATATGAAGAGGCATAAAAAAACTCATAAACGTTTGGACGATATCTGTATTTTACGCTTCCATCTGGCTTAAATCTTTCCATTCCTCCACGTGCAATTACATCGGTAAAATCGTTCTGATTAAATACGAATATTACAACATCGGGTTTATATTTAAGTAACTTATCTCTTAACAAAACAAATTCAAAAAAAGGATCACTTCCACAAATTCCAGCATTCAAAAAGCTATAAACTTTAGAATCATCTTTGTTCGAATTAATATTCTTTTCTAAAAATTTAACCCAAGTCGAATCGGCATCCGCACCATGTCCTTCGGTATAACTATCGCCGATTCCTAAAATTCTAATTTCATTTATTGTTTTGGTAGTATCCCAATTTTTATCCGAAAAACCTTCCTTGTTTATTTTTCTGAAATGATTAAAACGCTTGCCATCGGTTAAGTAATGGTCGTTGTTCCATACTTGATACCAGCCGTTTGAAAGTTTTACTTTTTGAGATTTATAAACGTATTTTAGTTCTCGTTCCGAAATATCTCTATGTGAATCTGAAAACCGCAGTATCGTTTCAAAAACAAGTAGAACAATAAAAACAGAACTTAAAGCAATAATAATATTTGATTTAAGAGCCGGTTTATTTTTTTTCGGTAATAGTTTTATCAATCCAATAAGGATTATTAAAAAAAATAGATAAAGTGCTGGATAATAAGCAATAAAAACAAGTCCATATTTTAAAAAGATAATTAATGCCGAAATATTAACCAAAACAATAATAAAAATTAAAACCTTAAATAAGCCCGACTTTTTGAACATACTTACAGGATTAATTTTCTTTTTCGGAAACTACCATTTGAATAGTTAACCTATTTTTTTGTTCCAAAAAAACTTTTCGATTTCTCAGTAATTTGTCGATGGTATGTTGGTCGTAATTACGAATGGTAATTAGCTCCATATTTAGGTTATACTTCACCGTAAATTCGGTCATTAATTCATCCACCAGCGAAGAAAGATTTTCGGGTCGATTATCGGCACAAACCGAAAAACTTATAGCCGAATTTTGCATCAAATTAATTTTAATACCAAAATGAGCAAAAAGTCCAAATATTAGCGATAGATTTTCTTCGGCAATAAACGAAAAGTCCTTTGGTGAAATGGAAATTAAAACTTGATTCCGTTTAAAAATATAACAAGGAATAGAATTATTGATTTTTTTAGAAGAAATCAGACTTCCAGAATCTTCGGGATTAATAAACGATTTTACATACAATGGAATTAATTTATTTTTAAGAGGTTGCATTGTTTTTGGATGAATAACCGATGCACCATAAAAGGACAATTCAATAGCTTCGCGGTAAGAAATTTCGTCTAATTTTACAGCTTCGGGATAAAATTTAGGATCGGCATTTAATAAACCTGAAACGTTTTTCCAAATGGTAACATCTTTCACATTAAGTGCATATCCAATAATTGCAGCGGTGTAATCCGAGCCTTCGCGTCCAAGAGTGGTAGTTGAGTGCTCGACAGTAGAAGCAATAAAGCCTTGGGTAATAGCAATGTTTTCATTATCCAGCATCAAAAATAAGCCAAGTTGTTTTTGAATTTTCTGACGGGTTTTATCCCAATCTACTTTTCCTTCACGAAACGTATTATCGGTACGAATTAAATAACGAGCATCGAACCATTTATTATTAACTTCTTTATAATTAAGATATTCGGAAATAATAGTGGTGGATAACAATTCGCCAAATGAAACTATTTGGTCGTAGTCATAATCGAAGCTTTCGCTAGGTTCTTGTTGAAGCAGTTCACTCAATTGATCCATGCATCTATGGTAGCTCGATTTTTTTTCAATATTTTCGGCAAACAGAGAATCTACAATCAAATCATGATTGGCTTTAAGCTTGTTAAACTCTGAAATCATAATTTCGTTTTTTCCTTCAAAAAAGGCTTGGGTGATTTTTTCGAGAGCATTGGTTGTTTTGCCAATTGCTGAAATTACAACCACCAATTTCAAGTTACTATAACTCGAAATTATATTTGCAACATTATCTATTGCATTTTTTGAAGAAATAGAAGCTCCACCAAATTTAAAAACTTTCATAAAATGACAAATTATTGGGCTAAATTACAAAAAAGGTTTTATAAGTAGGAGGTATTAAATTCCTAATGGTTGAAATTATGAAATATTAAAAAACCGAATACAGACAGGGCGTCTGAATAAATAGCAAATATTGTAATTGCTGAAAATTAATTTCCGTTTTTTTCTAAATTGTTATAATAATGTTCGGCAGCAAGTTGCTCGGCTGCTTTAATGCTATATTCGCAGGCAACAATTCCAGTTGGAACATCATTTAGCACAATTTCAACCCAAAATTGTTTTCGATTTTTTATCATTTCTTCTTTCACAACATTAAAATCGAGCTGAATTTTATCCCGCTGACAATCTTCAATTAAATGGCTTTTGAAATTTGTTTCCTTTTTCAGTATTTCATCGATATCTACAAAATTTTTAAATATTTTTAGAACCAATAATTTTCTCACAAATGAGTAGCCTTTATCAACATAAACAGCTCCAATAAATGCTTCGAACAAATCGCCACCCAAGGACTTTGAGTTTGAACAACAATCGGAAATAATTGCATTTTTTTCCATTCCTAATTTTAGGGCGAGTCGTCCAAGATTAGCTCTACTTACGATTTTTGAACGAGTTTCAGTAAGGAAGCCCTCATCGACGTTGGGAAACTTTTTATAAAGATAATCGGCAACTACAGCACCTAAAATGGCATCGCCAAGATATTCGAGTCTCTCGTTGTTAATTTTACGACCATTATTGGTTTGAGAAGCCGAAGAATGAGTAAAAGCGAGTTCATACAAAAAAATATTTTTGGGAGTAAACCCAAAAATATTTTTTATATAATCCGACAAATGTTTATTCTTGTCGTTTTTCTTGAAAATTTTAAAGAAATTCAATTTATTCGATAAACTTTTTAAACAATAAAGAGGTATTATGTCCACCAAACCCAAAAGCGTTAGAAAGAGCATAATTAACTACTCTATTTTGAGCTTTATTAAAAGTAAAATTAAGTTTTGGGTCGATTTGTGGATCTAAATTAAAATGGTTGATTGTTGGAGGAACAATATCCTTCACAATTGCCATGATGGCAGCAACTGCTTCAATAGCTGCAGCAGCACCCAGCAAGTGTCCAGTCATGGATTTAGTAGAGTTTATATTAATGTTAGCCGCATGTTCTCCAAAAAGCTTACTAATTGCATTAGTTTCGGCTAAATCTCCAACTGGAGTTGAAGTTCCATGGGTATTAATATGGTCGATATCCGATAAATTAATTTTTGCAAAATCAATTGCTTTTTTCATAGCTTTCATAGCCCCATGTCCTTCGGGATGAGGAGCTGTAAGATGATGAGCATCGGCAGAAAGACCGAATCCGACCATTTCGGCATAAATTTTTGCACCACGAGCTTTCGCATGTTCATATTCCTCCAGAATAAGAGCTGCTGCTCCTTCGCCAATTACAAATCCATCTCTGTCTGCATCAAAAGGACGAGAAGCAGTTTGAGGATCATCGTTTCGAGTAGAAATAGCGTGCATTGCACCAAAACCACCAATACCAGCTTCGTTAACAGCAGATTCTGAACCACCCGTAACAACCATATCGCATTGTCCAATCATAATTTGAATGTATGAATCGATAATGGCATTAGCGGCGGAGGCACAAGCAGAAGTAGTAACAT
>JBBQWB010000007.1:0-55227 GCA_038210985.1 Bacteroidales bacterium
GGGTAAGTCCAGTTTATTACGATAATGAACCTGAAAAAATTTCACATGCAATTATTACGTTTATCGAAAATAGCGAGTTTTATCAAACCAATAATAAACTAAACGATGCCAAACTTACCTTAGAGAATATTTTTATTTACCATTTTAAAAATTTGAATAATAAAATGCAACGAATTTTTGAAATTTTGCAGGACGATAGTGAATCCGCCAATTCAAAATTAAAGAATTATATTTTAGGAGAATATCAAAATGCAACTTTTTTGAATGATTTTATAAATAAAAAGAATGAGTTGGTAGTCGAAAAAATGAATACTGAAAAGGCTTTTTCAACTGTATTCAAAAATATTAAAAGCAGAGAAATATTGTATAAAGGAAAAAATATCTTTTTCATAGATGATTTATCGGATGAGACAAATGTTATTTTTAATGATCAATCTTTTATACTTCTTTTGGATTATGCTATTAATTATACTGCAATTCACTGTTTAGATTCTTCTATCAAAATTCATCAATTTATTAATACTGAAAATAAACTTGTTATAGAATTCAAATTTGTTTTTGAAGAAGTAATTTATAATCAGATAGATGATTTAAAATTAAATAGCTTTTTTGCCATTTTTAAAAATTATAATTCTACCCATCAAGCAGTGATTGATTTTGCCTTCTTAAAGAAACTTTGTTCTCTTTTTAAAGTTGAAATGGAATTTTTAAAACAAAAATCGAATGCAATAACTTGTCAATTTGTTTTTGACTCTAATATTGATTTTTCATTAAAAGCGGATTTGGATAAAAAAAGAAGGTTCAAAAATATTGTTGTAATTAGCTCCGAAAAAGAAGTGCTAAATTGCTTAAGTAGTTATTTAGAAAATGATTGTGAAAAATTAATAGCATTTAGCGATTATCTTTCGGCAATTAAATATCTTTCAAATTCGTCCGACACTATTCCCGAAATAATAATAATCGACAATTTGGTTAACAACATAAATTCATACGATATTTTATATAAAATCAATAATAAAAATTTAGCTTTAAATTCTCATGTAATTGTTAATCACTCGTGTTTTATCGAAGTTAACACTTCTGAATTTGCCAATGCAGTTAAAAACATACATTTCATAAAATCACCATTTGTTAAAACAGAATTGTTTGAACTATTGGAAAACATATCAGAAGCGGAATAAAAAGAGGAATTTGATTTTTTATGAATTATTCATCCACATCATTTTGTTCCCATTCGAGTAAAAAATGTTGTAAATATTCACGCAAAAACTTATCTCGTTTATTGGCTACAATTTTTCCTGTGTTTGTGTTCATCCTGTCTTTTAAAAGTAGCAGTTTTTCGTAAAAATGATTAATTGCACTACCTCTGCCTTTTTTGTACTCATTATACGAAATGTGATTCTGGGGCAAAATTGTGGGGTCGTATAAAGGGCGATTTACCGAACCAGTGTATGCCATGCAACGAGCAATTCCTATTGCCCCAATTGCATCTAATCGATCGGCATCTTGAACGCAACAGCCTTCCAAACTACTCATTGGCGTAGTAACTCCGGCACCTTTAAACGATAATTCTTGAATGATATTTAATATTATATTTTTCGTTTCTATTGAAAAATTATTTTCGTCAAGCCATTTATTTGTGTTAAGTAGTTCCTTAGAAGCAGCTTCTCCCACAATTTTTCGGTCGTCAATATCGTGCAAAAGTGCAACTATTTCTACAATAAAAGTATTTGCGTTTTCTTTTAATGCAATTTTTTTCGCTAATTTCCAAACCCTTTCAACATGCCACCAATCGTGCGAAGGCTCGCAGTCTTTATGTTGATTTTGTGCAAAAAAAACAGCCTTTAAAATTATATCTGTCATTTTATTGTAATTTTTAACTATTTAGGTTTCACTTAAAACAATCTAGACGAATACTATTACCTTTTTTTAAATGAATTATCTTCTGCTTTTTTTTAACGAATTTCGAAATTTATGGCTGTATTTAATGATTTTATAAGTTTATCCATTACTTTATTAATTTCAATTTCAGTCATTGTTCGTTCATTATTCTGAAAAGTAAACCGAATGGCATACGATTTTTTCCCGCTTGGTATTTTATCTCCTTCGTATATGTCAAACAATTTTACATCCTTAAGAAGCTTGCCAACACTCTGTTTTGCAATACTACTAATTTCTGCAAATTCAATTTTCTTATCAATAAGTAAAGCTAAATCTCGTTTAACAGGCTGGAAATTATTTATTTCATTAAATTGCACAGTCTGTTTTATAGCTAAATCTGAAAATAATTTCCAGTCTATTTCGACGAAAAAAACTTCTTGTTTAATGTCAAATTGTTTTAATATTTTTGGGTGAATGGTTCCACATTTTATGATAGGTTGCTCATCGCTCCAACAATATTGAATTCCTTCTTTAATAAGTTTGCTATTAATTGGCGATGTTTTTAATTTATTTTTAGTGTGTGTGAAATTCAATAAATCTTCAACTATTCTTTTAATAGAAAAAAAGTCGGATTTAACAATCGGATATTTCCAGTTTTCGGGATTGTCATTCCCGCAAATTATCATGGATAAAAATTCTTTTTCTTGATATTTTCGCGTAACATCATATTCTGTAAAAAGATGATTATACGAATAATGTTTGCCAAATTCATATAATTTTACATCGGTTTGTTGATAGTTTTGATTTAATAATACATTTTCGAGTAATCCTGGCAAAAGCGAAAGCCTCATTATTTCGAGTTCTTTGCTTAAAGGATTCAAAATTTTAACGGCATCAGTTTTATTTGAAAAATCAAATTTTTCGAGATATTCGCTTTTTGATAAAGAATTGTTTATCGATTCATAAAAGCCAATGGAGGATAACCAATTGGAGATGTTTTCTTTTAAATTTTTCTTCAGTTCGTTAGTTTCCGAGTTGTAGTTTGGAGTATATGATAGTTTTTCGGGTATTTCGATGGAGTTAAATCCATAAATGCGTAAAACTTCCTCAATAACATCTGCCTCGCGAGTTACATCTGTTCGATAAAGAGGAGCCAACATTTCAAAGGAGTTATCATTCTCAGCTAAAATTTCAAAATCTAGGGATATTAATATGGTTTTAATTGTTTCAAAAGGAATTTCTTTTCCAATTAACGACCATAAATTTTTAATATCAAGATTTATTTTCCGACGCTTAATAGGATTGGGATAAATGTCTGAAATTATCGAATATTTAATGTTGTTGAATTGCTCGGAAAGCAAATTGGTAACTCTTTTTAGTGCATACAAAGTAATTTCCGGATCGCCACCTCTTTCATATCTGAACGAAGAATCGGTTTTTAAGCCGTGTAGTTTTGAGCTTTTACGTATAGATACGGAGTTAAAGTAAGCACTTTCTATAAAAATAGAAGTGGTGTTTTCACTCACACCTGAATCAATGCCACCATAAATTCCGGCAATACATAATTCGTTTTGAGCATCACAAATCATTAATTCACTTCCATTTAGCTTTCGTTCAACATCATCTAGCGTAACAAATAATTTTGGGTTTGCTTTACGAACTATAATTTTATTGCCTTTTATTTTTTTTGCGTCGAAGGCATGCAGTGGCTGTCCGGTTTCTAACATTATAAAATTAGTTACATCCACAATGTTATTTATGGAATTAATTCCAACCGATTTTAATGATTTTTTAATCCAATCGGGAGATTTCAAAACGCTAATGTTTTCTATATAAATTCCCGAATATCTCAAGCAATTTTCAATGTCTTTTATTTCAATTGAAATTGGATTTTCATTTATGGAAGGTTTGAAATTTTTAATCATGGGCAATAGAGCATGCATTTTTTTGTTCAATCGGCAATTTAAAGCTGCAGAAATATCCCTTGCAACTCCATAATGCGACATTGCATCGCTTCGGTTGGGAGTTAATCCAATTTCAAAAATGTAATCAGATTCAGTATCAAATATTTCCGATGCTTTTTTGCCAACTTCAAAATGGTCGGGAAGTACCATTATTCCAGCATGAGATTGTCCAATTCCAAGTTCATCTTCGGCACAAATCATACCTTCCGAGCTTAGTCCTCTAATTTTAGTTTTTTTAATTTCAAGTTCATTGCCAGTTTTAAAAAATAATTTAGTTCCAATGGTAGCCACCAAAACAGTTTGATTTAATGCAATATTTGGAGCACCGCAAACAATTTGAAGAGGTTCAGCTTCGCCAATATTTACCTTTGCTACATGCAGTTTGTCGGCATCAGGGTGTTTGACGCAGGATGTTACTTTGCCTACAACAACTCCTTTTAACTCTCCTTTTATGGGCTCAAATTTTTCTATAGATTCAACTTCTAAGCCTATGTCAGTTAATATTTCTGATGTTTCTGATACGCTTAAATCAAACGTTATATATTTTTTTAACCAATTATAAGAGATTTTCATAAAGGAATAAATGTATGATAGATTTTAAATAGTTTATTTATATTGCAAAGTTAAAATTTTAATCCCTTAATCTATAATTCGGAATAAAATTTAAATTATTATAAGATTTTATGTTTTGGCTTAGTTAACTTACAAATGCCCAACTTGGTGATTTTTTTAATAATTCAGTCAAATAGCCTTTTTCTTTAATGCTTTCTACGGAGCTTAGTTCTGGATCTTTTGTAATTAATTCTTCTGCTTTTGAGCGAGCCAATAGTAAAATGTGCTCATCTTTGCTAATGTCCGCTAATTTTAAATCTAGAAGTCCACTTTGTCTGGTTCCTTCAATATCGCCAGGTCCTCTAATTTTTAAATCTAAATTTGCAATTTCAAATCCATCGTTTGTGTTAAGCATAGCTTGAATTCTATCTTTTCCATCTTGTGTTAAATCATATCCGGTAACCAAAACGCAAAACGATTGATCTGAACCTCTGCCAACTCTACCGCGTAGTTGATGCAATTGAAGTAATCCAAACCTTTGTGCGTCTTCAATAACCATTACTGTGGCGTTTGGAACATCTACACCAACTTCGATAACAGTTGTTGAAATCAAAATATTTGTCTCCCCTTTTTTAAAACGTTCCATTTCAAACTGTTTTTCCAATGGTTTCATTTTTCCATGAACAACGCTGATGGCATAGTGGGGTAAGGGAAAGTCGTGCGAAAGTGATTCATAACCCTCTTGTAAGTGTTTTAAATCCAAGTTTACCGACTCTTCAATTAGTGGAAATACTACATAAACCTGACGCCCTTTGTCTATTTGCTTTTTCATAATACCTTGAATTTGCAAACGACTTTTATCATAAAAATGGAGCGTGTCAATTGGCTTTCTGTTTTTAGGCAACTCATCAATTATCGAAACGCTTAAATCGCCAAAAAGTGTCATTGCTAATGTGCGAGGTATGGGAGTTGCAGTCATAACCAAAATATGTGGCGATGGAATGTTTTTACTCCATAATTTTGCACGTTGAGCAACCCCAAAACGATGTTGTTCATCAATGATTGTAAGTCCAAGATTTTTAAAACAAACATCGTCTTCAATTAAAGCGTGAGTTCCAATTATGATCGAAATTTCGCCAGTTGCTAAGTCGGTAAGTATTTTCCGTTTTGCCGAAGCCTTTGTGGAACCCGTTAATAATTCAATTCGAATATTCATTCCTTCCAAAAGTTTTGAAATGGTGGAATAATGTTGTTGCGATAATACTTCCGTGGGTGTCATAATGCACGATTGCGTATCATTATCGAGTGCTATTAACATTGCCATCAAAGCAACAACCGTTTTTCCACTTCCAACATCTCCTTGTAGCAATCGATTCATTTGAGAAGGACCTCGCATGTCAAATCTAATTTCTTTTATTACTCTTTTTTGAGCATCTGTAAGCTCAAATGGCAAATGATGAAAGAAAAAATCATTAAAATTATTTCCAATTTTTCCAAAACAATGTCCCTTATTTTTCTGCAATCTTACTTGCCTAGTTTTAAGGAGTTTTAGTTGATTAAAGTATAATTCTTCAAATTTTAAACGATAAATGGATTGCGATAATAGAGGTTTGCTTTTTGGGAAATGAATATTAAACAATGCATCTTCTCGTCTAATTAAATTGCACTCTTTTAATGTATTAGCATTGATAATTTCGGGTATAAAAGCTTCAATTTGAGGCAACATGGTTTGAATCATTCGAGATATTGCTCGAGAGTCGATGTTTTTTTTCTTTAATTTTTCGCTTGTATTATAAAGGGGTTGAAACGGAACGGATAAAACGGTTTCATTTTGATTAAATTCTTCAATTTCGGGATGTGTAATATTATATTTTCTTCCAAAAATAGTGGGTTTTCCAAACACCAGATATGTTTGGTTTGCTTTAATATATTCTTTAATCCATTTTATGCTGTTAAACCAAACTAATTCAATCGTCCCAGTTTCATCCGAAAATTCTGCCACTAATCTTTTTGCTCTATTTTCACCTATAATTCTTAAGGATAAAATTTTGCCTTTTAACTGAACGATGCCACTTTCTTCAGAAATTTCGGTTACTCTATTTACTTTTGATTTATCAATATAGCGATATGGGTAGTAATTTAATAAATCATTGTATTCAAAAATATTCAGCTCTTTTTTAAGAAGGTCGGCTTTAATGGGACCAACTCCTTTTAAAAATTCAATTGCTGTTTTTAGAATATCTACCATGATTTACTTGATATTTTACAAAAATAAAAAACTCCTCGGAATGAGGAGTTTTTTTGGAGATTATTATGAAAACATTTTAAAATTCCCACATATCGTGTTCAAATTTTCGTATTTCGTTAGTAATACGATCCGATTCCAACACTTGATCCATACCGTTTAGTATAAAGTTACTTATTTCACGGTTGTTATAAATGTTTTCCTCACGTTGAACATAACTTGAGAAGAATCTCTTCCAAAAGATATCATCATACGATTTCATTTCGGAAGTATTGAAGTTGTTAAACGCATCGTTATTGGCTAAAAATGGTCTTATTTCGGGGAAATACAACCAACCAGTTGGCATTAATATTTTTGAACAAGGCTCAGGAATGCTACCAGGTGAGTTCCTCGCCATAATTTCATTTTTTTGTCTGCAAGTTTCATCGTCAATAAGGAGTTGTGGATTAATTGCAATAATTCTTACATCTAAAACAGAACGTTGTTTGTCAAAAAACCAAACTTCTTTCAAGTCGATAGCTAGAAAATCAGTTTTATAATAAAAAGCATTATCTTTTATTTGTGCAACAATAACCCCATCATCATCCACTGAGTCTCTAGTTATTTCATATCCTAATTTTTTCTGAAATTCTTCTCTAAACAATGGCTTTGTACAAAACTCATCTTCATACATTAAAACAGGATTAGGGTTTGTTTCTGAAGAATCGATAATTGAATAAATGACATCCCAAAAACTTAACCAGTTGCCTTGAGAAGTAGGATCAGAAAGTTTTCCTCTATTAGGAAAATGTAGCGGATGGTTAATTTTTTCCCGAAGGTCAATTCTTCTCCATATCTTTTTCGACCACATTGCATCTGCTTCTCTTAGAGGAACATATTGAACAGGTGTTCGATTATAGATATGAGTTTTATCGTAAATACCATCAATAGGTTTACGAATTGGCTTTTTCACATTGTTAGTAGGTGCTTTCGTAGTATCTACTTGATTAACAATTTGAGCTTGCAAACTGCTAAAAAACAATATAAATGCGAATAGTTGAATAATGATTTTCATAATAACCTCCTTTTATGTATTCAATGTTATTTTATAGAAACAGCGACAGCTAATTTTGATTCATCAATTCTAACATTAATAGGCTTGCCATCAATTGAACCGGTTACTTTAACATTAGTTATTAATAGCGTAGTGCCAGGTTCAGCAGAGTTAATATGACTGATTAGTTCGCCAGGAAACCTGTTGCCAGATCCAGATCCAGTTTTTCTGTTTTTTCCTGAACCAATAGTCCAGGTAAAGCTTGTTACTCTCCATATCATGTCGTATGCAAAACCGTCAGGTGGTTTTGCCACAATAGGATTGTTTACGATTGAAGATGCCTGAACTGATCCACCTGGAATTGTTCCGAGCAAAATAATTGGTTGAGGAATATTTTTTATTCTAAATGTTGTTCCGCCAAGAGATTGTGATTTTCCACCAAAATCAGCACTTACTGTAACATTTACAGTTTTGCCAATCATAGACGCAGGAGGAGTTACAATATATTTTCCTGCAGAACCTTTAAAAACGAGTCCACCACCATTTACTCTAATTTTTTCTGGTGGAACAGGAGCAGATACAGAAATTGGGTTATCAATATCGGCATATAAAACATTCATTTTTTCGGCTGCTACGGTTGCGGATGATTTTGCAACGGAATAGCTTTCTTTAAATGAATAATATTTATCCGTTCCATCTGGGGCTTTCATTTTTATTAAACCAGCAAATTTTTGCTCTCCCATTCCAGAAGCAGGTATTTTTAGTTTTACCATACCACCTTCACCATCAACTTTGGTCATAGATGGAATCATTGCTTCTGTTGCAGTATCAATTCCAGGTTTCCAATAAACCTCTGGGGTTGATTTAGAGTCAAAAGCAGCAACGATAATATCAGCTTCAAAATCAGTACCTGAAAATACCAGTTTTGAACTTGGTATTACGCGAGCAGATACGTTATCAAAGGTGAAATCTCCAGCTCTAATAGATGTCATTAAATAGGTTAAAATGTCAAATTCAGCATTTTTTACTTCCCCAACCATTTTATTTAATAGGGTAACTGAAGCGGCAAGTATTGTTTCGCCAAAATTATAATCTTCCCACGTAATGGTTTTACTACTTTGATCTTTAAAAGGTCCCTTAGTATCTAAACCAATCTTTTTTTCAAAATCAACTTTTTTATCTTCATTCACAAAACTTACAAGTTTTAAACGGTACTTGTCAATTTCAGTTCGTAATGCTTCTCCTTTTTTAGGTTCTCCTAAAAAGTAATTGTGAGGGATATCTTTGTTGTCTTTTTTATCAAGATCTTTTACTGAAAAGTTTTTAACTTCATCGATTGTTTTTCCCTCTGCTAGAGAAATTAATTCCGAACGAAGTTGGAAAATATAATCAACCATTTTCTTTGTGGCTTCTTTTACTTCCATTGCTTTACTGTAAAATGGTCCTACTTTTGCTGGTTCATTTGAATTTGCAAAAGCAAATTGTGCGTAGCTAGATTCGACCTTGCGATCGAAGTTTTCATTTGTTTTTAATAATGTCTCATCCACAGTAACAAAGGCTTTTAAAATATCACTTGATACGTTAAGTGCTAACATTGCTGTTAAAACCAGATACATCATTGATATCATTCTTTGTCTGGGGGTTTCCGGACAATTTGTTGCTCCCATAATTTATATTTTCTTAGTTTAACATTTGTTTTTAAAAGGTTTATTTACCTGTTTACATTCATTGCTGTTAACATATTGCCATAAACAGTATTTAACATGCTAACATTTTTAGTTAAACTTTCAACTTGTTCTTTATATTTCATGGTGTTTTCAACAGATTCATTCAAATTTGAAGTGAATTTTTGAATATTTTGTTGAATATTGTTTGTTAATTCATTATGTTGTACTGAATTTTGTAGTTGAATTTCGTAAGCAGCATTTATAGCTGTTAAGTTTTTAGAAAGATTTTTCAATTCAGAATTGTATGAATTATTATCGCTTTGTATAGAAACAATCGTTTGTTCATATACTGTTGCTAATTGACCAACTGCAGAAGCAGCTTTAGTTACGTTGTTTAAGTAATTTTCCGAAACGTTCATGTCTTTTGAAAGGGCATCCGCTGTTCTATCGTATACTGATACTAAACCACGAACAGATTCAGAAGCTTTTGTTAGATTTGAAACATAACCATCGGTTGCAACAGCAGCATCCGCTACGCCAGATAGTTTGTTAGCATTATCCCCAAGGTTTTTCATGCCTTTAGCTAAACTATCTATCAAATCCGGACCAATCTTGGCTTCGGCAAGCATATTGTCTAATTCTTGTGTTACAGATAAACCTGTTTTTTTCTTGTCAACTTTTACATCATGTGCGTCTTCTCCCATTGATAATTCGGGATAAACCAATGCCCAGTTGTAATCCACATGAAGTGGCTCAAAAGCTGAAAAGGTAAAAATTACAGACTCGGTGCCCATACCTAAAATAAGCATTTCATTAGCCAGAGGTAAGTGTAAAATTTTAAATAATGCACCAAGAATTACCACTGCTGCGCCAATACCATAAAGTTTGGCCATAAACATTTTGTACCCTTTACTTCTAACAATCTCATTTAATCCCATAATAAATTTTGTTTAAGTTAATGAATTTAGTTAATAATGAATTAATATATACTCCTGATGGTTTATATTCTTGATTTTTGATTATGAATAGATTCTAATATACATTAGATGCACTGTTCATATTGTCTCCTTTTTGTCGTCCCAAGAAAGTTTGAATGCAACGGAATCCTACGTATGCTTTACCGCTATCTTGATATTCGTATGAGCGAGAGTATGTTTTCATATAATATCCAACATCTTTCCACGAACCACCGCGAATTACTTTACGTTTTTTCACAATTGGATCTGTTTCTAATGCGGAATATGAAAACTGCATATTTAAGTCGTGTGCAAAGTTATATGCTGATTCTTCAAATGCATCTTCACACCATTCCGAAACATTACCTGCCATATCATATAAGCCAAAATCATTTGGTGCATAGTGTCCAGCAATTACGGTATGGAATCCTCCATCATCAATATAATTACCACGACCTGGTTTAAAGTTGCCTAAGAAACATCCGTTAGCATTACGTGCATAAGGACCACCCCATGGATAAGGACTCATTGCAAAACTACCGCGAGAAGCCCATTCCCATTCAGATTCGTTTGGTAAACGGAAATCATTTTCAAACATCCATTCGTTTTCCGAAATTAACCATGAATTTCTTAATTGTGTTCTCCAATGGCAGAAAGCTTTAGCTTGACGCCAGCTTACACCAACCACAGGATAATTATCATAAGCAGGATGCCAAAAATAATTGTGCGTCATTGGTTCATTAAACGAATAGGTGAAATCGTGAATCCAAGCCAATGTGTCAGGATAGATGTTTACAATTTCGTGACGAATAAATGCACTTTTGCCTTGATTGTAACCAGTAGGACGGTTTGAGTAAAGACCTTTAAAACGAGTTTTTACATCAGCAACATCATGTTCCTTATATGAACCACCCATTCCGTCTTTTACTCCATCATAATCTTCAACTTGCCCTTTAAAATTGCGTAAATCAATCCACCAATATTCAAAATCAAGTATTTGAGTGTTAAGCTCAACTTGTCGATAGTGATAAAAACGACTGTTGGTAATTTTTGTAAATAAAGGTTGAAGAGCATTTTGATAGTCTTCGTTTTCCGAATCCCATTCAATATCTTCTTTCCAGTTAATATAATTAGGCGTAATCACTTCACCTTCGTTTTCCCCAGAACTATACTTAACGAAGTGGTCGTTTTCAGCATCATCATCTAATGCTTTTCCTAAAAAGCAGTGTGCTAATGAA
Organism: Bacteroidales bacterium; assembly: GCA_038210985.1. GTDB lineage: Bacteria > Bacteroidota > Bacteroidia > Bacteroidales > WCHB1-69 > JAQUGA01. The sequence continues at coordinate 11,537 of JBBQWB010000007.1, forward strand.
TCTCGAACCCATTCAACAAATTGTCGATATTCATTATTGGTAATTTCGGTTTCATCCATATAAAATGCCTGAACCGAAACTGCCTTAGATTGGTGGGTAATAGCATAAGGTACATCTTGATCCCCAGTACCCATGTTATAACTACCCATTGGAATGTGAAGCATCCCGTAAGGATCTTCCGAGGTGTAAATTGGTCGGTCTTGTACACCTGTTAGTTCTCCATTACCACTGTTTTTACAAGCGGATAAGAGTCCTAATGCCATTAGAATTACAACGGTTTTTTTCATTTTTGCTCCTGATTTAATATATGTAAAACGCATTGTTTGCTGATTTTATTATATTTCATGTTGTTTAATTACCTAACATTCTAGTATTTTTATAACTGTGGAAAGTTGGCGGTATGTCAATGTTGAAACAATATTTCAACATTATTTCATGACTACCAGAACTTCTTCCCTGTTTTCCTAAATCGGAAGTGGTTAAATCATAGGCATAACCAATTTTTAATCCACTCATTGCTCCTGTAGCCAATGGTTGAACACCAACTATAATGGCAACAGCATCTTGAAAACGATAGCTTAATCCTGCCCAAAAACGATTGTCCCATTTTGCAATACCTGTTAAATCATATTGTGCAGATACAAAGTCGGTTTTTATAAAGAATGAGGGCTCAAATACTAAACTAGGTTCGTTTGGATAAATCCATTCGTAACCACCATTAATAAAATAGTGTCGTTTAAGTTACACACCAGTAGAAGAGGGGGCTCCTTTTTGTTGTAGCATTTTTGTAGAAGAAATTCCTAAGTAAAATTGATTTGGAACTTTATAAAATAATCCAAATGATACATCTACTAACATGTCCGATTCGGTTTGTCTGTTTATTATACGTGGGTCGTCGGGTTGAATTGCTACAAAGCGAGTGAAATCAATTTTTTTATTCAAAAAACCAGCTTGAGCACCAATGCCTAGAGTTCCCATTCCAATATTTAAACGATAAGCGTACCCTAACTTTACTCCAATATTATCCTCATATCCCAACTTATCTTTAATAACAGTAACACCAATTCCTCCTCTTAAAATTTTAACTGGAGCATCAATCATAAATAAGATGTCTTGTGGGGATGTGGCAATGCCATTTGGATCCGTAAAACCTGTCCATTGTTGCCTAAATAGAGTACTTGCACAGATTGCTCCATTACTCCCAGCATACCCAGGGTTAAAAGGCAAAATGGTGTATGGATGCTGTGTAAACTGAGCTTCCTGCTGCCCCATTAAATAAAAACAGGGGATAATCATAATTGCCAATAAGTATATTTTCTTCATCATTGTTTTATATTGAATATTATACTCCTTTTAGAAACGAAACGCTAAAATAACATTTTTTTTTTTAAACTAACAAACATCTGTTGATAATTTTTTTTCACCCAAATTTAATTTTAATCATTTCGACATCTATTTATTTATACTTTTTAATTGTGAAAATGGTTACATTTTTTTTATCTATTATTCAAATTAATGTTTAATAAACAGAGAATCAGAAGTATAAATGTGTTTAACTTAGCTTATTTTGAATATCTAAAATTTAATAATTCGAGTTAATGGCAATTTTACAATATGTTTTTTTTGTTATTTAGAATCAATAAAAAATAAGGTGTTGATAAAATTTTCTTAACAATTTTTAATTTATTTTGACAAAACCATATTATACATACATTGACTATATGTTAGTTTCTGTGTTCAATGTTTGCTAAGTTTATAAACGAATGAAACCATTTTTTTGTTTCATTATTTTTAGTTGAATCTTCAATTTACAATAATTTTAAACTATGATTTTGGTTTAAAAATATGCCCTCAGGGTTATGTTTCCCACATGCACAGGTTTAGAAGTTTTGGAAACCCTTAATTCATAGTTAGATTGAAGTTGTAAATTTTGTCCAATATTTGCTTGAAACGAGAGGTTACTTATGTAGTTAAGCCCTTTGTTTAAGCCCTCTAGCATCTCAAAAGCTAAGGAAGAATTTTCGGATCCATTGTAATTGTTATTAATTAGCGATTGTTTCCAATTTATATTTGCCTTACTATTCATATTATAAGTAATTTCTGATGATGAGATGGTGGAAAATAGACGTTCAAAATTTGGACTTTTTTGGTTTGTTTTTTCAGTGTATTTATACGATAAAATACATCTGAAATTATTCGAGAACAATAATGTAAATGACTGTTCTATAGATTTTTGAATAATATTGTTGTTCTTTGAACTAAATTGGTCGGATGTGTAATTTCTCTCGCTATAGCCAACATCTGTTTTCGATGTAATTTTTTTAAAAAAGGTGATTCTTAAAACGTTATTGTAATTATTAAATGTTCGTTTTTCAAAACCACCCGTTAGAAAAAGTTTAATTGTTCCATTGGAATAAATAATTTCGTTTGTCCAAATGGGGCTTCGCTGGTTTATACTAAATGAATTTCGGATGGATTGATTGGTAGAAACTAAATCGGAATCAAGTACATTAAAATTGTAAGGATTGTATGCTGTTAAAGGTGAATTTTGAAGTTTTTTCTCCGATTTAAAATTAAATTGATTTGAAAATAAAGCAATAAAGCCCTTGAATCCTTCTTTTTTTATCCATGAACTTGGTGCTTTTATGCTTATTGTTTGATTATACCTACTGTAGTATGTTTGAATATAGTCATTTGTCAGTCGCCAAAGTTTAATATACTCACCCTGATCCGAAAATACAGTTTGTTCAAATTCATCAAGTTCTTCAATTCCGTTTGCATTATAATCGTTCCAAACATAATTTCCGGTTCCTTTATTAACTTTTAAAAAGTAGTAATCCTTTTTTTGTTCTTGTCCTGTAGCTGCTTCATAAAATGTGTTTAAGCTAATAGATTTATCTAAAAACGAACCAGAATAATCAAGATTTGAAGCAAAAGAGTTTTCCTTTTTTTGCGTTATTGTGTCTGTTCGTATTCTGTCGCGATACGAAATGTTTGTGGTTAACTGATGTTTTTGATTGGAAATCAAGTTCAGTTTAACTCCGTATTCATATGATTTAGAGTGATTTGCCAGTGTTAATCCGTTAGATAGATTATCTGCTCTATACAAATAATATATTTTATACATATTTTTAGCAGTATCGTTTTGTTGAATAAAATATTCAAATTCACTAAAACCCGAGCTGTTTGCATACAAACTGTCGCCAAGTGGATGATACAGCCTGTTATCTTCAATTTTCCATTTTATTCCGGGAGTAAATAGCCTAAAATGTCCAAGTATTTCGGCATCGTTTTTTAAAAATGTTGAATTAACAGCTGTTCCTCTAGTGCTTGAATAAAAGCCAATATTATTAAAATGAATTATTTTTTGTTTTGTAGAAACGCTCCAAGTGCCTTGAAGTCCATTGTAATAAGGCATTTTGTTTAAGTTTTTAAATTCGACTTTTAAACTAGTTCTTGAATTATAGATTTTTAATAAAAGTCCGCTAAAGTGTTGACTAGCTTGAGTTTTTACATTGTTAACGCTAAAACTTCTATCAAATTCTACATCGCGGATAGGTTCAATGGGTTCAAAATTTGAGGTAATCAATTCGTAGTTAATGCACGAGCCAAACTTCCATTGTTTTATGGAGTCGGCAGCTTTTCCTATTTTTCTTTCAAACGAATAGTCTATTTTAAAAGCTACTCCATAATCGTCTTTTTGATCTTTTTTTGAAAATGTATTTTTGTCAAACTGACTAAAAGCAATTTCAGAGTTTAAGGATGAATATTTGCTAATTTTTAATCGTGTTCCAACGTTTAGCATCTGTTTTTTTATTGGTGCTATTAGTTTAATAATTGGTTCAAATTCGCCTTGAGGAATATTGTTTAGGGGTGCTATCCATTTATAAACCCTTCCATTTGATGATGAGATGTCTAATACGTAATTTCCCGAATTTTTTCCAACATTCACAAAGCCTAAACGATAAAAAGCACTGTCGGGATTAGTTGAATACACAAAAACAGTATCGTAGTAAATACTTTCAAAAACGGTATCTATTAATTTATATCTTATTTCATTGGTCGAAAATGCTACGGAGTCGAAATTTGGGAACCATGAATTTGAAATATCATCTCCAATTGTGGACAAAAAATTCTTTTGAGTATCATCCAAAACTGGTTGAATCGATTGGTTTTTCATGTCGGTTTCGGAATAAAAAGAGATGTAGCTTTCAGTTTTTTTTGTTTTCCAATTTGCTTCATTATACAAAAATGTTCGGGAGTAGTGCTTGTCCGAATATTCAAACTCTACTACAATTCGTTTTTCTTTTGTAAGTATTTGCTTAGGTGTAAAAATAATTTCACCAATGTTATAATCAATTGTATAATCATTTAATTCTCCGCGGGTTTGCAATGTTCCATCGATATAAACCTTTTCGCTGCCTGCAATAATTAAAATGTACGGTTCCTGGTTTTCACCAGTAAGTTTATAGGGGCCTTGATTTCGGTCAACAGGTACAATTTCTTGTCGTTTATATTTTCCTTTCGAGACCGAAATAGCAGATTTAAGCGAAAAATATCCGCTATCTTTTGTGCTAAAATTATATTCAAACAAGCCGCCAAGTAATTTTTTATTGAATCGAAGAAAATTATTTTGATTGTTTTGGAGTTCAAAATCTCCGGCAATAATGGAAGTTTTTTTGTTATATATATTAATGTAAACTTTGTCGAAATCCTGAAGCTGTTGAGTGTTGCCATCGGGTTGAAGAGGTATATTTCGATCGGTAATAGCCGCTGTTATTTGAAATTGGTCGCTTAATTTGCCCGATAACTGGAGGTTTAAATCGGAATTAACTATGACATTTTGATTATTACCCGCCGAAATTCCTCTTGAAATACTTCCATTTTTTGAAAGTTCAGAATCGGTAAAATTCCATGATGATAAGGGTTTGTTGTCGGTAATTCGAAAAAATTGCTGAGGGTCATTTAAGTTTTTCTGAATCAGAGAAATATCTTTTCTTTTAAAATCTCGATTTATTTTAAATCGAAAAGTTTTATACTTTACATCTATTTGTATTGAATCAGGTAAGGTGTTATCCTTTTTTATTTTGATTAAAGAATTAACCAAATCAATTTCAAACATTGAATCTGCCGTCCACGAATTGTTTGTATAAAAAAAAGTGTTTTGTGGAATTAAGCTAAGTGTATCAATAATAGTCCATGAGTTTTTATGTACCATTATTGATTTGGTTTTTTGAAAAGCAGTATCTTCCTGAGACATTACTTTTGTAACATTCAATGTCAAAAGGAGTAAAAGTATTTGTGGTATGAGTTTTTTCAAAAAAATATAAAATAATTTCAATTATAAAACGAAAATACAAAAATAGAATTTTATTGCAAGCACTTTTTGACATTAACAACAAGAATAACGCTAATTATAAAAAATGAATATATTTTTGCAAAAAAATAGATTTTTTATAGTTGACCTAAATACAAATTGAATTTTATGAATAGAAAATTGAATATTAAAGAAGAAATAACTTCCTACAGCTTTATTTTATTTGGAACCTTAATAATGGCACTTGGTTTTGTTTTTTTTATTGCTCCGTTTAAGCTGGCACCTGGAGGGGTTTATGGAATTGCCATTACGTTTCACCATTTAACAAAGGGTATGTTTGCAATGTTTCCGGAAGGAATTCCGATAGGTGCAATGGCATTATCTATGGATATTCCATTATGTATTTTAGGGATAATCATTCTAGGACCTAAATTTGGGTTAAAAACGATAGCTGGATTTACCTCTTTGGCTTTTTTTACGGATTTTATCTCGCTTTTGTGGGGCGAACAAGGATTAATAAAAGATGATCCATTTTTATCGGCAGTTTTTGGAGGAGTTTTGTTGGGATTAGGATTGGGATTTATTTTTAAATCTCGAGCTACTTCGGGGGGAACCGATATAGTGGCTATGATAATATCGAAATATACAAAATTACCAGTTGGAACGATGTTGATAATTGTTGATTCGGCAATAGTGTTTATTGGGTTAATCGCATTTGGCGATTGGACAATACCACTTTATTCATTGGTGGTTATTTATATTACTGGAAAAGTAATAGATATGGTTCTTGAGGGAATAAGTACCGATAAAACAGTTTACATAATATCCGAAAAACACGAATTGATACGAGACCAAATCATAAATACTCTTAAAAGAGGTGGTACTTATATTCATGGTGAGGGAATGTATAATGGAGTTCAAAAGAAGATTATTTATACCATTGTAGATAGAAAACAACTTCCTGTTCTTCTTGATTATGTGAAACATGTGGACTCAGATGCATTTGTTTCGGTAATTGAAGCAACCGAAACTTTGGGCTTAGGTTTTAAATCCATTCATAAAACAAGTTTTAATTAATTTTGTATTTGTTCAATTTTTTTATGACTTTTGCAAACGAATGAAAAATATCCATTATGTCAATTGTAGTTAAAAATATTACTAAAATTTACGGAGAGCAAAAAGCTCTAAATAATGTTAGTTTTGAAGTTAAGAAATCGGAAATTGTTGGTTTGTTAGGTCCTAATGGAGCTGGTAAATCTACGATGATGAAGATTTTAACTTGCTTTATACCGCCAACTATTGGCGAGGCTCAAGTTAATGGATTTGATGTATTGAATCAATCGGTTGAGGTAAGAAAATGTGTAGGTTATTTGCCCGAAAACAATCCGCTATACTTAGATATGTATATTGTAGAGTATTTAGAGTTTTCGGGTGGAGCTTATGGATATAAAGGAGATTTATCGGCACGAATAAAAGAGATTCTTCATTTAACTGGATTAGAGCCTGAGCGAAGAAAAAAAATTGGAGCCTTATCCAAAGGATATCGTCAGCGTGTTGGATTAGCTCAAGCTTTGCTTCACAATCCCGAAATTTTAATTTTAGATGAACCAACATCGGGTTTAGACCCTAATCAAATAGTTGAAATACGAAATTTGATAAAAGAAATTGGAAAAGAGAAGACCATTTTGTTGTCAACCCATATTATGCAAGAAGTTGAGGCTATTTGCAACAAGGTTTTAATAATAAACGAAGGCGAAATTGTTGCCGATAATGACACACAAAATGTAACCGAAATGTTTATCGGTAATGAGTTTGTAATAGTTGAATTTGATTCGGCTATTGACATTAAATCTCTCTTAAAAATACAAAGCATTAATCATGTAGAAGTTTGCGAAAATAACATCTATAAATTACAAACTAGCAGGGGGTTTGATGCACGTGGAGTTGTTTTTAAATGGGCAGTGGATCACAGCTATACGATACTATCTTTACAGAAAGAAAAACATCGCTTAGAAGAGGTTTTTCAAAAATTAACAAAAAAAACAGATTAATTTGTTCGACATTGTCGAATTTTCTATAATTTTGCATCAAATATGTGGAAAGATTTGTATGATTGCAACCACACAAAAAAAATGCTAAACCATTTTCGCTGTACGTTCAATCATACTTTTTTCTGCAAAATAAACTTTTTTATCAATTTTAATTTTTAAAGAGATGGGATATTTATTTACATCAGAATCAGTTTCGGAAGGTCATCCCGACAAAGTTAGTGACCAAATATCAGATGCGTTATTAGATGAATTTTTGCGTCATGATCCAAATTCTAAAGTTGCATGCGAAACATTAGTAACGACAGGATTAGTTGTTTGTGCAGGCGAAGTAAAAACAACAGGATATGTTCATGTGGACGAGGTAGCACGCAAAGTTGTTCATAAAATTGGATATACAAAAGCAGAATATCGTTTCGACAGTGCATCTTGTGGTGTAATTTCAGCAATTCATGAACAATCACCTGACATTAATCAAGGTGTTGAACGTCAAGATTTAGAAAATCAAGGAGCTGGCGACCAAGGAATGATGTTTGGTTATGCTTGCGACGAAATGGATAATTATATGCCTATGCCTGTTGAATTAGCTCATATTTTTCTACAAGAATTGGCAGCTATTCGTCGCGAAGGAAAAAAAATGAAATATTTACGTCCCGATGCTAAATCGCAAGTTACTATCGAATACGATGATAAAAATAATGCTAAACGTATTGATGCTATCGTTATTTCAACTCAACACGACGATTTTGACGAAGAAGCAGTAATGCTAAAAACGATTGAAAACGATGTTCGTCAAATTTTAATTCCTCGAGTTAAAAAATTAATTCCTGCTCAAGTAGCAAAATTATTTAAAGGTGATTTTAATCTTTATGTTAACCCAACAGGTAAATTTGTTATTGGTGGTCCTCATGGCGATACTGGATTAACTGGTCGTAAAATTATTGTGGATACTTATGGTGGAAAAGGTGCTCATGGTGGTGGTGCTTTCTCGGGCAAAGATTCTTCTAAAGTTGACCGCTCGGCAGCTTATGCTACTCGACACATCGCAAAAAACTTAGTGGCTGCTGGTGTTTGTAAAGAAGTTTTAGTACAAGTTGCGTATGCTATTGGTGTTGCAAAACCAGTTGGTTTATATATAAATACATATGGTACAACTTTAATTAAAGATCAAAGTGGAAAAAAAATAACCGATGCTAAAATTTCGGAAGTGGTAAATTCTTTGTTTGATTTACGTCCATATGCAATAGTAAATAGATTTGGACTTAAAAATCCAATTTTTATCGACACAGCATCTTATGGTCATTTTGGTCGTGATGTTCGTGAAGAAGAAGTTGAAGTTTACTATCAAGACAAAGATGTAGTTGCTAAAAAAATAGATGGTAAAGAAAAATTCTTTAAAAAAGTTGAATTCTTTGCTTGGGAAAAATTAGACTATGTTGATAAAATCAAAAAAGCATTCAACATATAGTGTCTGCAAGAAAACGCCAACTTCATCGTTATTCTTGTAACGAATTGTTTTAGAATAAAAAAAAGAGGAAAATTACTTCCTCTTTTTTTTATTCTAAATTTTATGAATTAATCACGTTTAATAATTAGCTTTTTAGTAAAGTAAGTTTCATTATTTATAACTAGTGAGTAAAAATAAATGCCAGCGTCGATATCGGATGTATTAACATAAACTTTTCCAGTTCCTGGTTTAAGATTTTCGATAAAAACCGAAGCTCCTAATAAGTTTTTAAATACAATTTGAGCGTTTCCATTTATGTTAGCTGGAATTTGATATGGAATTTGAGTAAAATTTGAAGCAGGGTTTGGGCGAGCGTTTGATAGAGAAGAATTTTCGCTAATAAATTGTTCTACACTAGCAGGATTAATCACAAAGGAAATTATTACACTAGCTGAATCTAAAATTGAATCGTTTGAAACATCAAATTTAAAAAAGGTATATTGAATTGTAGTTGTTCCAGTGTATCCTTTGGGCCAATATTCTGCATAAAAACTATTTGCATTGGTTTCGTCAGGCTCAATATATAGGGGACTAAGTGAATAATATACTCTGCTTTCGTAGCATTGTCCCCAGCAAAAAGAATTTACCGAACCTGTAACAGTGTCGATAATTGTTTTTTTTACTTTCACTGCAATTGCATCTCCACTAATGTTTTTTACTCCAATTATCGATTCGGGATTGCCAACTAAATTAACGCTAGCATTGGATGTAATGGTGATTATTTGGTTGTTTGTTAACTCTTGTGTGCCTTTATACAGTTTAATGCTTTGAGAGTTGGCTAAAACTATGAGTGTTAAAAACACAATACTAAATAAAACTTTTTTCATAGTTGTTTGTTTTAATGAAATTATAAAAATGAATACAAAGATACGACATCAAAACTCAAAAATCAATCCATAGTTAATTATATATGAAAAAAATAACATTTTTTCAAAATGTAAAATAATGATAACTTTTTAATTTCCATATAATCAGCGTATTGATAATTTTCTTTAATTTATTTTGTTATTAATGTATAAAAAGAATTATTAAATTTGCTGTAATGTGTTATTTTTGCAAATTGTACAAGCCTCAAATTTAAGTAAAATAAATAATAAATAAAAATAAAAATCAAAGTTATGAGAAAACTTTTCCTGTTCATTCTGTCGATATTTATAACCTTTTCGGTTATGTCGCAGACAACAATTATCCAAGAGGGTTTCGAGACTGCCCCGTTTAATTTTGTTTCCACTACGTTTGGAGGAAGTCCAAACTGGAATCAAAACAGCACCTATTTTGCTGTTGGAACAAAATCAATACTTGGCACTGTACCTGCAAGTGGTTACACCTCGTTAACGTCTGTGAAATTCACGAAGCAAGGTAATCAAAAGGTTTATTTAAAGTTTAAACACATTTGCAAAATTGATCCTAGTGATCAAGGCTTAGTGCGTTATATTGTGAATAATGGAACTCCTTTAAGTTTGCCAAATACACCAGAGGTTTATTCACAGCCTTCTACTGGAGGTTATTTAGCTTCTAGTAAATTTGTAGCAAGTTCATACCCTGAATGGCAAGGAGCTAATATAAATGCAATTCCACAAAATAGTTGGTGGAAAGAAGAAATGTTTGACATTTCATCCTTATTTGGTGCAACCGACTCTATCGAAATTCAGTTTCGTATAGTAAAACAAGGTGCCAATACGGAGGTTTCTTATGGGTGGTTAATTGATGATGTTCAAATCATTGGTGCTCCTAACGAAATATTTCCTCCTACAATTTCTTTCCAAACTCCTATTTATCAAGATACTTTATACGGAACAGGGCCATGGACAGTTAAAGCTAAAATTAAAGATCAATCTACCATTGCATCCGAAACTTTTTTCTATCGCTTAACATCTCCTTTAGGTGTTGTTGGAAGCTGGGTAAGTGCCCCAATGACCGTGGTTAATGATTCAATTTTTAATTTTGAAATTCCAAGTCAGCCATATAGTACTAACGTTGAATATTATATAACTGCTGCTGATCAATACAGCAATACTGCTACATCGGCAACAAAATGGTTTTTTAATAAAAGACCACCATCCTTGATTGTAATTCAAAATGACTCAACAGCATCATCAGGACAACCAAATCCTTTTTATCAGTTTTATACTCAAGATAAGGTTCAATTTATTATAAAAGCAGAGGAACTTACTCAAGCTGGAGTTCAAGCTGGTCCAATCCAAAGCATTTCGTTTAATATAACTTCCATATCAATACCAACTTCATCGACTCCTCCTGCATTTTTTAATAACTTTTATATTAAAGGTGGACAAACTACAATGGCTGCAACTACAGCTGCTTTCACATCCGGATTGCCAACCATATATTCGGCGGCAAATCTCACTGGAAATCATACGGTAGGTTGGAATTCTTTTACATTTACTTCTCCAATAATGTGGGATGGTACAAGTAATTTAATTTTTGAAACTTGTTTTAGCAACTATAACGGCTCAGGCAATTATAGTTCAAATGCCACAATTGTTCAAACAAATACAACGTATAATTCTTCAGTTTCCGCTTATACCGATAGTTCTGTTCCGGACTTATGTTCGGATGCAGGTACGGTATCTATTACTCCTTATACAAAACGTCCATCTGTAAAAATTGGTTACCAACAAACCGATTTATCTTTAGATGCATCTATTGCAAGCTTAATTAGTCCACCTGCTACATTAATTACTTCATCTATTTCGGATGTTAAAGTTCGTATAAAAAATAGTGGTGTTACTAATTTAGATTCTGCGGATGTTTATTGGTCGCTAAATGGAGTTACTCAAACTTCACTTCATTGGACTGGTTTATTGTTTCAAGATCAAGTTTCGAGTATTTTAACCTTAGCAACCGATTTTACATTTCCAAATGGTTTAAATAAAATTAAAGTATGGGTTGCAAATCCAAACAATGGCGTTGACCTAAACCATTTAAACGACACTTTGATAACTACAACTTTTGTTTGTGGTGGTGCTTTAACTGCAGGAACATATACTGTTGGTGGAGCTTCGCCTGATTATCCAAGTTTAGAAGCAGTTCAAGGACAGCTTGTTTATTGTGGAATTTCGGGACCAGTTGTTTTTAATATCCGAACTGGCACTTATTATTCAAGTATAACTTTGCCATACATTCAAGGCTCTTCGTTTGCAAATACGATAACTTTTAAATCGGAAACAAATAATCCGGTGGATGTTGTAATTTTTGACACAGTTAATACAAAGGCAACTTTCTATTTAGATTCGTGTAGTCATATTAGATTTAATTATCTAACCATGAAAGCTAATAGTGCATCTAAATCCAGAGTTGTAGAACTAAATAAAAACGCCCGAAATATTAAATTCACAGGAAATATTATTGAGGGAAGTAAAATAAATTCAACCTCTACTGGATATGCATTAGTATATTCTTCAAAAACAGGAACTCAAAAGGATTCACTATTAACATTCGAGAACAACCAATTTAAAAACGGTTCGTTCGGATTATATTTGGCAGGAGTTTCAACAAACCGACCAGATAGTGTAATATTTACTGGTAACACTATGAGTAATTCATATCGTTCAGTATATTTAAGTCAGGTTAATGGAGTTATTTTTACCAATAATAATTTGTCGCAAAACGATACTTCATCTCAAAGTTATACTGGTTTATATATGGCTTCTGTTAACCGCTTACATCGAATTAATCAGAACCAAATAAAGGCTAATAAACTTGAATATGGTATGTATTTATCTTCTGTTTTAGGACAAACAGTAATATTTAGAGCATTAATTTCAAATAACTTTATTGCTTCAAATGGCAATACTTTTTCAGGTACTGGTCTATATCTTACTTCTTGCGAAAATTTGAATCTTTTCTACAATACCGTCAATATTACGGGAACTACAGTTACTGGTACTAGGGCAATATATTTAAGTTCAGGTTCAAGTATAAATGTTCGTAATAACATATTAAACAACACAGCTGGTGGACACGCTTATTATGTTTCAACAACTCCAGGTTTCTGGTTGTCGAACTATAATGATTTATTTACAAACGGTACTAACTTGGGTTATTACAACTCGGCACAGTATCCAACTCTGGCTACATGGAAATCATCTACTCAAGCGGATAGTAATTCGGTTAATTCTAATCCATATTTTACAACATGGAATGATCCTGTTATTTCTGAAGTTACAATTAACGGAAAAGCACAGCCAGTTTCAAATGTTTTGATTGACTTATATAGTAATCCACGTAGTGCAACCACTCCTGATATCGGAGCTGTTGAATTTAATGTTCCACAGAACGATTTAGCAATCATTGGAATTACTCAACCTGTTGCAAGTTATATTTGTAACGACCCAGAAGTGCCGATTATAATAACTATTAGAAACAATGGTACGGATACGATTAAATTTGCGACAAACAATGTTTTATTTAATGCAAGCGTTGACTGTTCGTTTAACCAATCATTTTCGTTTACTAAAAATACGGGAGTTCTTGCACCAGGTGCCACAACAACAGTTCAATTGACGGATGTGCTAGATTTGGGTAGCCCCGAAGAATATATTTTTAAAATTTGGCACGAATGGGCTTTAGATGCAAATCACATAAATGATACAATTGTTAAAAACTATAATCTTACTAAAATTACAGACTATCCTTATGATGTTAATTTTTCAGTAGTTCCAACTCCTGCATTTATGGTGCAACAACTTAATGGAACATCTACTTGGACTTTAGCACAAGGAGATATGATAACCCCAACTTTATCACCACAGTTTGGTACTGGTAGATTGTTTTTTAATTCTGCAATAGGTTCTGGTTCAATTTCTAGAATTATGCCTTGGGCTATGGATTTTTCAAGTTTTTCAAATTCAAATCACCCAATTTTAGAATTTTGGATGTCGCAAAATAATGCGTATACAACTTATTTACAAGAAGGTGTAACGGTGAGATTATCTACTGATGGTGGATTCACTTGGTTTACAGATACGTTATTTGCTCCTAGATACAATGCGGCATATACAAATCCAGGTTGGAAACGTTTTGAAATGGATTTATCTGACTATGTAGGTTATTCATGCGTTAGAATTGCATTTGATGCTAGAAGTCAAGCAGGAAATAATATTAGTATTGATAGAATTGTGGTTCGTGATGTATTTACAAATGATGCAAAAACAAATTTTGTTCAAACATTAGGACAATCTCCAGTTAATTTTGGTTCTCCAATACCAATTGTAGCACAAATAGAAAATTATGGTGGAGATTCTATATATAATAGAAATGTAATATTAACTGTTACAGGTGCAAATACATATACCGAAACTAAGGCAGTAGATACCTTGTTTTATTCTTCTACTAAATTAGTTACATTTACAGGCTTCACCCCAACAAATATTGGCGAAAACACTATTAAAGTTAGTGTAGCTAACGATGATAATAACTTAAATAATAGTGCGTTTTATAACTTAATTTCAACCACCGATACCTATGCTCATGCTGATACATCTAAAGTTTTCTATTATCAAAGCAATCCAAGTGCATTACTTTTAGCAAAATATAGAGTTACTGGAGTTAGAACAGTTCGTTCGGTTCAGGCTTATATTGGATCTACCTCAACCATTGGTAAAAAAATATATGGAGTTGTTTTAGGCTCAAATGGAGCGATATTAGCAAAATCGGATACGCTTACTATTGCAGCTACGGATACTTCAACTTGGGTAACATTACCTATTACAAATTGGTTTGATGCAGTTGTTATTGATACAAACTTCTATGCTGGTATTGCACAAATTGGAACTGGATATAGTCCAATAGGCTCGCAATATGAAAGTCCTGTTCGTCGAAATGTGTTTTATACTGCACCAACTGCAGGTGGAACCCTAACCGAAACAACTACTAAAGGTCGTTTAATGATTAAAGCGGTGGTAGGTAATTTGCCAAATGATGATGCACGATTAGTTGCAATCATTAATCCATCAAATGGCTGTGGTTTAGGAACTCAACAAGTTACTTTGAAAATTTCAAATAATGGAATAAATGACATTCTTGCAAATACCTTAACTGCGTGGTATATTGTGGATGGTGGTGCTCCAGTTAGTCAAGTTGTTCCGGTTGCAATTCCATCGGGTACTACTTATAACTATTCGTTTACTCCTGGATATGACTTTTCAACCATATCGGATGCAAGTATAAATTTTATTATTAAAGCATGGATTAATTTGCCAGCAGATGTTTTACATCATAATGATACAATTACTAATTACAATGTTTTATCACAAACAGTTCCGCCAACAGCCGTTGTAACAAGCCCTAACCCATTAACTATTGGTTATATGCAACAGGCAACATTTGCTGCTGCAAATCCTGGTACATATCAAGGTTCAATTAAATGGTTTGATACCCCACTAGGTGGCACACCAATAGCACAAGGACCAGATTTTACCAGCGGAAATATTATCAGTGATTCAATTTTTTATGTTGGTTTCCAACGAATTGACATGGCTGGATATAGTCCTGCTTTAGGAACTGGAACCACATCCAATAGTTACATTCCATTTTATGGTTATTATAACTTTGGATGGTCGGCAGTAATTTATAAAAAATCTGAAATTGGCGAAGCTGGAATTATTGATACTGTAAAATTTGAAATATCTTCAGGTACTGTTGGTTATATAATGTATAATCAAAAAATGTACATGAAGGTTGTTCCAGATTCAATATTTTCAAGTTTAGCTAAACCAGATCCTGCTACTATGACTTTAGTTTATGATGACGATGTTACAGTAGATAATCTTCAATGGTTAAATATTCCAGTAACTGGAGGATTTAACTATGACGGAATTGGTCATTTGCTTATCTATTGGGAAAACAGAAATGGAGACTTGGTAAGTGGTTACCCGTCTTTTAAAGCAACATCTATATCAAACGTAGCGAAATATAAATATCAAGATTCATTTTTCCCAGAAACGGAAGTAGCTACAATGTCAACTACACGAACAAATGCTAAATTTTATATGCAAAAGTTAGGTTGTTTAAGTGAACTAACACCATGTGTGGTGAATGTAACAAACGTTCCTATTACCGATGTTTCGCCAGTAAGTGTGGTTTCGCCTATTTCGCAATGTTACTTAGCAAACGAAACTGTTACAGTAAAAGTTCGCAATATTTTACCAACCGAAGCACCAGCAGGTACTATCGTTTATTGCTCGGTTAATGGTGGAACATTACTTCAAGGAACTATTGCTCAAACTATAGCACCTAATGCTACTGTTGAATATACAATTCCTACAACGTTTAACTTTGCATCAAATAATGGTGATACACCTTATGATTTAAAAGTTTGGACTTCTTTAACTGGAGATACTTACTTATTAAATGATACATTAAATTACCATTTTACTTCTCAGTTTACTGCTTTACCATTAACATTTACAGATGTAACTATTTCATACGGAACTACTTATACATTTACCTATAATGGAATACTAGACGTTTATAATGCTGCTGCTGCAACAACTCCAATATTTACTGGTTCGCCATTTATTACTCCAGTTTTATTTGATACTACCAAATATTGGATGGAAGGTAAAGGTACGGATGGTCAAATGATGGATATTACTGTTGGAAATGGTACATTGACTAACTCCAATATACCTTTTTATGGATTTTATAATTATGGTTGGTCTGCTACTTTGTACAAACAAAGTGAAATAGGAGGCTCGGGAATTATGGATACAATAAGTTTCGAAATCAATACGTCAACTTTAGGTTTTTCCATGAATAGCCAAAAATTATATATGGCTGTTGTTTCGGATACAACATTTGCAAACACAAATCAACCTAATCCTACAAGTATGACACTTGTTTATGATGGCGATGTTACTATTACAGATAGTCAATGGTTAAAAATTCCACTTATTTCAAGTTTTAATTATAACGGTAGTGGATCATTAATGCTATACTGGGAAAATATGGATGGCGATTATGAAAGTGGTTACCCAACCTTTAAAGCAACTACCATGTCAAACGTTGCAAAATATTCTTATTCAGATGCTTCAATGACATCAGGGTCTAAATATATGGCAACTTCAAGAACCAATATTAAGTTCCAAATTTTGAAGACAAGTTGTCCTAGTGATAGAATAGCAGTTACAGTTAACATTAACAATATCCCAACTAATGATATTACTCCGTTGGCTGTTGTTGCACCAATTTCTCAGTGTTATTTAGGTAATGATAGTGTAAAAATACGTATCAAAAATATGTTGCCTAACATTGTACCAGTTGGAACTCAAATTTACTGTCAAGTTAATGGTGGAACTATTTTGCAAGGAACTTTAAATCAAGCGATACCAGCAGATGCAACGATTGATTATACCATTCCTCAACCTTATAACTTTGCTGCAAATACTGGAGATGTTGCTTACACCTTAAAAGTTTGGACATCATTATCTCAAGATACTTATTATTTGAATGATACTTTAATATATCATTTTACTTCTCAATATACTGCATCGCCATTAACTTTTACCGATGTAAATATTCCTTATGCTACTAATTACACATTTAATTATAGTGGTGTATTATACGCATTTCCAAGTGCTTCTGCTGTAAATCCAATTTCGATTGGTTCTACATTTACAACTCCAATTTTATACGATACAGCAGCTTATTGGCTGGAAGGTCGTGGAGCTAATGGGCCTATGATAGATGCAATAATTGGAAATGGAGCGATTTCTAATTTATATATTCCTTTTTATGGTTTTTATAATTATGGTTGGTCAGCAGCTATATACAAAGCTAGTGAAATTGGAGGTGCGGGTTTAATTGACACATTAAGCTTCCAAATTAACACATCAACTTTAGGATTTTTAATGAATAACCAAAAGATGTATTTATCCGTAATCAACGACACTCTTTTTGCAAATACTAATTTACCTGATCCATCAACAATGACATTGGCATTCTCTGGAGATGTAACAATTACCGATGGCCTATGGCTGAAAATCCCTGTAGCTAACGGCGGATTTAATTACGGTGGACAAGGTTCATTGATGGTTTATTGGGAAAATTATGATGGCTCATATACATCTGGCTATCCAACATTTAAAGCCACAACGATTTCAAATGTTGCTAAATATTCTTATTCGGATGTTTCCATTAATGCTGGTTCTTTAATTATGTCAACTTCCAGAACAAATATTAGATTTAAAGTTCAAAGTATGAGTTGCCCAAGCGATAGAATTAGAGTGGCAGTGAATGTTACGGGTGTTCCAACACAAGATGCAGGAGCAGTAAGTATTTTACCAAGTGGAGGTGCAGGTTATTTAAGCACTACTGAACCAATTACAGTAACTATTCGTAATTATGGTACTCAACCAATATCAAACTTCCCAGTAACTTATAAAGTTGCTAATGGTACTCCTGTTACAGAAACATACACTGGAACTATTCCTGCAGAATCAAATGCTCCATATACTTTTACAGCAACACAGAATTTAAGTAATATTATTGCTCCAACTCAAGTGATTGCTTATACTAGTTTAACTGGTGATTTGTATCCTATTAATGATACTGCAAAAAGCTTTATTAATCCTCCAGTTTACTGTACTATTGCTGTTACCTACCCAGCTTCTGATCAAGATATTGGTAATGTAACGATGGCAAATGTTTATAATGGATTTCCAAGTCCATTGTATAGCAACCCAACAGCAATCAAAGGCTATACTGATTTTACTCAAACCGTACCTGCGTTGTATCTTGTTAAAGGTGTTACTTATCCATTTAAGGCAACTACTATTAATAAATTAACTTCTGCATACACAACAACCTACAATGTTTACGTAGATTATAATAAAAATGCATCTTTCCAATCTTACGAAACAATGCTTGTAGGTTCTACTGGAAATGGTACAACATTAACGTATGCTCAATCAACCGTAAATGGCACTATTACAATGCCTGATTCTTCGGCAGTTGGTTATACTAGGATGCGAGTTGTTGCAAAAGAAGGTTCTCTTGATGCACCAGCTTGTGGTTCATTTAGCTATGGCGAAGTGGAAGATTATATGGTTTATATTGCTAATCCTGTTGCAGTTGATGCAGCTTTAGTTGGTTTTGTAACTCCAGACGAAATTCAATCGAATGAAGGTACTTCTACTCCAGTTAAAGTTAAGTTAACCAATGCAGGAACTACAGCAATTACTACTGCTACTATAAAACTAATTCATAATGCTACAGAAACCACATTCGATTGGACTGGTAACTTAGCATCCTTACAAAGTCAGGAAGTTACTATTCAAACAGTAAACTTACAGCCTTCGATGAATTATTTTACAGCTATTGTAAATATGACGGGCGACTTGGTTCAACTAAATGATACCATTAGAACTCAGATAAATGCATTGCCAATGTACGACATCAAACCAACCTTAGTTGTAAATCCCACACATTCTTCTTGTCCAAACTTAAACGAGTCGATTATTGTACGATTAACTAACCTTGGAACACAAAGTTTAAATATGTCGCTTACTAACCTTTCGGTTGGAGCAATTGTTTCTGTTACAAATCCTGCTACATATCAATCGGTAATTACTTCTGGAACTATTCCAGCTAATGGAACCTTAGATGTTGTATTTACAAATACCGCTAACTTCTCTACAAATGGTAATTATATGATAAAAGCATTTGTTCACTTAAACGGTGATGGAAACTATGCAAACGATACAATTGTTAGCGATACTATTAGAATCACAAACACAGTTGCAAATATTCCTATTACTGAAAGTTTTGAAACATTCGCTCCTGGTGATGGACCATATCCAAATGGATGGGAACAATTCTCCACAACTACTGCAACAAGTAAATACAGATGGATTGCTGCTATGGGACAAACACTTGACGGAGCTGGCTCAGGTCCATTAAATGACCATACAACAGGAACAGCAACTGGTAAATATGTGTATGCATATAGTGGAGTTGGATCAACAGGCGATAAAGCTCAATTTGTATCTCGATGTTACAATTTCAACCGAATTCCTGGTCAAGAAAATGAAATGACTTATTGGATTCACATGTTTGGAGCAGGAATGGGCAAAATGTATGTAGAATATGGTTCAGGTAATAATTGGACTGTAATTGACTCTATAGTTGGTCAACAACAAACAGCTCAAACTAGTGCTTGGATTCAAAAAACAGCTAATTTAAACAACCTTCCTGAAAGTAATTTCAAAATACGTTTTAATGCAGTTAAAAACAATACCAGTGGTAATATTGCACTTGACGACATTAACTTAATGAAAAAATTACCAGATGTTGGAGTTACTCAAATTGTTGAGCCATTTAGTTACCCTCAGGATTCTGTTGCATACGGAACGGATGTTGTTGTTAAAGTTAAAATCAAAAACTTCGGCAATACAGTTGTTTCAAGTATTCCTGTTGCTTTCAAACCAGTTAACCTAAGTGAAGTTCTAGAAACTTATACTGGAACTTTAAATCCTGGTGAAGAAGCCATTTATACTTTCACAGGAATGTACGTAACACCAACTACACGAACTCATAGTTTATGTGCATATACAAAATTTCCTAATGATGTCGATTCTACTAATAATAAAACATGTAAGAATGTTGTAGGATATCAATCGGGTATTGGAATCAACCAATATGAAAGTGATGCACTTACACTTGGTCAAAATATTCCTAATCCAGCTAATGAATTAACTACTATTAAATACCACTTGCCAACTTCAGGTAAAGTTGTATTTAAAGTAACCGATTTGTTAGGACAAGTTCTATGGATTGAAGAGCTTCAAAAGACAAGTGGCAATCATCAGTTTGATTTGAACGTTTCGGGTTATGCACCAGGAATGTACTATTACACTTTAGAATTTAATTCTAATACTATTACGCGAAAAATGACTATTCACTAGCGGATAGAAGTTTTTTAAGACAAAAGAGGTTGCTTTTATAAGCAACCTCTTTTTTTTATGCACGATGTGTTAATTTATAAATCAATACAACTAAAAAAAAGAAATAACATATAAATAACAAAAGTTTTCTGCTGAACTGTAGAATTTTAATATATTTGTTGAACGAGAGAGCAACTAAAAGGTCCTTTTTGTCATCTTTTAATTTGATACTAAAAACAAAACACACAAGCGATGAATAAAATTATCTTTATCTGTAAGTCAATTGTCCTTGGATTTTTGCTATTATTGTTTTCTCAATCATTCATTTTTAGTCAAAATACAGCTAATAACAATCAGACGTTAACGGAGCCAAAGGGAGATGTTTTTAATGCAAAACAAAACTTAATGTACGAGTCTAAAGTTAATATTGCAAATGATGTAATTCAAAAATTGTCAACGGGTACAGAGGATAAAAGTTTAAGAGATAAATGGTCGTATCATTATAAATTATCAAATGGACATTACGGAGCACAAATTTATTCCGATCCAGTAAACTATTTAAAAGATAATAAATGGATGCCGATTATTCCAATTTTAAAAACTTCGAATAAAGAAGGTTTTGCATTTGAATGCAACGAAATGAACGGCAATGTTTTAATACCTCAGAATAGCAGCGGTAAAACTAAAATTCAATTCAACTCCAAAACGGTTTCTTTTTTAGCAAAAGGATTGCGTATTGTGGATGAAAATGGAGAAACAAATTTGATTTCACAAAAACAAATAAAACCAGCTAATAAAATTAGTGATAACGAAGTTCATTTTGACAATGTTTATGATGGCATAACCGAATATGTTGGTATTGGAAACGATGCATTTTTATTCCATTTATTGATTAATTCTTTGCCTTCATATTTATCTAATGCTTCTACTAATGCTTATTTTGAATACGATATTTTAGTAAATTATCCTGCTAATTGTCTTCCTTTTGAAACTCAAGATAATTTTGTTACCTCTTCGGATATTAGTTTTTTTGATCAAAATCATGAATTTGTATTTCGCATTACACCTCCGTTAATGTTCGATGCCAATCAAAATCAAGAGTATGAATACAAGTGGAAATACATTTCGCAGGGGGAAGGAGTTTTAACCATGCGCGTGCCTATTTTGTGGCTAATTTCGCCCGAACGAGTATTCCCAATTACGATTGACCCAAGTGTTGAAATTTATGGAAATGGTTCGGGTTGGACTGAAATTACAGGAAGTTTATTTACCACTTATAATAAAACTGCAAATGATAATATGAGAACTGGTGAACAAGTTACTGTTATGCTTGCAAATAATGACAAGCATAGGGGTTTTGCTGGATTCAATATTAGCTCTATTCCAGTTGGTCAATATGTTTATAATCATTCGGTACGTTTATCCTCATGTTATACCAATACAGGACAATTTTGGGTGGCTTATGGAACTACCAATCAAAATCCAGCTTCAGCTACAGGGACTCAATTATACGGAGAAGGAGATGTAGTAACCTATAAAGCTTGGAACAATACTGCTATAGGTACTACTGAATGGCACGATTACTCGCCATATAATATTATCATTACCCAGCGAATTCCTTCGGGATGGTATGGTATCAAAACTATTTCTGCCGAATCCAATGGTACATGGCCTCGAAAGAATGCAGCACGTGTCGATTTTTGTGCTCATAATACTGCCAATCAAGATAATAAGCCACTATTGTTTGTTGAGTATAGCACACCTCCATCTATAAATACAATAGAATGTAATATAACAGCTGGTGCATCTAGTTATTTAATTAGTGCTGGCGAATCCGTTGAGATAGGAGCAGGGGGCACATTAAATAATATTCCATTAAACAATAATTTTAATAGTGGTGGACCAGGTTCGGGATGGGAGGCAACAACTGCTGCAACATTTACAAATCCATCGTGTGCGGGATCTTGTTTAGATGGAACTACGTTTTTATGGATGGGAGATGCTTCGCCTCACCCTCGTAGATTAGTATCTCAGAATTTTGATGTACATAATGGAGGTTGGATAACTTTTGATATGAAATATTCTATTCAGGGTAATGCTGCCCCTTGTGAAGGACCTGATGAACCTCAAGAAGGAGTTGCTTTGGAGTATTCAATTGATGGTGGTTCCACTTGGTCGGGAATTATGTATTTTCACCCCCAAGGATATTTTAATGTAGTAAATCCTGGTTCAGCTGGAAATAGTGTGGCATCAGGGGCAACTACTCCTTTTACAAGCTGGGCAAATTATATTTTCCCAATTCCACCCGCTGCATTCACTAATTCCACTAAATTTAGATGGAATCAAGATGGTTCCTCTGGAGCCTTATACGATAATTGGGGCTTAGATAATATTATTATAACAACTCCTATTGATGCTCATATATATTGGGAACATAATCCAGGTGGAGGAGACACACTCACTGTTGCGCCCACACAAACAACAACTTATACTGCATGGATAACAAATGGCTTAGATTCATGCTACGCCGAAGTAACCATTGAAATTGATATATTAACGTGCCAAACGCCTACTCCTCAAATTTCTAATTTACCAAATATCTGTGTTTCTAACAGCCGTGCGGTTAGTTTAATTAATCAAAGTGCTTATTCATCCAATGCTGTGTATCAATGGACTTTTGAAGGAGGGACACCTTCCTCAGCTACAAGTGCTGGACCTCACAATGTTACTTGGAATACAGTAGGAACATATAATGTTTCGGTAACTATTATTGATAAAATGGATCTTGCGGGAACTATGACAACTTGCAGTCCAGCAAGCGATTCAACCACGATTTTGGTAAATCCTAATCCTGTAATATCTTTCACGGGAACTCCAACTAGTGGATGTACTCCTGTTAATTCAGTCTTTACGGCAGAATCAACGCCACCTGCTCAAACGTATAGTTGGAACTTAGGTGCTGGTTTTACCTCCACTAGTGCAAGTCCAAGCTTTGCTTTTATTATACCAGGACAATACAGTGCAAGTTTAACCATTACCGACACAAATGGTTGTTCATCAACTACATCTGTTCCGAATTATATTACGGTTTATCCAATTCCTAACTTTGATTTTACGGTGGATCCAGCTATTGGATTTATTGAAATTCCAATAAATTTCACTTCGTCATATACTAATTCGCCCGCAACTTGGTCGTGGACTTTTGGCGATGGAGCAAATGCCTCGGTAACTTCACCAACAACTACACATACGTATCCTCAAAGTGGAATATTTTCGGTTACACATACGGTTCAATCTCAATACGGTTGTACAAACTCAGTTACTCATAATTATACCGTAATTGTGGATATTATTATCCCAAATGTATTTACACCCAATAAGGATGGAACAAATGATTTATTTGTTATTGACGGAATTGAGTTGCTAGATAACTGCCAATTAAAAATTTATAACCGTTGGGGAAGGGTGGTGTATAAAAGCGATAATTATAAAAACGATTGGGACGGAAAAGATTCGGCAGAAGGCACTTATTATTATGTGTTTACTACGCCTATCGAATCTTTAAAGCCATTTCATGGCACCGTTACTTTATTGAGATAAACATTCATTTAACGATAAATAAAGGTGAAATCATTTTCACCTTTATTTTTATTACTGTTTAATAAGCTTTTCGGATTTCAAAATTCTATCCTTTAATCTTATTTCCAATGTGTAAAAACCATTTCTGAGAGATTTAATATCTATTGAATTATCCCCTTGATTAAGCAATCCATTTATACAGTTTTTACCATTTAAATCCATAATTGAAAATTTAAAATTGGCTTCTTGTAAATTTTCTATAAATAATTTTGAAGTTGCAGGGTTAGGAAAAATTTTAAAAGATGGATTTTCTTGGGTTTCATTTATATTTATCTGTTGAATGTCGCCAACAGCAAGCGAATATTCGCCAGGTAAAAAATGATCTACTCTAATAATTCCTGTGCCAGCTCCAATTCGTGTGAATGGAACTAATCTCCAAGTATCCTTAATATCTCTGCGATAAGCAATACAAATTGAATCTGTGGTAGTGCTATTTACAAATTCCTGATCTAAATCGACAGAAGAATTATAACTGAATATGAGTTTTGCATCAAAAACAGGAGGAATAATACCGTCTATTCTCCAATATCTGTTTGGGGATAAACGTTTTATCGAGTTTGAAGGCAAGCCTGTGTTGTTTGGTGCTACCCAATGATGTTCCACACGAATTAATGCAGAATCTGCAATTTCAGTAACATTTAACGAAACGAAAGCATTGGGCATTGAATTGTTTTGAACCGACTTTAAAATCAGGTTATAATCGCTTACAGCATCCGCTGTGCTTTCGTCAAAGTCAACTGCATAAAATACAGGAGTAAAAGGAAGTTGTATCGTTTTATATCCAAATTCACCCGAAAAACGGATAGTATCGGTAAGTTTTTGCCATTGTGGTCCAAAAAATTGAACTTCAATTTTGTTTGAATTACCCAAAGAAATTGCCTTATGTAATTGCTGTTTAACTACATATTGATAGGTGTTGTTAGAAGAATTTACAGTAATTAGCGAGTCAATATTAAAATGTAAAAAACCAGGTTGAAAAACCCAAGCATTAAAAAAATCGGTTAAATCTATCCCCGAATGACTGCTCATTAAATCTCGTAATTGTTCCGATGAAATTGGTTTAAATGCGTAATCATTCAAAACTTGTTTAATGGAACTGAAAAACTTGTCATCGCCCATATATCTTCTAAGAGTATGAATTACCAAAGCACCTTTGTCGTAGGATGTAGTTCCATAAGTAACCGATATATCCACGTTTGCAATAGCAAAGTAGTCGCCGTCGTTGCGGTGAGCATTTCGAAGTACATTGTATTGAAGATCTCGAATTTCACACTTATAACCATCTAAAAGAGGGTTGGAGTTTGGGTAAAGAATTTCTTTGTAAATTGCTTCCGAATATCTTGCAAAACCTTCGTTTATCCACATTTCTTCCGCTTTTTCACAGGTTATTAAGTTGCCAAACCAGTGATGTGAAAGCTCATGTGCATACAAATCTTCGTAAGTATTATTACCTGTTAAAGCAAACGTTGGATAGGCAATATTTGACGCATGTTCCATTGCTCCAGAGTTAAAAGCTACCCCAACGTACCCAATTCGATCCCATAAATAAGGACCAAAACGATGTATGAAAATTTTAGCAATGGTATCGATTTTTGCAAGACTTGGAATCACTTGATTTGCAGAAGATGGGGTAGAGTAAAACTGTATTGGAGTATTTGGAATGGTAGATGGAATTTCTACTTTTACATATTCTCCAACTGCTACTGAAGCCAAATAAGTGGGGATTGATTGGGATAATCGCCAATGATATGTTTTAGTTGTATCGGATGTTTGAACTGTTTCTATTAAGGTTCCGCCACAAACTGCTGTGTGATTGTTTTTTGTAGTAATAAAGCAATCGAAAGTAGCACGGTCTTTAAATTCATCGATGCATGGAAACCAAACTCTGCCATAATTGTGAGGCACATCCTGAAAACCCACTCCAAGATTAAAAGCATATTCTCCCGAAAAATAGAATCCACCCCAATTGGAAGGATCTTTAACTGGGTTTCCGTGATAATAAACCGTAGTTTTTATGGTATCGTTAATGTTTATTGAGTTGGCTAAATGGATAGTTAGGAGAGTGTCGTTATAGGTGTAATTTGTATTTTTAACATCTCCAATATATATCGAATCGATGTTTAATGCCAGTAAGTCTAACTTAATTACATTTCTCGAATTAATTAATGGAGTGATATTTACAATGGTGTGTCCCGAAATCGATTTATTTACAAAGTCGGTAATTTGCAAATGAATATCGTAATGCAACACATCTAAGGTGTCGGAACGGCCATGGGTTTGGGAAAAGGAAAGATTGCAAATTAAAAAGAAGGATGCTAAAATTAAAATATTTTTTTTCATATGTTTGGTTTTTTTTCTAATCTTTAGGTTTGTTTTTCAAATAATCGTACATGGCATATTGAAGTCTAACAGGCTCTTCATCGTTAGATATTTTATAAGAATTATGGTACTTGTCGCTAAGAACTCTACTTTTTTGATTGTCATTTAAATTTATTTCCAATAGTTTTTTAATATCTTCTTTAA
This sequence comes from Bacteroidales bacterium, assembly GCA_038210985.1. GTDB lineage: Bacteria > Bacteroidota > Bacteroidia > Bacteroidales > WCHB1-69 > JAQUGA01. Next base: position 38,474 of record JBBQWB010000007.1, read on the forward strand.
GGGTTTTATCTAAAATTGGACAAGCAACTTCAAATCGATTATCAAAGTTGCGAATCATCCAATCGGATGAGGAAATATAAATATCTTCTTTTCCATTATTGCAAAAACAAAAAATACGAGCATGTTCCAAAAATCTGTCAAGAATACTAAAGGCTTCAATGTTTTCACTCAATCCTGGTACACCGCATTTTATCACACAAATTCCTCGAATTATTAGTTTTATTTTAACTCCTGCTTGAGATGCTTGATATAATTTTTGAACGGTAATTGTATCCACTAAATTATTTAATTTGATAATTACCCATGCCTCTTTGCCTTTTTTCGCATTTTTAATTTCATTATTTAATAAATTTATTACAAAGGATCGCATTGAAAAAGGAGAAACAACTAAATATTTGAACTGCTGTGGAATGTAATACGATTCAAACAAGCTAAAAACCTTATCCACTTCGGCACAAATTCCCGAATGTGAAGTAAGGATGCTTACATCGCTAAATTGTTTAGCAGTAATTTCGTTAAAATTTCCAGTTCCGATATTTGCATACGATTTACGGATTTTATTTTCAAATCGTTTGATAATTATTAATTTAGCATGAACCTTAAATCCTGGAATGCTAGATATAATTTTAACGCCTGCAGCTTCTAGTTTTCGTGTCCAGTAAATATTTTGCTCTTCGTTAAATCGAGCTTGAAGTTCCATAAAAACGGTAATGCTTTTGCCATTTCGCGAAGCATTAATCAAGGCATTAATTACGTTAGAGTTTAAAGCAACTCGATAAATTGTCATTTTAATAGAAGTAACAAAAGGGTCGATGGATGCTTCGCGGAGCATATCCACAATGTGCTGAAACGATTGATAAGGTGTAAAAAGCAATATGTCTTTTTTGTTCAGTACATTGAAAATGCTTTTTTGATTTTCCAAATCTGGATGAAGCATTGGTGCCATTTTATTAAATTCTAATGTTTCACATCCAACATTTGGAAAGTTCATGAAATCCTTAAAATTATGATATCTACTACCTGCAACTATCGATTCTGCTTTATTAAGGTTTAATAAATTTGCAATTTTCCGCAATAAATTTTCGGGCATATATTTATCGTAAACCAATCGAACTGGTGCTCCTTTTTTTCGTTGTTTTAAACTTTCGGAAATTAAATCAATAAAACTTTTAGAAGTGTCATTGTCTAAATCTAATTCCGAATCACGAGTAATTTTAAACGTATAAGCAGAATAATTTGTAAACGAAAAGCTCGAAAATATATCAACCAAGCAATATCTTATAACGTCGTCGATTAAAATGATGTATTTTTTTTCTTCTTCCTGAGGTAAAATTAAAAACCTTGTAGTTATTTCTACAGGGATTTCAATAAAAGCAAAATCTTCGTTTGAGTGATTTTTTTTGTCAAACATATGGATAGCTATGTAAATAGAAGTATCCTTTATGCTATCCACTGCTTTAAATCGCTTTAACATTATTGGAAATAAAGATGGACGAACCTTAGATCGAAAGAAATCTTGTACAAATTTCCCTTGTTCTGGATTTAATTGTTTTTCATTTTTAATGTAAATATTCTCTTTATGAAGGTCGTTTAAAAGACTTCGATAAATACTTAAAAATACTTTTTGATTTTTTTTATCAATTTCGTATATTTGCTCTAAAGTATTTCGAGGATTAAAACTCAGGTAGTCGTTATTTGTTTTTTTTAATTTCAACAAACGGGTTATTGTGGCAACCCTAACTCTAAAAAACTCATCTAGATTGTTCGAATAAATTCCCAAAAATTTAATTCTTTCGATTAACGGATTTCGACAATCTTCAGCTTCTTGAAGGACACGCTCGTTGAATTGTAGCCAACTTAATTCTCGATTTAGTATAGGTATTGTTCTATGCATTTTTTGTTTGTGGAAATTTAGGGTTAATTATAAACTTTGATATTATTGGTGAAATATTTATTTCTTGCCATTTTTCACAATTTATTTCAAAATGACATATTTGGGCTGTTTTCATCATTTCAATCGAGCTGTCAAATTCAAAAGCGGCTTCGGAAATACTAGGATTATGACCAATTATCATTATTGAGTTTAGGCTATCATCGTAAGCATAAAGTGAATTTAAATAGTCGGAAGAGCTACCAGTATAGAGTTTTTTTTCAAAAATAAGTTTTGTTTTCAATAAATTTAATGATTTAATAAGCAACTCTGCAGTTTGGGTAGTTCGAACGGAAGGACTACAAATAATTAATTCGGGGAATATTTTTTTTGCTAAAAGCACGTTTGCTAAATTTGAAATTTTCTCTATTCCTCTTTCACTGATTTCTCTGTCAAAATCGGTTTTATATCGCGAATCATTCGACGCTTTTGTGTGCCGGATAAAGGAAATTGTTTTCATTAAATTGTGTAATCAAGGTTTTGAACTACAAATTTAAGTAAAAATCTGTTCAAGTTGTTGTTTTTAGCTTTGGTTTCCAATTTTGATGTTACATTACTGTAAACCAAATATTAAGTTAAGGTTAATATTAGAAATGGTTTACAATTAGTTAACGTTAATTTAATATTTTCGCCAAAAATGATGCAAATGGGAAAAATAAAGTTCATAATTACGTTTATAATAATTGTAGCAATTGTTGGAATTGCTAAGTCGCAAAAAGAAACGGACGAAAAGGCTTATATCGATTTTCATGACGGAATAGGGTTTCATGCTCCCGACTCATTATTTTTCTTGAATCTGCGTTTTAGAATGCAAAATAGGGCAGGGGTTACAACGGATGAAGATTTTGATGTTACCTCAGTGGAAGCAACGGTTAGGAGATTAAGATTAAGGTTTGATGGCTTTGTGATAAATGCAAAATTTACATATTATTTGCAATTAGCATTTTCGTTGAGCGATCAGGACTGGGAAGGTTCACATAAACCAAATATTATTAGAGATGCTTTGATACATTATCATGTAAATAAAAATTTATATTTTGGATTTGGACAAGGAAAATTACCAGGCAATAGACAACGAGTAATTTCAAGTGGTGCTCAGCAATTTGCCGAAAGATCGATAGTTAATAATATTTTTACGTTAGACCGTGATTTTGGTATTTTCATGTATTATAGTTTGCCAATTAAACAAGTGTTTATTAATTTTAAAGGAGCAATTTCTGAAGGGGAAGGTAGAAATGTAACTACCACCGATAAGGGATTGTGTTATACCGGAAGAGTTGAAGTGTTGCCCTTTGGAAAATTTAAATACAAAGGAGATTATTTTGAAGGAGATATTTTGCGTGAACCTAAGCCAAAACTTTCGATTGGGGCTACATGGGCTAAAAACGAGGGAGCAATTCGAACCGAAGGGCAACGTGGTCATTATTTTAATGGTTCAAGAAACATTAATACTTTTTTTGCCGATATGATTTTCAAATATAATGGTTGGGCTTTTGAAACAGAGTATGCAAAACGTGATATTCGGAATTCTTTTGTAAACGATGTGGATAATATTAGTAGAGTTTTATTTGTTGGGGAAGGATTAAATCAACAAGTGAGCTATTGTTTTAAAAATAATTATGAAATTGCAGGAAGGTATACTTACACAAAACCATATTCTGCCATTAGAAACGTTGAACCCGATCGGCAAATATTTATGCTTGGTTTAAATAAGTATATTGTTCAGCATAGAACCAAACTTCAATTAAATGTTGCACGAATTGAGCAAATATCAAAATCCAGTGTGCTAAACAATAAAAATTCTTGGAACATTATGTTTCAGGTTGAAATTGGAATTTAAAAACACCGATAATTTGAATGGCAATTTAAGTGCACAAAACGTACAAATCGTCTCTGCGATTTAGGAGCATAACAGGCAAATCGCTCTCATTTGCAATAATTTTCAATTCGGGAGGTCCCAATATATAATCGAAAATTGTATAAAACTTGGTTGTCATAATAAGCACCAAGCTGGCATCTACTTTGGGTGCAAAGCTTAATGAAAAAACATCCACATCACCGCCTAAATCTTCCACAAAATGCTTTTCGTAGCAAATTTCTAAATTTGAGTAAAGTTTTTCGGTAAACTTTGTGTTTTCGTACAAACGGTTTTTTAAATACTCATCTTTATATTCCAATAATAGAATATGAACGGTGGCTTTATAAAAACGACTAAAATAACCCGCCCATAGCGATTTTTCTTTCGATTGTTGGTGTGAATCTAAAGGGAGTAAAATATTTTTGTAAGCATTTTCAACTGGGCTTTTCAAACCAGTAACAACGCATGGAATTCTGGATTTTAAAATGAGTTTTAATGCCGATTTATGCGTAAACCAAGCCATTCCTTTTACGCGCGAAGCTCCTAAAACAAGCAAAATTGCATTTATTTCTTCCAGTAAAGCATAAAAATTTTTGTGATAAAGATTTTTTACTTCTTTTTGAAAAATTACAATGTCGCTGTTAATTGTTTTTAGATGATTTTCGATTTCTTTTAAATCTGCGTTTTCATTGCTTTTTATCAAGAACAGATCGGCTTTAAAAATTTCGGCAAATTTTAAACCATGTTCGGCAGCCACCATTCCGTAAGCAGAATTGTCAACAAGTGCCACAATCCGCAATTTTTTCTTGGTCGATTTGTCTGTTTTATCTAAGTCCTTTAACATTGGGTTTTCCTGCGATATAATCTTTTAAATAAAATGGCTCACAATAGGCTAAATCTGCAAAATTGTTTTGTTGAAACTCTTTTTCGGCAATTTGTGCCATGTTTTTTGCACTGGTTTTTGAATCACAAAAAACTAAATTGTTTTTTCCAACAAAAAGGGGCTTGCACTTTTCAGCTCCATTTCCAGTAATATAAATTGTAGAGTATTCTATATATTTGTCGAACGAATGTTCGTCCATAATTTCCGAACTAATGGGTTCAATTTCGTTTAATGCAGAATCGTAAAAACCAATATACACTTCCATGCGTCTGGCATCTATCATCGGAATTATAATTGCTGGCTCCAAGATTTCTTCCTTTTTTTCAATCACACCATTGGCTAATGACAATAAACTTGAAATTGTAATTAAGGGTTTATTTGTAGCGTAACAAAGTGCTTTAGCAGTAGCCATTCCTATTCGCAAACCAGTATATGAGCCAGGTCCGTAACTTATTGCAAACGCATCAATTTCGGAAAGATTTGTATTGTTCTTTTTGAGGATTTCCTCAATTATCAAAATAAGCTTTTTGCTGTGCGAATTCGAATTGTCATCATCTATTGTAAAAACAGCATCTCCATTTTTAGATAAACAGACCGAACAAACTTCAGTTGATGTTTCAATATTTAAAATTTGAGCCATTCGCTATTTTTTGTTTGAAGTTTGATACAAGGTTTGTATGTCCACTTTTTTCACTTTATCACCGTCTTTTAAATCCTTAGCTATGGCACTAAATGGACCGCTGATAATAATATCGCCAACTTTTAAACCCTCGATAATTTCGATGTGCATATTGTCTTGAACGCCTGTTTTAATTTTGCGTAAAACAGCTTTGTCGTTGTCAAAAATGAAAACATACTCATTGATTTCTGTTTTTTTAGCGTCGGGAGTTTTAGAATTTGCAGTTGATGTATTGCCTATTTTTTTATCTTTTCCATTGCCCTCACGAGTTGTAACCGACTGAATAGGAATACTTACTACGTTTTTCGAGGACTTTGTGATAATATCAACGGTTGCCGACATTCCTGGACGGAATGGGGAAATATTTGGTCGTGAAGGATCGATTAAATGAGCGTAAGATTCGGGTAAAATACGAATTTTAACTTCAAAATTGGTAACTTGATCGGCACTAAGCGAGCCAGTTATACCAACAACTGCCGAATTTGAAATAGAGGTAACAATTCCTTTAAATTTTTGATTGTGATACGCATCTACTTCCACAAGTGCGGTGTCGTTTAGCTTAATTTTTATCACATCGTTTTCGTTCACGTTTACCCTAACTTCCATTAAATTCAAATTGGCAATACGCATTAATTCGGTACCAGCCGAAAATTGCGAAGCTCCAGCAACACGTTCGCCTTTTTCTTTGGTTAACGACGATACTGTTCCATCGATTGGAGCAAAAACAGAAGTTCGAGTAAGATTATCCGAAGCCTCTTTTAAGGTAGCTTCCGCACTTTTAATGGCAAATTCGGCTGCTATTACACTTTGCTTTGCTGCGTCAACTTCAGCTTTTGCAACCTTAAATTGCGAAGTAATGGTTTCCCATTCCGAATCGGAAATAATTTTTTGTTCCCACAATTTTTTATTTCTATTAAAACTTGCTTCAGCCGTTATAAATTGAGCTTCTACTTGAGCCAAACGTGCTTTAGAATTTGCTAGTGTAGCCTTTTGTGAATTCAAATTTGCCACCATGCGTTCATAATTCGAAACGTACATTTCGGGATTTATTTTAGCTAAAAGTTGCCCTTTTTTTACTTCTTCGCCCTCTTTTACCAAAATATCCACAATTTCGCCCGATGCATCAGGGTTTATGATAACTTCACTTTCGGGTTTAATTTTTCCATTGGCCGTTACCGTTTCGGTAATATCTCTTAACTGAACTTCTTCCACAGTTACCGGAACCGCTTTTTCGTTGCTGATTAATCCAAAACGTTTAGCTATTACTAAAAGTATAATTAAAGCTACTACGCCTATTAATATGTATCTGACTTTTTTATTTTTAAACATAACTATAAAGTATATTATTGTTTTTCAATTTGCAGTTGTTTTCCAAGGTAAAAATCGATGATTTTTGATTTGAAAATGTAATCGTATTTTGCTTGAACATATTCGTTTGTGGCTTTTGTATATTTAGATTTAGCATCCGAATATTCAAAAAAGGTAGAACTTCCCATATTGAATTTTATTTCAATTTGTGCGTAAGCTAATTTGTATGCATTCATGGCTTTTTCGGCAGAATAGTAGCGTTTTAAAGATGCAATTGCATCCGAATGAGCCTGCTGGATGCTTTTAAAAAGCTGATTTTCTTGAAGTTGCATGTTGTATTCTGCCATTTTAACTCCAACTTTAGCCCTGTTTACATTGCTGCGAACTTGAAATCCGTTAAAAATTGGAACCGATAAATTAAACCCAATGGTTTTGTTTACATTGTCCGAAATTTGATCTTCAAACGATTTTGTTGCATAATTGTATGTAAAACCTGGGGCAACTACTACGTCGTTTGTTGCTGGTACAAAACCAATTGTGTCTAATCCTCTATACGAAAAACCTGTAATGGACTGACTTGCTCCCGAATATCCAGTGCCAATAGAGCCTTGCATGGTAAGCTGTGGACTAAATCCACTTCGGGCAACACTTAGCCCTTTTTGAGCAGATTTTAAACGATATTCTCCAGCTTTAATTTCGGGCATTTTTTTGCTGGCAATAATAAAAATTTGATTTGGAGTTAATAGTAAATATGGAGTGCCAGAAATTGTAATTTGTGGTTCAACAACTGAAAAACTGTCAAAATCTTTTAAATCCATCATTTGAGTTAAAGTCAGGTATGCCATGTTTAACTGGTTTTCGGCATTGGTTACCGATAACTCTTCCGCTGCATTTTGTGCTTCTAAATTTAATAAATTGATGTCAGCTAAAACTCCTGCTTCCACAAGTTTTCGTGTACGCTCAAATTGTTTTGTAGTAGTTCCCGATTGTAATAATGCATTTTCGTACAAAGATTTTGAAAACAAAACGTTTAAATAAGCCGTTGCAACTCCTAAAGCAATGTCGTTTTTGTACTTTTCGGTTTCCTGCTGATTTGCTAATAAACTCATTTGTGTCTGTCGAAAATTGTTATATATTCTAAACCCGCTAAATAGAGTAACTTGCGAGGATACATAAAAATTATTAGATTGAACTTTGGCATCGGCAAATTGATTTGTAAAACGATCTACGGTTCGTCCATAATTATACGAATGGGATGCAAATCCATTTAAACTAGGTAAAAATGAGCCTTTACTCGTTAACATATCTTGTCGAGTAAGTTCTTCATTTAAAAGCTGTTGTTTAACCTGAATGTTGTTTTTAATGGCGTAGTCAATACACTCTTCAAGCGACCATTGTTTTATGTCCTGACCAAATAAATTTATCAATAATGACAAAAAATATAAAATGGTGGTTAGTAATATTTTTTTTACCCAAGTCATGGTTTGTATTCTAATTAAACCGTAAAGTTAATCAACTAATTTTAATCCTCAACAAATACATTGTCTATATTTCAATAAATTAAGACAAACTCCTTTTTTTTGTCGGTAAAAACATGTTTTTAGAGGGTGAATTGTTGCATTCACTAAAACATCATTGCCAACCATTTTTCAAAATAAACATCATAAATTTGATATTTATTATCTTCAAAATATATCATTTCTTTTTCAATTAATATTTTTACTGCACTCGAAACCGAGCTAGGCTGGCCAAGTTTATACTTGTATAAAAATGCTCCTGAATTAATTTTTGTTACACCTCCTTCTTTGGCAATTGCTATTAAAATATTAAAATGAAGTCTGCTTAGTAAGTTTCGGTAGTTATAAAAAACATACTCCCGTTCTTTGATAATTTCAATCGAAACGACATCAATATCTTTTTGAGTTATAGTTTCTTCAGATTTTTCAAACAAGCGATTGAAAAAATATTGGACGTAAAAAGTGTGATTGTTGTAATTTGTAATTTGAGATTTTATTGTATTTATTTCGATTTCTTTGTTCCTTTTTTTAAAATGTTTTCGGATAAATTTTGCGTAAATTTCTATATTAATTCTACTAAGTTCTAAAATGTCGCTGCTTTGGTAAAATGGACGACCATAATCGCTAAACATCGAAATTAGGGTGTGTTTGCTGCTTCCCGAAAAAATAAAATTGTCTTTATGTTGATGCTGAATTTGTGTTCGTAAAATAGCTTCTAGGTTTTTTTCGGGGTAATTAACTATTTGCTGAAATTCGTCGATTGCTATTATATATTTTTCTTTTTGTTCGGCTAAGTATTCAAATATTTTTTTTAGGAATAATTCGCCAGTTTTTTCGTCGTCCACATTTACTTCAACACTTGGAATTCCCGAGACATCATCAAAAACTAATTTTCCCTTAATGCCAGATATTAATTTTGATATTTTTGCCAAAAATCCTCGCCTTGTTCTCTCATCATGAATGATTGCATCGCTTAATGTTTTGATAAAATCGCTAAGATTTTCGGTGGGTAATATGTCGATGTAAAGCACACGAGTTGTTTTATTTTTCGAAATAATTTTTAAAAGATGTTTTAATAAAACCGTTTTACCAAGACGACGAACCGAAATTAAAGTTACGTTCCTTCCGTTTTCAAAAGTGGAGGTGATTTTTTTCACCTCCTCTTTTCGGTCGCAAAAATATTCAGGCGACACATAATCCATAACTGGAAATGGATTGTTTGTGTTAGTTGTATTAATATTGCTCATTGCTAATTAGTTGATGTAATGAATAATATGTTTTATTAATTTCGGCTTTATCACGTAAAAAACGTAACGAAAAATACGTTACTAAAAAAGTGTAACGAAAAATACGTTACAAAGATACACTTTTGTTTTTGAAATCAAGCCAACAGTTGATTTAATTTTGTCATAAAATTTGCAAACATCAAAGCAAATTTTTCGCCAAAATTATTTATTTTTAATACATAATAGCCCACACATTTCTTGCTCGGCTATTAACATTCAACACCTTCGGCGTCGGAATTTGAGAAAACACAAAATGAAAAATTTCTGTTTGCTAGGATTGTAAATATGAGCAAACAGATGAAATCGTTTGGATTTGCAATCCGAACTAACATTACTAAACCCAGATATTTAGTTTAGATTTTCAACACTTTTGCCCCAACCCTGAAGGGTGAGTGTTGAAAATCACTTATTTAGGTAAAAACTTGCCTCCCTTTTTAGTGTTGGGGTAAAGCAAGTTTTTAAATTATCGGGATAGGAAAAAGATGTTTTATACACCAATCTAAAACCTCCGATTGCTCGAATTACAAATCCGAACAAGCAGATGAGACTTGTTGCTTTTTTTTATGATTTACAATACTAGTGGCTGTTTAGAATGTTCGAGAACGAGGCATTTTTGAAAATTTTCATAGGAGTTAACTAGTGTTAATGACGAAGAAAACTTTCAAAAATAACGCTGTTATCGGACTTTATAGACGGACACTACGTTAAAAGAAACCATTCAACAAAGTTATAGCATTAACAATGTTTGGAATGTTGTAAACCTGTAATGTTAAGTTGTTGTCTTTTTGCCTCATTTTACACGATTGAGGATGGTTTTGAACATACAAAAGAAACTTCGAGAACGATTCGGTTTGATAGTATCCCGAATCGGGATTGGAAGGGAATTGTATGCTAATCTTTCCGCTTTTTAGTAAAATTTTTTCAATGAAAAGTTTGCTTGCAATTAACCGAAGTTTCATCGATAAAATCAGTTCACGTGTGGGCTCGGGGATTTCACCGTAAATGTCAATCAGCTTTTTGCTAAATTGGCTAAGTTCTTCGTCGCTTGAAATTTTATCCAATTCCATGTACAAAGATAGGCGTTCGTTAGTGTTTTGTATGTAAAAATCAGGAATCAGAAGCTCCATGTCGGTTTCCACAACGCACTCTTTTGTTGGCATTATTTCTTGTTGAAACAAATTTTTGAATTCGTTTGACTTCAAATCTTGCATTGCTTCGTTTATGATATTTTGGTACATTTCGTATCCAATTTCTGAAATAAAACCGCTTTGTTCGCCACCTAAAATGTTGCCAGCACCACGAATATCTAAATCGCGCATGGCGATATTAAAGCCACTTCCCAAATCGGAAAACTCCTCGATGGCTTTTAAACGCTTTTTTGCTTCATCGGTAAGGAGCGTTTTTGGCGGAGTGAGCAAGTAACAAAATGCCTTTTTATTCGATCTTCCAACTCGCCCTCTAAGTTGGTGTAAATCACTTAATCCATAATTTTGAGCTTCGTTAATCAAAATAGTATTGGCATTTGGAATGTCAAGTCCCGATTCGATGATGGTGGTTGAGATTAATACATCAAAATTTCCGTCTATAAAATCCACCATAATATCTTCTAATACATGCCCTTCCATTTGTCCATGAGCAACTTTGACTTTAATATGTGGGAGGTTTTTTTGAATCATTCCTGCTATTTCCTTAATATTATGAATTCGATTATGGACAAAAAATACCTGACCACCACGAGTTGTTTCATATAAAATGGCATCCCGAATTAGAGCTTCGTTAAAGCTGTGAACTTGCGTTTCGATTGGATACCGGTTTGGAGGAGGAGTGTTGATAATGGATAAATCGCGGGCTCCCATTAACGAAAATTGAAGCGTTCGTGGAATTGGAGTAGCGGTTAGCGTAAGCGTATCCACGTTTACTTTCATTTGCCGGAGTCGTTCTTTTGCACTTACTCCAAATTTTTGTTCTTCATCAATAATAAGCAAACCCAAGTTTTTAAATTCCACATCTTTGCTTAAAAGTCGATGGGTGCCAATTAAAATGTCGATTTTTCCCTCCACCACTTTTTTCAATGTTTCTTTTTGAGCTTTTGACGATTTAAAGCGGTTTATATAATCGACATTGCAAGGAAATTGCAGGAGGCGTTCGGAAAATGTTTGATAATGTTGCAAAGCCAAAATGGTAGTTGGAACCAAAATTGCCACTTGTTTACTGTCCGAAACAGCTTTAAAAGCAGCCCTAACAGCTATTTCAGTTTTTCCAAAACCAACATCGCCACAAACCAATCTGTCCATTGGATAGTCGTTTTCCATATCTTGCCTAATTGCCTGGGTGGATTTTGTTTGGTCGGGTGTGTCTTCGTACTGAAACGAAGCCTCTAGTTCCGTTTGCAAATATGTATCGGGTGAAAATGGAAAGCCTTTTGTGCTTTTTCGGGTCGCATAAAGTTTAATTAATTCTTTGGCAATGTCTTTAACTTTTCCCTTTGCTTTATCTTTTAATTTACTCCAGCGGTTTGAACCGATTTTGTCTAAAACTGGAACCGCACCATCTTTGCCGCTGAACTTAGAAATCCGATGCAAGGAGTGGATGCTGATGTATAAAATATCTTCGTTTTTATACATAATCCGAATTGCTTCTTGCGTTTTTCCATTTAGCTCAATTTTTTCCAAACCATCGTAGCGTCCAATTCCATGATCGACATGAACGATAAAATCCCCAGGTTTTAAACCGTAAATATCTTTTAGTGTCATGGCTTCACCACGAGAGTATTTTTCGCGTAAAGCAAAACGATGATATCGGTTAAAAACATGATGTTCGGTAACGATAGCAATGGAATTGTCGAAATCGATAAAACCCTCGTGAAGGTTGATTTTTTGCAATTGATACGCAATTTTATTTTGCATTGGGTGATCTTGCAAAATTGCATCGATTCGGTTTAGTTGAGTGGTATTATTTGAAGTAATAAAAGTGAAAACTCCTTTTTCGGTACTTTTTGAAATAAAGTCGGTTAATAAATCGAAGTTTTTGTTAAAATGTGGTAGCAAGGAGGTGTTAAACTGTATGGTTTGCTGGTTGTTATATGAATTTGAATTTCCAAATTCAAATAATCGAAATGTTGAAATTTTTTCAAAAAATAATTTTTTATCTACAAAAAGTTCCGAAGGTTCCAAATGTTTAATTATTGATGAAAGATTGGCGTATGCTTCGGTGCATTTTGTGTATTCATTTTCGATGCTTTCAAGTATTTCAGGAAGTTTTTCTGTCCATATTACCGAATTTTGTTGCAAATAATCGAACAAAGAAACATGTTCTGTTTTTTGATGCAAATCTTTTATGTTCGGAATTATGTTTATATGTTCGAAATAATCTATAGATATTTGCGATTCGGTGTCGAATGAACGAATTGTTTCCACTGCATTAACGCCCATTTCTATTCTATATGGCTTGTCGTAAGAGTACGAAAAAACATCAATGATTCCACCTCTAACCGAAAACTGACCAGGTTCATACACGAAATCCGCTTGCTCAAAATGATTTTCAAGAAAAAATTCCATTAAAAAATCGACATTCAAACCGTCTTTTTTAGAAATTTTGAAGGTGTTTTTAGATAAATGTTTTTTAGTAATAATTTTTTCAGTAATTGCTTCGGGATAAGTAACCAAAACAGTTTTTTTACCTGCCGATATTTTCGTAAGGGCTTCGGAACGCATTAAAATATTTGCATTATCATGGGCTTCTACTTCATACGGACGACGATAAGAGGTTGGAAAAAAAACTAGGTGTTTGTTTTTGTAATCTAAATCTTCTTCGCAAAGCAGGGCTTCTAAATCATTATAAAAATAGGCAGCAGTTTCTTTATCGGATAAAATTATTAGATGCGTGAAACTGTTTTGAATTATGGCTTTTGCTACTAAAACACTTCGAGATGAGCCAAAAAGGTTTTTTAGTAAAAACTTTTCATTATCAAATGTTTCCTTGACTTCAAATAAGGATGAAAAATTTGTTGATATTGCAGACTTGTCAAAGTTTGATAGAACTATATGCGGCTTCACTTTTTTTTTGCAAAGATAATAAAATGAGTTAAAAGGGGAAAAGCAGAAAGTTAAAAGTTTTATTCTGGTGGTTGAGCCTTTCGAAACCGAAGATTAGCTGATTAGCTGATGTGATGATGAGCTGATTAAAAAAAAAGAAAAAGCAGAAAGTGAAAAGTTATATTCTGGTGGTTGAGCCTGTTGATTAGATGATGTGATGATGTGATGATGTGGTGATGAGCTGATTAAAAAAAAAGAAAAAGGAGAAAGTGAAAGTTTTATTCTGGTGGTTGAGCCTTTCGAAACCGAAGATTAGCTGATTAGCTGATGTGATGATGTGGTGATGAGCTGATTAAAAAAAAAGAAAAAGCAGAAAGTGAAAAGTTTTATTCTGGAGGTTGAGCCTTTCGAAACCAAATTTAAAAGTTTATGGGTTCTGGGGCAAAAAAAGAAATGAAAACCAACAAAATCTTGGTCGGAATGACCTAAATTCGTTGCAAGTATAACAGCTTGTCCGACCTTTAGCGGAAAGAAGTTGGCGTTTTCTTGCAGACACTAATTGCAAAATTTTGAAATCATTTTTTGTGCATCCATTAAGCCAAGTGATTTTGCCTTTTGCCAATATTCACAAGCCGATTTGTCATTCATTTGATGCTTAATATTTCCAATGTTCATGTAAATTCCTGCATCGTTTGGAAGGTGTTTTAGCACATTGTTGTAGTCAAACATGGCTTCCTCAAATTTCTTTATAGAAGCATACGCATTTCCCCTGTTTTTGTATGCATCAATATTTAAGGAATCGAAAAGAATGGCTTTTGTAAAGTCCAAAATTGAGTTTTCAAAATCTCCATTCATGGCTGTTTTTACTCCTAAATCATTGAAAATTTGAGACTTTTTCGGATTGTAATCATTTGTATTTGTGGAAGTTTCAATTGCTGATTGTATGATTTTAGCTTTTTGTAAGTTGTTCGTAGCTTCTGTATAATTTGAGTCGATTTGACATGCAATTTGATAGTCAATAACCGCATTATTAATGTCTCCAATTTTTTGAAATAACACTCCCCGATTGTTATATGCGTAAGCATTTTTAGGATTCAAATCAATTGCTTTTGCAAAGTCATCAATTGCTTTAGTCGTTTCTCCTAATTTTACATAACACGAACCTCTATTTGTATAATATTCAAAGTCTTTTCCATTTTTTTGAATGGCTTTATTATAATATTCCAAGGCTTTTGTAAAATCTTTTTTCTCGTAATAGTAAAGTGCTAAACTGAAGTTGGCATAGTGGTTTCTTGTATCCTTATTGACTATATCCGTCCAAAATGCCTCATCGTTTTGCCAAACTTTGTTTCGCATCCATGTTTGGGTTGTAAAACTTAAAAGAATGATGCTTAAAAAGCCAATGAAAATGTATTTTTTTATATTATTATTGGCTAGCTTATGCATTATGTTTCCAATTATTGGAACTACCGCAAAAAACAATCCGAAATATGCTAAATATGTGTAGCGATCGGCAACAATAACGCGGCCTTGGATTGGAATTATATGGAGCACAAGAAAAATATTTATCAGAAAAAAGAGAATACCAAATAGGATTTGATTTCGTAGAATTATGTTTTTCATGCGATATAATAAAACCCCAATCAGTCCCAAAAAACCAATTATAAAAAAGTATGAAAAATCATAGAGTAATGAGAAATTTGCGTTTGGATTATCAGGATAAGGGTGCATTGCACTAAGATTAAACGGTGCAAAAAATTTAAAAAAATAATAACTTAAACTGTAGGTGGCAAAATGCAATCGAACGGATGTAGAATAAGCTATTTTTTCGGTTAGCGAAACAGATAGTTTTGAGGTAAATAAATAATAGGCTCCAATTAGTCCAAATGCGAAAAGAAGGATTAACAAAAAATATTTTTTTGAACTCTTTATGTTTGGATGATATGCCAGCAGATAAAAAATGCCAAAAGAGACTAAATATCTTGAACTTGCACCGTTAATAAATGAATTTTTTACAGAAAATGAGAATAAAAAAGTTAAAAAGTAGAGTGTCACAATTAAATTGCTTATGGTTAATAGGGAAGCATGTTTTTTAAATTTTCCGAGGATAAATTTAGGGATTAAAGGAATTTTAAATCGATTAATTTTTGACCAGTAAACGGAGATGAAAGATGGAATTAAAGCGAACATTATTATATCCCAAAAGGAAAATAAAATATTATTTTGAAGTAAGATTAAGGGGACAAAAAAAGCTAAGGAGAGTGTTGTGATTTTTTTGTTTTGATATAATTCCAATAATATTAAAACAAAAGGAAGTGCAATAGCTTGTATTTTACATAAAGAAGATACGAGACCGAAAGCAATTACTAAAATAAAATATCCTATTTTTTTATGTTTCAAAAACTCCAAAAAACTAATGGAGCTGAGCAGGAAAAAGAAAGTGAATAAAATGTCTTTGCGTTGCATTATCCAGCCCACTGTTTCGCTTCGCATTGGGTGAATTGAAAATAGTAAAGCGATAAACAACGCATACAACTTATTTTTCAGTAGCTTAAGTGATACAAAATAGACTAAAACGATGTTTGCTAAATGGAATAATAAGTTAAATAAATGCATGCCAAATACATCGTTGCCAAATAATCGAATTTGAATTAAAAAGGAGGATAAAACCAATGAAATGTGATGTTCGGCTTGATAAATATTCTGAAAACTATCAAAGCTGAGGGCTTGATTCATGAGTTTGTTGTCCAATAGATAGGTGGTGTCGTCCCAGTTTAATAGAGAGCCATTTAAGGTGTTAAAATATAACACAAAAGAGCTAATTATTATGCCCAATAAGCAAATTTGATAATTGTATTTCTTCAAATTAAAAAGGATATTCATTTTTTTTTCAAAAGTAATATATTTTTAAATGTTTTGGCTGAAATCCATTTTTTTTGTTGGCAATAATCAATTTTGAATAATGAGATTCCTCAACGCAGGAAAAAGGGAAAGGTGAAAGTGAAAAGTTCTATTCTGTTGGTTGAGCCTGTCGAAACCAAAGATTAGTTGATGAGCTGATTAGCTGATGTGATGATGTGATGATGTGATGATGAGCTGATGTGATGATGAGCTGATTAAAAAAAAAGAAAAAGCAGAAAGTGAAAAGTTTTATTCTGGTGGTTGAGCCTTTCGAAACCGAAGATTAGCTGATTAGCTGATGTGATGATGAGCTGATTAAAAAAAAAGAAAAAGCAGAAAGTGAAAAGTTATATTCTGG
>JBBQWB010000008.1:0-55118 GCA_038210985.1 Bacteroidales bacterium
TTCATCAAACAAACATGGACAATAAATTGGATAACTGTCCCAATTACCCTGATTGCCTTTTATCATAGCTGGACCAGTTCCAAAAAAAACTCGGTCGGAAAAACGTGTGGCAGGAAAAACATGCGTTTCGTTCCAAATTAACAAAGAACCTGCTTTTCGAAGCTGTTGCAGAAAATAAAAATCTTCACCACTTTTCATGGGAGTTATTCCGCAAATTTTTCGATATGCCGAAACTTTGCATGCAATAGCCGAACCAAGAGCTGTAAAAGCAAATGGCGAATTAATACGGAGCATATTTATGGCATAATTTCGCATGTAAATTTCATATCTCAAAATTGCTTTGTTTGCATCCTCATCATTGGATAATGGGTGATAATATGGAGTTGAAAGAGCCAATGCTGTGGGATTATTTTTGAAATTTTCGACCAAAGTTTCCACATAATTCGAATCAAATTTAGTATCCGCATCGATGCTAATAATTATATCCTCGGCATCTGCAACTCGGTTAATTTCGTTCATTAATGTAAAGCGAGCATGACCAACCCCTAATTCTTTTCCAATCCAACCATTACCTTTCGAGCTTTTATCTATGATATGAAAATTACTGGAAGATGCTTTTACAATTTCAATGGTTTTTTGATTATTAATACAAATATTTAATTTTTCGGGATTTTCCCACCAATCGTCTGGCTGATTTATGCAAATATAAACTTCGATTTTGCAATTTGTGTTTTGCGATAAAATACAATCGAGTGTTTCCCGAATGTATTGTGCTTCGTTTAATGCTGGTAAAGCAAAATAGGCTTTCATTTTATAAAAATTGTTTTTAACGATGCTTTGTTTATATTTTGGTTTCAAAAGTACAACTACTTGAACGAAATTAAGTCTATTTTTGAAAAACTTATACAAACCGAATCAATTCTAATGAAATCCATAAAAAATTTCTCCATTGTTCCTTTACTCTTTTTAGCATCTATTTTTTCTGTTTTCGAGCCATATAATCCAAAAAACGCTCCTACTGAAAATATAAAAGAGTCATCTTGGGCAGATTCGGTATTAAGCACCATGACATTAGAACAAAAAATCGCTCAATTAATGGTTATCCGTCTTCATTCTGATAAAGATTTAGTTTACAACGACACCATCACAAAATACATTGAAAAATATCAATTTGGTGGAGTTTGCTTTTTTAAAAGCACTCCGTATCGACAAATACTTATGACAAATGCAGTACAATCTGTATCAAAAATTCCACTAATGGTTACTATTGATGGCGAATGGGGATTATCGATGCGCTTAGACAGCACCTTGATGTTTCCACGTCAATTGGCTTTGGGAGCTATTCAGAACAACGATTTAATTTATCAAATGGGAAAAGAATTTGCTCGTCAATTTTTACGAATGGGAATAGGTGTAAATTTTGCTCCAGTAGCAGACGTAAACATAAACTCGAAAAATCCTGTAATTAACAGTCGTTCGTTTGGCGAAAACCCAGCAATGGTTGCACAAAAAGCTTACGAATACATGCGTGGAATGGAGGAAAATGGATTAATGTCATCGGCTAAACACTTTCCTGGTCATGGCGACACCGACTCCGATTCGCACTACTCACTGCCGCTAATAAAACAATCGCGGAAGCGAATCGAAACCATCGAATTTTTCCCTTTTAAGTTTTTGATAAAAAAAGGCATATCTTCCATAATGGTTGGACATTTAATGGTTCCATCCATTGATAGCTCGAAAAACTTATCTTCATGTTTATCTAAAATTTTCGTTCAACAAATTTTAGTAGATGAATTAGGCTTTAAAGGACTAATATTTACCGATGGTTTGGAAATGAAAGGAGTAACATCTTATTTTAAACCTGGTGAAATTGAAGTAAAAGCCATTAATGCAGGTTGCGACATTATGTTATTACCTCCCGATCCTGCAATTGCGGTGGCAGCAGTTAAAACAGCTGTGGACAGCAATATTATACCAATTGAAATAATCAATCAAAAATGTTTGAAAGTGCTAAAAGCAAAGGAAAAATGGGGAATGAATAACTTTACACCTATTAAAACCGAAAACATTTATCGCGATTTAACAAACGATTCTACATTGTTTTTACTAAAACAAATTTGCGAAGCAAGCATAACTCTTTTAAAAAACGACGAAAATTTAATTCCAATTAAAAACGGAGTTTATAAATCCATCGCATCTTTATCCATCGGCTCCACTACAAAAACCGAATTCCAAAATCAGCTATCCTATTCAAACCGAATTTCGCATTTTCAAATTAAATCACAACCAAGTGCAAAGGAGATGAAAATTATGATCGATACTCTAAAAAATTTCGATTTGGTAATAATTGGAATTCATGGATTATCGCAGTCTCCAAATAAAAATTATGGAATTACAAACGAAGAAAATCAATTAATCGACTCCATATCAAAAAAATCGAAAATTATCGTAAGTGTTTTTGGAAATCCTTATAGCATTGCATTTTTGAAAAAAGCAGATTCTCTAAATACGCTTTTGCTGGCATTTAACCCTTTAGATGAAGTGCAAATTGCCACCGCAAATGTTATTACTGGAGCAATACCAGTTAACGGACAACTTCCGGTTACCATTTCTTCAAAATTAAAATATGGACAAGGTGTTGAAATTAAAGAAAAAACTTCCGTTTCATTCAGCTCCCCATTAAATCATCAGTTGCCATTAAAATACTTCAATCGAATCGACTCATTTGTAAATGTTTGCATAAGCAAACGTGTTTTTCCAGGATGTCAAATTGCTGCCATTTACAAAGGCGATTTGGTTCTATTTAAGTCATACGGATACCATGATTACACCAAGAAAATAGCAGTTCAAAATACCGATATTTACGATTTGGCTTCGCTTACAAAAATAATGGCTACTACTCTGGCTATTATGAAATTATACGACGATGATAAAATTGATTTACACGAAAAGATTTCGACTTATTTACCCTATTTAAAAGGCACAAATAAAGAGAGTATTACAATTCAAGAAGCCATGAATCATGTTTCGGGATTAAAAGCTTGGATTCCATTTTATAAAGATTATATAAAACCCGATGTTTACAAAGAGTTTTTTAAAACCAAAGCCGACAGCGTTTTTTGCATACAAGTTTGCGATTCGATGTTTACAAAACCAGAAGTCAAAAACCTGATTATGCAGTCGATAATTGACTCACCTTTAGGCGAAAAAAACAAATATATGTATAGCGATTTAGGTTTTATTTTGCTGCGAGAAGTAGTTGAGTCGATTTCAAAATTGAAAATGGAAGATTTTTTAAATGAAAATTTTTACGAACCTATGGGTTTAAATACTATGGGATATAATCCTTTAACACGTTTTCCGAAAACCAGAATTCCACCCACCGAAGTTGATAATGAATTCCGCAGAACAAAAGTACAAGGATTTGTTCACGACCCTGCAACGGCACTTTTTGGAGGAGTTTCGGGACACGCTGGTTTGTTTTCTAATGCTTATGATGTTGCAATGATTTCGCAAATGTTTTTAAATGAAGGACTTTTTAACGGAAAACATTATTTAAAAGCATCCACCATTCGAACATTTACTTCAAAAACTCCAATTAAGGCAATAAATCATCGAAGAGGCTTAGGATTTGACAAGCCTGTTGCAGATAAGAATTTGGAAAGTCCTTGCTCAAATTACGCATCTCTTCAGAGTTTCGGACACAGTGGCTTTACAGGCACGTTTTTTTGGGTTGACCCAGAATACGATTTAGTGTATGTTTTTCTTTCCAATAGAGTTCATCCCGATGCCGAAAACAAAGCAATAACGAAACTTAGCGTTCGAAGCGAAATTCAAGGCATGTTATATAAATCAATTATTGATGCCGAAAAGTGAAAAAATCAAATTTTGAAAAATAATTTTTAGCCCCTTTTTAAAGAGTTTTTTCGGATTTGCAATCCGAACTTAAAGTAAAAATACATACGCATTCATTCTTCGACTTCGCCGTGGCGAATCAGCATGACTTAAAACTCTACAAGCAAATACCTCTACTTTATAAAAAACAAATATTGACTTAACATCAAATACTAAGTTTCGCAGTTTTTTGATTTAAAACCTAACATAAACCTAATCTTCAATTAACTTCATTGTTAATTGAAGAGTATAGTTTTGCTGTGTATTAAACAGCTAAATTTTAAAAAAACAATTTTATGAAAAAACAATTTTTACTTTATTTTGCAATTAGTTTATTTGGATGCACATTGAGTGCCCAAATTACAAACTCGTTTTTTAATCATGTTCCATTTATTGGAGCTTTTGACGAATCGAATGATTGGACTGCAGGTTGGACAAACTTTGACCCAGACAATGCCGTTTATCCCGCATCAACAGTTACTATTCTAGATTCTATCTATCAGAATACAACTTGGAATTCCTCCACCGTTTATAAGTTGATGGGGATTGTTTACGTAACATCGGGTGCAACATTAACCATTCCAGCAGGGACTATTATTCGTGGTGGAGATGGTACCGCATCCTTAATTATCGAACCAGGTGCAAAAATTATTGCGGAAGGGACTTCTACAAATCCAATTATTTTCACCTCAAATAATCCCGTTGGTTCACGTCAAGCTGGCGACTGGGGTGGAATTATTATATGTGGGAAAGCTCCAAATAATTTACCTGGAGGAACAGGAGTAATAGAAGGAGGAGTCCGCACTGTGCATGGTGGAACAAATCCTAACGACGATAGTGGAATTTTAAAATATGTACGTATAGAATTTGCTGGCTTCGCTTTTCAACCAAACAAAGAGATTAACTCATTAACTATGGGAAGCGTTGGTAATGGAACAACCATTGAACATATTCAGGTTTCGTTTGGAAACGATGATTCGTATGAATGGTTTGGTGGCACTGTGAATGCAAAATATCTAATCTCTTTCCGCAGTTTAGATGATGATTTTGATACGGATAACGGTTTCTCGGGAAATGTTCAATTTGGCGTTGTTGTTCGCGACCCAGATTTAGCAGACGTATCTGGCTCTAATGCTTTTGAATCAGACAATGATGCAAATGGCTCAAATACCACTCCTATCACCTCCGCAACATTCAGCAATATTAGCGTATTCGGACCTCTTGCATCATTAAGCGATCAAGTAAATCCCAACTTCAAACGGGCAATGCACATCCGTCGTAATTCTTCGTTAAGTGTTTATAACTCATTTTTCATGGGCTACCCTACTGGATTATGTATCGATGGTGCATTATCCGAAGCAAATGCTCAAAGCGATAATTTAAAAGTTGAATACTCCATAATCGTTGGTTCAAAACCAGGAAAATTCTTCGCTATTGGCACTACTGGAACAACTGCTGAAGATTCCTTACAACGACTTGCTGCAATTCGCGATTATTTCTTTGCTTCCACCCGCCACAATGACACGCTTGCTACCAATGATTTACTAAATATTTCTTCTCCATTTACGTTTACAACACCTGATTTTAAACCTCTTGCAGTATCTCCAGCGATAAATCGTTCGATTTGGTACACACCAAACGCAATTACCGAGGAAAATACAGATGCAAATGTTTCTGTTTATCCTAATCCTTGTAAAAAATCAATTAATATTAAAATAAATAACATCGAAAATTCTAATATTAATACTACCATTTACGCATTAAATGGGGAAAAAATTGCAACTATCTATAATGGAATTGCAAACTCTGAGCTTCATCTAAATTACTCAAATTCTGGTTTAAAAGCGGGTATTTATTTTATACGAATTATTTCAGATACATATACTAAAACGCTAAAAGTTGTTTCTGAATAAGGTTGATTGATGGTTATGACTAAAAAGAGTCGCTAATTGCGACTCTTTTTAGTCATAACCATGATAAGTTGTTCATTTTTAGGTTTTAAAATTGGATAAAGCGATACATTTAATTATCTTTGCAAAAAAACATAAAATGAAAAGAATTTATTTTATTATTTTATTTTTAATCTTTGCAAACATATTTTTTACAAAAGCACAAGACACCACTTTATACCTTCCCGAAATAGATGTGGTTGGCGATAGAATATTCAATCTTCAAACAATCAACGGACTTCGTCCTCAATATTTTCCAAATATTCAAAGCGATATTGGAACCATGCTCAAAAGTATGCCAAATACTTCCGGAATTCGTCGTGGTGGCTCCTCAATAGACCCAGTTTATCGCGGATTTAGAAACAATCAATTGCTTATTACCACCAATAGTGGTATTCAAATTGAAGGAGGTTGTCCAAACAGAATGGATCCAACCACTTCACATTTTGATGCAGATGAAATTAAACTACTAAGATGGGAAACTGGCAGCAATATGCTTTTGTACGGTCAAGCAATTGGCGGTGTGCTTGTTATGAATATTATCGAACCTCAACCTTTTCAAAAATGGAAAATAAATTTTAAATTAAAATCGGGTTATGAAAGTAATTTTAATGGTATTTCAAATAGCATTTTTATAAAAGGTGGAAACAAAAAGATATTTTTCACTTTAGCAGCTGGTTATAAAAATTATGGAAATTATACCGATGGAAGAGATTCGGTAATTGTTTCGTCGTTTCAAAAAGATTACTTATCCACAAAATTTGGAATTGCACTTAAACCAAACCAACATATTTTGATTGGCTATTCCCGAAATGAATCCCGAGATGTTCGATTTCCGGCACTTCCAATGGATGAAAATTGTGATTTTACCGACAACTTCAATTTGTCTTATGTTTTTTACAATACCGACAATAAAGAAAACTTTCGTGTAAACGCATATCAAGTTCGAGTAAATCATTTGATGGATAATTTTAATCGTCCACAAGCAAACCGAATTGTTCCTCCAAGCACGGGAATTATGAGAGGCGAATCGGCTGTAGCTGCAATAACTACTGGGTTTAACATAAAAAAGAATGTTTCCTTTAATAAATTTTACGGTTTAATAGGTGGCGATTTTCATCAAATTAATAAAGATGGAACCAGAACTCGGCAAATGATTATGACCATGGGTGGTTTACCAACAACCTCAACTATGTATGATAATCTGTGGAAAGATGCAGTTATTCGTAATGCAGGAATTTATGCACAACTAACTTATCCTATTCAATCAATCCACTCACTTATAACAGCCACTTTACGCTTTGATGAGCATCAACATTTTTCGGCGGATACCTTTAATTTGGCGAAAAATGAAGTGGAATATTTCTCGAATAAAACACGAAATAATCATTTGTTAAGCTATGGTTTGCGTTACGATGTAAATCCTTCAAATGCGGTACAACTTTCTTTGGATTTCACTACTTCGCAACGAAGTCCGAGCATGAATGAGCTGTACATCAAGCGAATGCTTGTAGGATTCGACAATTACGATTATTTGGGAAATCCTAATTTAATGCCAGAAGTAAATCACCAAATTTCAATAAATACTCGAATTCAAGGGCGATTTGGGATAATTGGTATAAATCTTTTTGCATCCCAAGTTGAAAATTATATTGGCGGAATTCTTTTACCAAGTAGCATAATTACACTGGCAACCCAAGGCTCATTGGGTGTAAAGCAATTTTCAAATTTAGGAACCGCTCGATTTTATGGAGGCGAATTTGTTGCCAACAGTTCTCCAAAAAACAATTTAGAATTAGGACTTTCATCGGGATACACCTATGCTATTTTGCTCAAAGCAACAAAATACAATATGATCAACAATCAAATAGTTTCATTCACCATAATCGAAAACGATCCGCTACCCGAAATTCCTGCAATGACTTCATCGGTTTGGGCAATTTATAAAATCACTTCATTAAATTTAACGCCTCGATTAAGTTTTGATTACACAATGCCTCAACACTCTGTTTCGATTGCAAATAATGAATTATCTACTCCCGATTATTTACTTGTAAATGCCAGCATAAGTTATTCGTATAAAAAAAGGGCTACCTTAAATTTAGGAGTCAATAATTTATTTAACCAAGCCTATTTCAATCATTTAAATCGCAAAGTTATTTCGAGCAACCCAATTGAAAAAATAAAGCTATATGAACCAGGTAGAGTATTTTTTGTAAATTTAAAGTTCGAATTTTAGCCTAATCCAAATTAAATATGAAACAAAATATTAAAACCATTCACATTGTATTTGCTATTTTTTTGGCTTTCTCAGCTTGCAAAAAAGAGCCCGAAGAAATTCAAAATCCATCCACTTCAGGAAAACTAAAAATTGAATTTAGTCATGTTGTTGGAAACGATTCGCTCGTATTAAATTCCTTTAGATACACAAACGAAGCTGGCAATCCATATGAAATTAACGAGCTAATGTATTTTATATCCGATGTGAAATTATATTTACACAACGCATCTCCATTATTGATTGACGATTGGACAGCCATTCATTATGTGGATATAGATATGCCAGAAACTTTAGTTTGGTCAGTTTACGACACCATTCCTCCTAGCAACATTGATTCTATTTCGTTTATTTTTGGACTTTCGGAACAACGAAATCGTTCTTTTTTGTTTGTTAATCCACCCGAATCAAACATGTTTTGGCCCGATATTTTGGGAGGAGGATATCATTACATGATGATAAATGGAAAATGGATAAACACCAATCAAGAGGCAATACCTTATAATTTTCACTTAGGGATTGGACAAATATACACCGACACGATTACCCATAACGCCAATACCATAACTACTTACGTTCAAAATTATTTTACCGTTATTCTCCCAACACCAAATTTGAAAATTACTACAAATAACACTTCCACATTAAAATTACAAATGGATATTGATTCTTGGTTTAAAACACCTTATGTTTGGGATTTTAACTATTGGGGAGGAAGTGTGATGCAAAACCAACGGGCAATGAACGGGATTAAAGAAAATGGGTTTGATGTGTTTTCGGTGAAATAATAGATTTTATCTGGTAAATATTTTTTATTTTACCTGTTGAATTTTCTTAATTAAAAACTCTTTGCTTTTAACTCCAACAATACGATCCACTTCTTTTCCATTTTTAAAAATTATCATAGTTGGAATACTCCGTACTTTATATTTTGAAGCAGTAATTTGATTTTGTTCAACGTCTAATTTTCCAACGTACGCATTTGTGAGCTCCCCTGCAACATCGTTTAAAACGGGAGCCATCATTCGGCAGGGAGCACACCAAGTAGCCCAAAAATCGACCAAAACAATTTTGTCTTTAATTTGATTTGAAAAGTTTTTGTCATTCAATGTCAATATCTTATCACTATCTTCAACCGATCCTATTTTTTTAAGTTTTCGACTTGCAATAAAATACAAAATAGTAATAAATGCCAAAATAATTCCTATAACAATAAATGTTGATTGCATGTTATTTAATTTGTATTGAATTTATATCGTGTACATAATTTGACACCGCCATGGCAGCAATTGTACCATCACCCACTGCGGTGGTAACCTGACGAAAGCGTTTAGCAATGGCATCGCCAGCTGCAAAAACACCCGACACATTGGTTAACATGTCCTGATTAACAATAACCTCACCCCATTTATTCAATTCAATTTTGTCTTTCAAAAAATCTGTATTTGGAACATAGCCAATAAAAACAAATACACCATCGGTTTTAAAATCATGAATTTCATTCGTTTTTAAATCTTTCATGGTAACACTTTCCAAATTTTCACTGCCATTAAATGCAGTAATTGCCGATTCCATCATAAAATTTATTTTGGGATTATTTTTAGCTTCCAAAATAGCATAATCAAACGCTTGAAAATGGTCAAACTGGTGAACAATAGTTACTTTTGAGGCATATTTTGTCAAGGAAACAGCCTCTTCAATTGCTGAATTTCCGCCACCCACAACAACAATTTCTTTATCGGTAAAAAAGTCGCCATCGCACGTTGCACAATATGAAATTCCACGCCCTTTAAAAACATCTTCCCCTTGCACTCCCAATGTTCTGGAGTGACCACCAGTGGCAATAATCATACTTTTTGTAGTAAATTTTTCACCATCTGCAAGCATAACACATTTTTCATCCCCTTCAAAATTTATATTCTGAATGTTGATATTAGATTGGATTTCGCAACCAAATGACAAAGCTTGCTTTTTCATAATATTTGCCAATTGATATCCACTTAAGCTTTCCACGCCCGAATAATTTGCAATTTCATGCGTTAAAATCATTTGCCCACCAACTGTTCCTTCGTTTAAAATCATAGTTTTTACTCTAGAACGAGAGAGGTAAATTCCCGCTGTTAGCCCAGCGGGACCTCCTCCAATTATAATTGTATCGTAATCTGTTTTAAAATCTGTCATTTTTCATTAATTTGATGGCATATATTCGTCTAATATCGACGTTATTTGCTGCTTGGTTTGAATACTACTTGTGGCTTTTACTACTTTACCGTTTTTATAATAAATAGTAAAAGGGATTCCCATAAAATTTCTCACTTCGGGAAGATTGCGAATGACATGCGATTGTGGATTATCAAATTCCATATCGTAGAATTGTACATGAGGATGTTTTTTTTCCAATTCTTCGGCAATTCCATAAACAGGGATACACATTGGTCCCATTCGCCCACATATAACCATTACATTTTCGTTTTCACTAAGTATTTTCGAATGCTCATCCGCAGATTCGATGTGTTTTAAATTTGTGTATAACATGATTTTTGTTTTTAAGTATTAATTTAATATTTGTATTTCGTATGTTAAGTCCATTGCTTTTCGGAACATGGCTGAAACGCCACAATATTTGTCTTGAGATAAATCTATCGCTTTTTTAAGCGTTTCCAAATTGATATTATCTCCTTTAAATTGATAAACTAGATGCATTTTCGAATAAACTTTCGGATGCTCTTCGGTTAAATCTCCTTCCACTATTACATTAAAATAATCAACATTTAATCTCATCTTTTTTAATATCGAAACCACATCCATTCCGGTGCAACCGGCTAAAGATGCCAACAGTAATTCTTTAGGACGAACCCCTTTATCTTCGCCTCCAACTTCGGGAGCAGCATCCATTATTATTTTATGTCCACTAATAGTGGCTTCAAAAGCCATATTACCAATCCAATTTGTTTCCACTTTATGTTTCATAATCTTTTTTCTGCAAAGTTACAACAGGTTTCAATCCTAAACGCAAAAAGGCACCTCTTGCATCACAGCTTTAACGTTGATTTAGCTCAACTAAAAAGTTAAGGTAAATCTAAGTAGTGTCCGTCTATAAAGTCCGATAACAGCGTTATTTTTGAAAATTTACTTCGTCATTAACACCAGTTAACTCCCAAGAAAATTTTCAAAAATGCCTCGTTCTCGAACATTCTAGCCAGCCAAAGATCTTATCTAAAATAATTCAGTAATACCGTTTCGGCATTTAATAGAGTATTTGACGTTTTCTCACAAGCACTAAGTTTAGTTTTCACTATTAATACTAACTTTGCAAAAACAATCTCCATGAAAGCAATAAACGAACACGACAACGACTTCCTATGCGACATTCAAGCACCTTGTTTTCAAGTACTTTCGTTAGATGAAATGGAGTTAATAAAAGCTTCCAAAACCCAAGTAATTTTCAGAAAAGGAGATAATTTAACCAAGCAAGGGACGTTTTCGAGTTACATTTTATTTATACTTAAAGGATTGGCTAAACAATACATCGAAGGTTTAGATGGAAAAACCTTTAATTTAAAAGTAATTCATCCAGGCGAATTTGTAGGACTTTCAGCTGTATTCGATCAAAATATATACAGTTACTCTTCCGTAGCATTAACCGAATGTCAAGCCATTTTAATCGACACTAAAACAGTTATTGAAGTTGCGCAGCAAAATGGGATGTTTACTTTTAATATTACCAAACGATATTATCAGCAAAATTCGCCTCTGTATGATGTTTTTAAAAAAGTTATGTTTAAGCAAATGAATGGTCGTTTAGCCGAAACCTTGCTTTATTTAAGTTCCGATTTCTTTTCACAAGAAGATATTTTTCCACTTTTAACCCGACGAGATATTGCCGATTTTGCAGGAATGTCCACCGAAAGTACGGTTAAGCTACTTAAAATATTTGAAAGTGAAGGAATTATTGAACTTAAAGACAAACATATAATAATTTTAAAAAGATATTCTTTAGTTGAAATTAGCAACTTTGGATGATGATAAAAAAAATGTGGATGAAGAAAAATCTTCATCCACATTTTAAACGAATAGCTATTTACTATTTCTTATTTGCGAGCTAATGCGAACATACATGATCATCCCCATCGCCATGGTGTTGACCATGTTGCGAGCAACTTTCGCCACTATCGGAGATATTTCCTTTTACATAACTTATTACTACCTCACTAGGTTTGCCCGAGCAACCTCTAACAACTTGAATGTTCCAACTGTTTAAAACATTTATTGCACCTTCTCCAATTCCACTTGCTAACATAACCGTAACGCCGTTTTCGGCTAAAACACTAGCTATATTTGATTTACATCCACAACCTTGCTCTGCTTTAAGAGTTTTTACATTTTCAATTTCATTTTTATCGGAAATTGTGTAAATTTCGTAAAACGCACAATGACCAAAATGACCATCAAGTTGACCATTTTCCGTAACAGGAACCGCTATTTTTATCATATATTATTAGATTTAAACTTTTTCTAATCCGTGTTTTAAATCAGCAAGAATATCTTCCACGTCTTCAATTCCAACTGCAAATCGGATTAAATCGTCGGTAATACCTGCTTTTAATTTACCTTCTTTGGTAACTTTCGAATGTGTCATCGAAGCTGGATGTTGAATCAAGGTTTCAACTCCACCTAAAGACACTGCTAAAAGTGCTAAATGAACATTATTCATTAATACTTTTGCTGCTTCAAAACCACCTTTTAAACCAAAACTAATCATGCTACCTGGTGCTTTTAATTGACGTTTTGCTAATTCATATTGTGGGTGAGATTTTAATCCTGGGTATTTAATCCATGCTACTTTGGGGTGATTTTCTAAAAATTCTGCAATTTTTTGAGAATTTTCCACAGCTCTGTCGATACGAATGCCTAAAGTTTTTACTCCGCGAAGAACCATGTATGCCTGATGAGGATCCATATTGCATCCTAAACTTACCATCATTCCTCTAAGCTTTTTGTATAAATCTTTTTCTTTGGCAATCACAATACCAGCAACTATATCCGCATGACCATTAATAAATTTCGTCATCGAGTGAAATACAATATCTGCACCCAAATCCAATGGTTTAAGCAAATATGGGCTACTAAAAGTATTATCTACAACCAATAAAGCACCATGTTTATGAGCTAATTTTGCACATGCTTCAATGTCGGTAATATCCATGGTAGGATTTGCAGGCGACTCGATGTATAATACTTTTGTATTTGGACGAAATGCTTTTTCAATATTTTCAATATTTGTAGTGTTGATGTATGTGCTTTCAACACCATATTTTGGATAATGATTTTCCATTATTGCTCGCGAAGGACCGTACACTGCATCGGTACTAATCATGTGATCGCCAGAAGCCAATAAAGTTTGATAAATTACATTTACAGCTGCCATTCCTGAACTAACTGCAATTCCACCAATTCCATTTTCTAAGGCAGCAATTTGTCGTTCAAGTGCATCTATGGTTGGATTGTTAATACGTGTGTAAATATATCCATTGCTCTCTCCAGCAAAACATTTTGCACCTTCTTCTGCGTTTTTAAACGAAAATGTAGATGTTTGATAAATTGGAACAGTTGCAGAATTAAATTGATCATCTACTTCTCCTGCGTGAATGAGTTTTGTGTTAAACCCTGAATTTTTTGTGTCCATGATGTGATTCTATTATTTTATTTTAAATTGAGATTTATTAATTCATCCTTACTAAACATGTTGCAATTTACACATTTTGTATGGTTATCTATTCCTTGTATTAATTTATGACACTTTTTACAACGATACCATTCTTGCTCAAATTGATACTCCCCTCCTTCAATTTCAATTGCCTTACACTCTATAAATGCTTTTGCGATTACACTTATTGCTTTATTATAAATTCGAGACAAAGTTGGACGAGACACATTCATTTGTATTGCTGCTTGTTCCTGAGATAAAAATTCGTAGTTAAGCAATTTTATGGTTTCAAAACCTTCAAAAGTAAGTTGTATCGTCTCCAAATCGCACAAAGGTATTCCATGTGGAATAAATCCCTTCATGATAGGTGGATTTGATATTTTCCTGCACTTTTTAGGCCTAGCCATAAATAAATATCTTGTGTAAATCAAAAATTATTTTGCAAAGATAATGAACATACGTTCATAAACAAATAAATTTATTCTTTTTTTCAACTATTGATTCAATTTCAATTTTGTCCGATATAAATTTTGCCAACTGTTGTTTGATGTTGTATAAAAAACTAATAGGAGAAATGAAGGAAAGTAGGGTTTATTTTTGTGTATCATAAAAATATGGATTTTCCGCAATTTATTACCCCTACCCTCAAGGGTGTAAATTGCTGAAAATCAATTCATCCTTTAGGATTGAGGCAAAAATTGATTGAAGTAATTTACGCCCATAGAAAATTTATTTGTTTTATCGGACAATATAAATTATATCCTATAAATATGAAGAAAAGAACAAAAAATAGAGCAGACACTTTCGCATCTGCTCTATATATTGAAATTTATTTTGGGATTAGAAGTGAAAATTCACAGTTAAAGCAGCAGATGGTAAAAGGTTTTGTCCAAATCCATTATCCACTTGTAAACCAAAACCAGAACCTTTAGCATTACCTTTAGTTTCTTTTTCTTCAACAGCATTTGCGGATGTCCAGTTTTCAACAACACTTTTTCCACGTGGAGTAGTTTTTAAACCTAAGCCCCAACCAAATTCACCAGCGATAGACATTTTAGGTGCAAAGAAATATTCAACACCAGCAAAACCACGAACGCCAAAGGTAATTGCAGTACCAGCTGAAGTAGATAAAATACGTCCACTCAATGTCGAACCGTCACCGTTGGTATAACCATTTGTAATAGCTTCTTGATTCATTTCTACACCCCAAGTGTTTTTAGCACTTGCCATGTTGAATCCTAAAAGAGCTTCGCCACCATAAAAACCTTGTAAACGGTTATGACCACGACGATATTCTACACCACCACTTAATACAATTGTTGAGTTAGATACAACTTTTACATCCTTAATTTCACCCCATTTTTCAGGATCAAGAGGATTTGCAAAAACGTCTTTTGGATCATCAAAATAAGATGTATTGGAATTGCGTGCGGTATTAATACCAATTTTACCACGAATAGCCATAGTTTCTGACATAAAATATTTACCTACAATTACCTGATTAAAACCATTAACGTATCCTAAATGTTGAGCTGTTTGTCCAGTATTAACCATTATGTTAGCAAAATTTAAAGCTAAATCAACCAATGGAACTGCATTAAATCCTAATGAATAATCACCAGCTTCTGGTAAAATTTTAAATCCTTTTTTAGATACCAGTTCTTGTGCATTAACTGAATTAATCATTAATGCAGAAACAAATAATAATGACAATAATTTTTTCATACTTTTTTTGATTTTAGTTTGTAATTTTAATTTCGTTTTTTAAACATTTAGTTTGGCTTATTGTTCATTTTTTTTAATTTATGATTCAATAATCGTTATTTATCGAACAATTTTGACTCATTTTGGTTTCAAATTATGAACTTAAACCAAAATTTATACGCACCATTTATGAAAAGGTTACTTTTAATTGTATTTCTTCCTCTACTATCTCTTCTATCCTATTCTCAAAGTGGCACAATAAAAGGCAGAGTTTTTAATGAAAAAAACAACGAACCACTTCCATTTGTAAATTTAATAATAGACGGCACTAACATTGGTTCTACCACCGACCTTGATGGAAACTTTATTTTCTCAGGAATAAACCCAGGATACATTAAACTAGCTGTTAGTGCTTTAGGATTCGAGAAAAAATCCACAGAAGAATTTTTAGTTACAAATTCTCGAACATCCAACATTTTAATTCCGATGAAGCAAGTAAGTATTCAGCTTAATTCGGTAGATATTGTATCCTCGGCATTTATTAAATATGAAGAAAGTCCAGTTTCGGTTAAAACACTTGGCATTTCGGAGCTAGAACGCAGTCCAGGTGGAAACAGAGATATTTCCAGAGTAATACAATCCCTCCCTGGCGTATCTTCTGGACCTTCTTTCCGAAATGATGTAATTGTTCGTGGAGGCGGATCATCCGAAAACAAATTTTATTTAGATGATATTGAAATCCCAAATTTAAACCACTTTGCAACGCAAGGAGCATCGGGCGGTCCGGTGGGTATAGTAAATATTGATTTTGTTCGAGAAGTTGATTTTTATTCCTCCGCCTTTCCAGTGAATCGTGGAAATGCCTTAAGTTCGGTTCTAAATATGAAACAAATTGAAGGAAATAAAGAAAAACTACGTTTTAAAGGAACAATTGGCGCTTCTGATTTTGGTTTAACCATGGATGGGCCAATAAATAAAAAAACTACCTTTTTGCTTTCTGCCCGTCGCTCCTATCTTCAATTTTTATTTGGAATCATCGGACTACCTTTCTTGCCAATATATAATGACTATCAATTAAAGATTACCCACAAAATTGATGAAAAAAATCAAATTAACATCATAAGTATTGGGGCTCTAGATAATTCTACATTGAATACGGGAATTAAAAACCCTTCGGAATATCAACAATATCTTTTAGGTTATTTACCAGTTAATGAACAATGGAATTACACCTTTGGTATTGTGTACAAACATTTTTCGAAAAATGGATACCAAAATTGGGTATTGAGTCGAAATTATTTAAACAACGTTCAATATAAATATCCCAATAATGACGACACAAAAGCAAAAATTTTAGATTACAACTCTTATGAAGTTGAAAATAAATTTAGATTTGAAGATATACGAACTATCAACAACTTCAGAATAACAAGTGGATTAGGCGGTGAATTTGCAAAATATTCAAACGAAACTTATCAGAAATTATTTGTAGGCAACTTTGAAAAAATAATAAATTACAACTCCTATTTAGAAGTTTTTAAATGGAATGCATTTGCACAAATTAGCAAAACATTTGGCGAAAACCTCACCCTTTCGGCAGGAATTAGAAGCGATGCCAATAACTATTCTGCTTCTATGTCGAATTTATTAAACCAATTATCCCCTCGTTTTTCAGCTTCTTATGCGATTAGCAAGCACACTTCCCTAAACTTTTCATTGGGCAGATATTTCCAAATGCCAGCTTATACTTCGCTCGGATACAAAGACACATTGGGAGAATTCGTAAATAAAAACAATCATTTAAAATACATTCAGTCTAACCACATAGTGGTTGGCATTGAGCATTTTATCGATAAAAATACAAAGATTAGTGCCGAGGGTTTTTATAAAATATATAATAATTATCCTTTTTCGGTTCGTGATTCTATCTCTTTAGCAAGTAAGGGAGCCGATTTTGGAGTAGTTGGTGACGAAGAAATTCAATCAAAGTCAAAAGGTAGAGCTTATGGATTTGAACTTTTTGCTCAACGCAAATTGAGCAGTAAAATTGATTTCACATTATCCTATACATTTGTTAGAAGCGAATTTACCGACAAAAACGATAATTACATCTCATCGGCATGGGACAATAAACATTTGTTTAATGTAATCCTTACAAAATCGTTTGCTAAAAACTGGAATGTTGGTCTAAAATGGAAATTCATTGGAGGTTCGCCTTACACACCAGATGATTTATTAAACTCTAGCAATGTTTTAGTTTGGAACACAGTAGGAAGGGCAATCCCTGATAATAACCGATTTAATCAAGCTCGTTTAAAACCTTTTCATCAGCTAGATATTAGAATTGATAAAGCCTATTATTTTAAAAAATTCTCCATGATGTTCTATATGGACGTTCAGAACGTTTATGCTTTTGTTTCGGATTCAGCACCTATATATATTCTATCACGCAATTCAAGCGGAGATCCAATTATCACAAATCCTAGCGATCCAATTTCGAACCAACAATACCAACTTCGACCTTTAGATGGAAACAGTGGGGCTTCGGTTTTGCCAACAATTGGAATAATCATTGAATTTTAAATACCCAAGGAGGATTAAAAATGTCGAAAAATATATTTTCAGAAATAAAAAAAGAAAAGTTTTTAACAGCACTAGCTTTAACAACTGCAATCTCATCTATCATTATTTTAACCTCTTGCAACAGTTCAAGCAGGAAAAACAACGTACCATCTGTTCCCGAAACAATTTTAACCAACCAAACATCTAATGGATTTGAAATTCAATTGGAGTTTTTTAAAGGAATAAGTCACAATCATCCTTTAATGGCAGTTTGGAGCGAAACCACCGACGGAAAATACATCGAAACTTTATACGTTGCCGAGTCGATAGCAAAAGGAATGTTTAAACATGGAGATAACAAAACTGGCAAATGGTTGCCCGGGCCAGCTCGCCGTCCTGCAACTTTGCCATATTGGGCATTTAAACGTGGAATTAAAGAAGAAGATGGCTTGTACATTCCAACATTTTTGACACCCATGCCCGATGCTACAACAGGACCAACTCCGCAAGGAAATTTTATTCTTCAAGCAAAAACTAGCGTTGCTTATCCCGAAACTTTTAATGTGCTTCTGGAAATTAATCAATCGTGGGATTGGAACGAATTCTGGACAAATAACAAATTTCCTGACGATAAAGAATACAAGACTTCAAGTCAGCCTTCGGTAATTTATAAAGCTACCATTCAAAAATCAAAAACAAACCAATCTTATCAATTAATTGCCATTGGACATGGAAATCCTTCTGGTACAAATGGAGAGCTTTATTCCGACCTTTCCACACTTACTACTGCACTTAAAATTACTGATAAAATATTGATAAAAATAAAATAAAAGATTTAAGCAGCACTCCGAAATGAATTAAATCCAAGCTTCCGCCTGAAAAAACCAAATTATTACAAAGGGGTTCTAAAAATTCAATTTTTCGAGGCAGGCAAAAAATTAAAACCGCAGTTTACTTTTGTAAATGATGATTTTAATTTTGAAGTCTAACGCTGAAAAATGAATTTTTAGAAGTCCAGTACAGTTCATTTTTTTTTATAATTCATTGAATTTGTATCGCTTAAAGATTCCTCATCACACTATAGATTTGTCATTTCGAATGGAACGTAGTGGAACGAGAAATCTGTTACAATAAAAACAACAGAAAAAATAGAGCTAGTTCGGATTTGCAATCCGAACAAACAGAGATTCCTCACTGCGTTCGGAATGACAGCGTGATAATTTGTAGCTTACCATAGGAATCAGGCTGTTAATCCACTACGTGGAAGTTTTTTACATAAAACAAGAAGTTTTTATTGAGATTAATGCCCTACGGGCAATAATTTGATAGTCCGTTAGGGCTTTGACATTAATAAAAAAAACACTATCAATTGAAAAATTTGTCCATCGGACATTAACATCGAATCAAATTCACAATCAGTTATAAATGAGAATGATGCTGAATTCTGTCATTGGTAACGAAACGCAGTGTAGTGAGGAATCTATTAACGTAATAGATGCTTACGCTCCACAACGTTCCGCTCAGCATGACAATTCTATAAGCTTTGTGGTAAAAACTATCGTTTACCCCGTCGATTTATCATTCCAACACGTAGTGAGGAATCTCTTTTTTAATCATCACATCATCAAATCATCAAATACATTTGTCATTCCGAATTAAGTGAGGAATCTATTAACGTAATAGATGCTTATGCTCCACTACGTTTCTCCGACCACTGGTAGATGCATGACAAGCCTATAAGCTTTGCTGTAAAAAAGAGAAAAAGTTACACAGTGTATACACAGAGTTACACAGTTTTTTTCTTTGAAGCACAGTGTATTCACTTTAGCGAAACGTGTTAAACTGTTTTTTTTACTGTTAAACACTGTGCCTTTCGCTTTAGCGAAATGTTCGTTGCGACGAAAAGTGTGATAAATTCTTTGCTATTTAGTTTTTAACCCAAAGATTATTGCCCCCGTTGGTGATTCGCCAAGGCCAACCAACAAGGGCATGAAAAGCTACACAGTTTAAACAGTTTTTCCCGTGAAACACTGTGTAATAATTTCTTTGTTTTTTTATTCCATTTTCCGAACAATCATTTGTTGGTTTTCAAACTTCACAATAATAATTTTTTCACCCTTTTCAATAAAACCAGTTTCGGCTGTAGCATCAAGTTGTTCTTCATCAATATCAATTTTTCCAGCTGGTCGTAATAGGGTAGAAGCAACCCCTGTTTTTCCAACATAGTCCTTTAATTTTATATCCACCGAAGTATAACCTTCGGATGATTTTTGGGTGGTAATTAGCGATAGCTCTCCAAAACGAGTAGTTGTAAGAAGTTTTTGCCCAAGCCAAATGGATAGGAAAAATGAACTAATTATGGAGATTATAACCACAAAAAAAGCTTTTAATACAGATGATACACCAGTATACTCAAAATCTAATCCTTCATTATGAACCAAGCTCAGTGTCAGCGACATAATGATTAAAAATATACCAGATACTCCTGCCACTCCAAAACCTGGAATAATAAATATTTCGGCAGCAAGCAGTCCAATACCAATAATAAATAAAAGAATTTCCCAATTTGCTGCAAGACCATCTAAATATAAAGGAGCAAAATATAAAACAGCACCAGTAATGGCAATGATTATTGGAAAACCAATGCCAGGGGTTTGAAACTCAAAATAAATTCCTCCAATTATCAGCATTATTAAAATTCCACTAACAATTGGACTTACCAAAAAACCAATTAAATAATCTATCCACGAAAGTTCTTGTTCTACGATTATATAATTACTAATATCGTTATCTTTCATAATTTCGTCAATACTATTTACCGAACCTTCGCAATAGCCATTAAGTATAGCTTCTTCGGTAGTAAAAGTAAGTACTTTTCCCGAATCATTAACTCCTTCAATATAAACTCGTGGATCCACCATTGCTTCGGCTATATTTGCATTGCGACCGTTTGTTTGTGCCGTAGAACGCATTAATGAACGCATGTACGACTGGTATTTATCGGGCATTATTTCGCCATTTTGATTTACCACCGAAGCTGCTCCAATATTTGCTCCTGGTTTCATATATATACTATCGCAGGCTATCGAAATAAGTGCTCCGGCAGATGCTGCATTATTATCAATAAAAACCCAAATCGGAATTTTCGACTCCAAAATCATAGTTCTCATTTTATCTGCAACATCTAACATGCCCCCAAATGTGTTCAAATGAAGAATTATTATGTCGGCGTTTAATTCTACTGCTTGTTGAAGTGCCTTTTTTGTCTTTCGCTCAGCAGGAGGTGCAATTTCTTCATCTATTTTAAAAGTGAAAACTTTTAGCTGTTTTTTTGTAATGGTAGAATCTCCAATTGACCAAATTGAATTTGAAATTACAAACAATAAAACAAACATTAATAAAATTATTCTTCTCATGGTTTTTAATTTACGTTACAATATTTCATTAGTTTTCGATTTTTTAAAATCTAATTTTTTTTAAAATTATTTTTAGTTAAGTCAACAAATTCTTCGCAAACTGGCTTTGTCCCTGCAACCAATGTTTTGCCAAACAGCCAATCGGTTCCTCCCCAAAAATCACACACTTTGCCACCAGCTTCTTTAACAATAAATCCACCTGCCGCAACGTCCCAAGGTTTCAGTCCATATTCATAAAAAGCATCCATTCTTCCACAAGCAACATAAACTAAGTCAATTGCAGCTGAACCTAATCGGCGTAAGCCATGAGAATTTTGCATTAAATGTTCAAACAAATTCATGTATTCATTCATTTGCGAAAAATCGGTATATGGAAATCCAGTTGCGATGAGTGAATCGGTAATTGTTCTTTTGTTCGATACATGAATTGGATAGCCATTTAACCATGCACCTCCCTCTTTCCAAGCGTAAAACATTTCATCGCTTTTTATTTCGTACACAACTCCCAAAATTAAGTCGTTTTCTTGCATTAATCCAATGCTGATTGCATAGGGGGATAATCCGTGAATGTAATTTGTTGTGCCATCCAAAGGGTCAATTATCCACACAAATTCGCTCCGACTTTGCTCCACGGTTTCCTCTTCGGTTATAAACCCAGCATCAATGATGATTTTTTGCAGTCGAGTAACCAACATTTTTTCAGCAGTTTGGTCAACATAGGTTACAAAATCATTTAATCCTTTATGCTGAATGTCGTTTGTTTTAATTTTAATATTCTCTTCGAGTATAAATGCACCAACTTCCTTGCAGATATCTCTAACCGTTGAACAAATTTGTTGAAAATACATTTTTTTGATTTTAATTATTTTAATTCTATAACTCTCCTAAGTAAACTCCGTCTTCCTCAATTTGTTTTAGTTTGATCGAAACAATTTTGTTTATTACATCCTTATTATATGGAATTTTAACTCTAATATAGTTTGGAGTAAATCCCGAAATTGTATTATTTAAAACATCCGATTCAAATAAAACATCAAATTTTGCATTTTGATATTTTTCATAGAATTCACGTTTTTTTATTTCAGAAAGTTCGTGTAACATAACGCTTCGTCGTTTTTTCTCGGTTTCATTTACATGATTTACAAGCGATTCGGCAACTGTGTTTTGACGAATTGAATAGGTGAAAACATGGAGATAGGTCAAGTCTGTATTTTTTAAATAAAGGTAGCTTTTTTTAAAATCCTCTTCTGTTTCGCCTGGAAATCCGCATATTACATCAATTGCAATGCAAGCATCTGGCATCAGACTTTTTATTTTTTGTACTTTTTGGGTAAATAAATCCAACGAATAACGTCTTTTCATCTCTTTCAAAATACGAGGATGGGCACTTTGAAGTGGAATGTGAAAATGGGGCATGATATTTTTGCTTGTAGCCACCAATTCGATGATTTCATCGGTAAGCAAATTTGGCTCTATGCTCGATATTCTTAAGCGTTTTAGTGTACTTATTTGATTTACTTCACATAATAATTTATATAAGGATTCGTCGCTTTTTCTGCCAAAATCACCAATATTTACCCCCGTTAATACAATTTCCTTAATTCCTTTGTCGATAATTTGATGAATATTTTGAAGTACGTTTAAGATGCTATCGCTTCGGCTGTTGCCGCGAGCATATGGAACTGCACAGTAGGAGCAATAATAGTCGCACCCATCTTGAATTTTTAAAAACGAACGAGTTCGTTCGCCTTGCGACCACGATGTGAAAAAAATATTTTTGGATTCAAGGTCGATTTGAACTTTGTCTTGATCCGATTCATTTAACATTGACTCAATTAAACTAGGTAAATTGTTTTTATTGGAACTGCCAATTATTAAGTCCACTTCTTCAATTTTAGCAATTTCATTCGACTTTAGTTCCGAATAACAACCCATAAAAACTACTTTAGATTTTGGATTGTTCTTTTTGATCATTCGAGCAGCATTTCGACATTTTTTTTCAGCTACCGCAGTAACCGTGCAAGTATTTATGATGAAAATGTCGGCAGGTTCTCTAAAATTAACCTCTTCAAATTTTTGAGAGTCAAATGTGTGACTAATAAACGATGTTTCGCTGTAATTTAATTTACAACCCAATGTGTGAAATGCAATTCGTATTTTATTCATAACGCAAAATTAACTCTTTATTTTTAATGAAAGGATGTTAGCGTAAAATAGCCAAATTATTTATCCTGTTTTTGAATGTTATTGTTTATTAGTATTTTGTGAAAACTGCTTAGTTCGATTTGTGTAAAAATGAAATTATATTTGTATTAATAAGTGTTGAAATTATTTTTAAAATACAATCCAATCAACTTGGATGAGGTAAAATATATAAAAGTAAGTAACTTAAATTATTTTTTTCAGTAAAAAGAATTACTTTTGCATTCCCTTAAAAAATATACACCATGAAAAACAAATACATTGATTTAATTGAACAAACATTAGAGTTTCCTCAAGAAGAGTTTTCATTGAGTGATAATGAATTAATGTTTCATGGACTGTCATTGATGGATTTAATTAAGCAATACGGAACCCCCTTAAAGATATACTATTTGCCAAAAATTAGTCAAAATATTCAACGTGCAAAACGTTGGTTTAACGTTGCTATTGCCAAGTCCGACTACGAAGGTGATTATCATTACTGCTATTGCACCAAGAGTTCTCACTTTTCATTTGTGATAGAAGAAGTATTGAGAAATGATGTTCATTTGGAAACTTCATCGGCTTTCGATTTCAATATTATTGAAGAAATGTTTGACCAAGGTAAGTTGGATAAGGAAAATTACATTATATGTAATGGTTTTAAAAAGCCTCAATATATCGAAAATATTATAAATGCAATTAATAATGGGTTTGTAAATACTATACCTATTTTGGATAATAAAGCTGAATTAGATGAAATTGATGCGGTATTACAAGCAAAATGTAAAATAGGAATTCGTATTGCTGCTGAAGAAGAACCACGGTTTGAATTCTATACTTCTCGATTAGGTATTCGATATAATGATGTGCTAAATTTCTATTACGAGAAGATTGAAAACAATCCTAAATTTGAACTTAAAATGCTTCATTTCTTTATTAATACCGGAATACATGATACTGCATATTACTGGAATGAACTAACAAAATGTGTTAATGTGTACTGCGAATTGAAAAAAGTTTGTCCCGAATTAGATTCATTAAACATTGGCGGCGGGCTTCCTATCAAAAATTCCTTATCATTTGATTACGATTATGAGTATATGATTGAAGAAATTGTTGCTCAAATTAAAAACATTTGTGATAAAGAAGGAATAACTGAACCAGATATTTTTACCGAATTTGGATCATATACCGTTGGTGAAAGTGGAGCAGTTTTATATTCTATTTTAGCACAAAAACAACAAAACGATCGGGAGTTATGGGATATGATTGATAGTTCTTTCATGACTACACTGCCAGATACATGGGCTATTAGCCAACGATTTATTTTACTTGCTTTAAACAATTGGGACAAGGAATATGAACGTGTTTTTTTAGGTGGTTTAACTTGCGATAGTCACGATTATTACAATTCTGAAGCCCATGCAAATGCAGTTTTTTTACCAAAAATCACTTCTGGGGATACTCAGTATATTGGTTTGTTTCATACTGGTGCGTATCAAGAGAGTATTGGCGGATATGGTGGCGTTCAGCATTGTTTATTGCCTAGTCCAAAAATTGTAATTATGGAAAAAGATCCCGATGACGGAGAGGTATATCCAAAATTATTTGCAAAAGAACAAAGCTATAAATCCATGCTTAAAATCTTAGGATATTAATATCTGTGCGAAAAATCCTATTTTTGCAAAAAAAAACAATTAAATGACTAAAGAGTATTATGGTGATTTTCCAGAAGAGTTTACAAAGTACAATTCTTCTAACATTGTTATTGTTCCTGTTCCCTACGATGGAACAAGTACTTATGTGAAAGGTTCCGATAAAGGACCTCAAGCCATTATTGATGCTTCGGATAGCATCGAAAATTTTGATATCGAAACAAATAGCGAAGTATATTTATTCGGAATTCATACCGATATTCCTGTTTTGGAAAATAGTTCTGCCGAATCTATGGTAAATGCTGTTTATGATAGAGTTAAATCGCATTTAAACCACGATAAATTTGTTGGACTTTTGGGTGGCGAACATTCAATTAGTTGCGGAAGCATTAAAGCACATGCCGAAAAGTATTCAAATCTTTCGGTATTGCAAATTGATGCACATGCCGACTTGCGTAACGAATATCATGATTCTAAGTTTAATCACGCTTGCGTTATGCGTCGTGCTCAAGAATGGTGTGATGTGGTTCAGGTTGGAATACGAAGTGTTTGTTCCGAAGAAAAAGAATTTATTGATCCCGATAAAATTTTTTATGCACATCAGTTGTGGCAAAATAATTTATGGATAGATGATGTGGTAAATAAATTAAGTGAAAATGTTTATTTAACAATCGATTTAGATGGACTCGATCCATCTATTATGCCGTCAACTGGAACACCCGAGCCAGGTGGGTTAACTTGGTGGCAATTGCTATCTATTATTGATGTGCTTTCAAAACGTAAAAATATTGTGGGATTCGATGTAGTTGAACTGTGCCCTAATCCAAGCGAAAAGTCCTCGGATGTGTTGGCTGCTAAGCTCGTTTATAAGATTTTATCCATGAAGTTTTTTAAATGTTAGTCCGCTTCAAAAACTAGTTAGAATTTGTAATTCGAACAAACAGAAGTTTGCTCACATTATAGAGTTTACAAGATATAATATAATAAACAAGCAATTTTTGTAAAAGCCTCCATCAATTGTAAAAAGCACTTCGTTTGAAGAATAAGTGCCTTCGCCTTGACGAATTTTGTTGCCATCTATGGTATATAATACGGTGTTGGAAGAGTGTTTTCCGTCTCCTTGTCTGATTTTATTCCCATCAATGGTGTACACAACTTCATTAGAAGAATAAGTACCATCGCCTTGACGGATTTTATTTCCACCAATAGTAAGAAGCACTGTGTTAGAAGAATAAGTGCCATCGCCTTCTCTAAATTTTACGCCATCAAATGTGTAAAGCACTTTGTTGGATGAATATGTGCCATCGCCTTGTCTAACTTTAGTGCCATCTATTGTATAAAGTACTTTGTTAGACGAATAGGTCCCGTTACCTTGTCGAATTTTAGTTTGAGCATTTGCAAAATTGCAAGCAAACAATAATGTTACAATTAAAATTATTTTATTCATTTTTATAACTTTGGTTTATTACTCGTTTGATTTTGGGATAAATTCTATTTTATTAGCTGTGATTCAAGTGTCAAATATACGTATAAGGATTTGTAAATCAAATAATATGATTGACAAAAATCAAACCAATAGTTTTGATGCTAGTTCAAATTTGCAATCCAATCAAACAAAAAACTGCTCGGTTTACATTTAAACTCGGATTACAAATCCGAGCAATCCTAAGGGAACGAAGTGTAATGATGAATATATTAACGTAGCAGATGTCTTCGCTACACTATGTTTCTCCGACCATTCGGATGCATGATAAAAGTTTATCGTTTACCCCGTCGATTTGTCATTCCGATACGTAGTGAAGAATCTATTAAAAAGATAGATGCCTAAGCTCCACTACGTTTCTCCGACCACTGGCGGATGCATCACAAATATAAATACACTGTGATTTCGCTTTAGCTAACTTTTCGCCGTGGCGAACTCTTAGCGTTCCTCTAAACTTTAATTCACTCCAAACCAACAGAAGACAACTCGAATTATAAATCCTAGCTAGAAGTTTTAAACCACCT
This sequence comes from Bacteroidales bacterium, assembly GCA_038210985.1. Lineage (GTDB taxonomy): Bacteria > Bacteroidota > Bacteroidia > Bacteroidales > WCHB1-69 > JAQUGA01. The sequence goes on from JBBQWB010000008.1 coordinate 27,360, forward strand.
TACTTTATATGTTTATCCCAGATTGTTGACGAATAGTTGTTTTTTTAACCACTTTTAAACTACTTTTGCAAACTCAAACAACAAAACTCATGATATCAGCCTCCAATATTTCAATCCGTTACGGAAAACGTATTTTATTCGATGACGTAGATATTAAATTTACGTCTGGCAACTGTTATGGAATTATCGGTGCCAACGGTTCTGGTAAGTCCACTTTTTTAAAAATACTTTCTGGACAAATTGAGTCACCTACAGGAAATGTTTTTATTACCCCAGGCGAACGAATGAGTGTTTTACAACAAGACCATTCGGCTTTTAACGAAAGTACTGTTTTAAATACCGTTATGAGGGGCAACAAAAAACTTTGGGATATTTTATATAAACGCGAAGAAGTTTATGCAAAACCAGATTTTAGCGATGCCGATGGATTAGTTGCTGCCGAATTAGAAATTCAATATGCTGAAATGGAAGGCTGGAACGCCGAAAGCGACGCTGCAAGCTTGTTGAGCAATTTGGGAATTGCAGAAAACGACCATCTAAAACTTATGTCCGAAATTGGTGGCAAAGAAAAAGTTAGGGTTTTACTTGCCAATGCTTTATTTGGCAATCCCGACATCCTTTTGCTGGATGAGCCAACAAACGATTTGGATGTGGAAACAATATCTTGGTTAGAAAATTTTTTAATTAATTTTCAAAACACAGTAATCGTAGTTTCGCACGACAGGCATTTTTTAGATGCTGTTTGTACACATGTTGCCGACATTGATTTTGGAAAAATACAATTATATACAGGAAACTATACATTTTGGTACGAATCGAGTCAACTTGCTTTGCGACAACGAGCCGATCAAAACAAAAAAACCGAAGATAGACGAAAAGAATTACAAGAATTTGTTCGACGTTTTAGTGCAAATGCTTCTAAATCAAAACAAGCCACCAGCCGTAAAAAATTGCTCGAAAAACTAGTAGTGGACGAAATAAAACCAAGCACCCGAAAATATCCAGGCATTATTTTTAAAGCCGAACGCGATTGTGGCGACCAAATATTACATGTCGAAAATCTTAGAAAAAACGCACCCAATGGAAGTCCATACTTCTCAAATGTTACTTTTACCCTTAATCGAGACGACAAAGTGGCTTTTATTTCCAGAGAGCATAAAACAGTTTCAACATTTTTTGATGTATTATTAGATATTGAAATTGCTGATTTTGGCGAAATTAAATGGGGAAGCACTATTACCAAATCGTATTTTCCAATCGACAACACTCCATTCTTTTCCGAAAATCTTACCTTAATAGAATGGTTACAACAATATTCAATTGAAAAATCGGAGATATTTATTCGAGGATTTTTAGGGAAAATGTTGTTTTCGGGAGATGAATCTTTGAAAAAAATCAGTGTTCTTTCGGGTGGCGAAAAAGTGCGATGTATGCTTTCCAGAATGATGCTATCAAATGCCAATTGCTTGATTATTGACGAACCTACTAATCATCTGGACATGGAAACGATTATCGCTTTCAATAATGCAATTAGCGATTGGAAACATGTTGCACTATTTAGCTCTCGCGACCATACATTTAATCAAACTGCAGCCAATCGAATCATAGAGCTTACTCCAAAAGGAATAATCGACAAGTATATGACGTATGATGAATATCTTGAAGATAATTCGATTAAACTATTACAAAATAAGATGTATTTATGATATTTTTCCAGGAATAAAACAGCTCTAAATCAACATAAAATAAATATTTTGCAAGTTTTTTAATATTGAGTCATTACAATTGATAAAAATATTTAACTTTGCAACCTTAAAAAGAATTCAAATGGCAAAGAAAGTAGAAAAAATCGAAGAAAGAATTATTGCAGTAGAAAGTGCACTATCCCGTTCCGAACGTTACCTAGAAGAACATTATAAAGTTATTGCGGGTGTTGTTATCGGAATTATCGTTATCGTTTTGGGCGTTTTTGGATATATTAAATATGTACAACAACCCCGCGAACGCGAAGCTCAATCGCAAATGTTTGTAGCTCAGCATTATTTTGAAATGGACTCGTTGAGTATAGCACTAAATGGAGATGGAAATGCTTTAGGCTTTTTAGCTATTGCAGATGAATACAGCTCCACTAAAGCAGGTAATTTGGCTCAATATTATTCAGGTATCAGTTATCTGAAAATGGGTGATTTTGACAATGCAATTTCACATTTAGAAGAGTTTTCAAGCAAAGACGAAATTTTATCGTGCATGGCTATTGGTGCAGTTGGTGATGCTTATCTTGAAAAAGGCGACCAAGAAAAAGCACTTAAGCAATATATAAAAGCATCCGAAAATAAAGATAATTTATTTACAACTCCAATGTTTTTAATGAGAGCTGGTTTGGTTTACGAAATGCAAAACAAATGGGACGATGCTTTAAAGCTATATAAACGCATCCAAAAAGACTATCATAAAAGTTTCGAGGCAAACGATATTGATAAATATATTGGTAGAGCCGAAGCAAATTTGAATTTATAATTGCTTATGTCTGTTAAAAAAACGAATCTTTCGGAACACGATTCTTCTAAAATTCCTGTTTTGGTAAATAAAAAGATTGCTATCGTTGTTTCGGATTGGAATACAGATGTTACATTTGTCCTTCGCGATGGTGCAGTGGATACACTAATTAAATATGGTCTTACCAAAAACGATATTATAATTAAATATGTACCCGGAAGTTTTGAACTGCCCATTGCTGCCGAAATGATTTACCGAACCCATGATGAAATTGACGGCATCATTTGCCTAGGTTGTGTTATTCAAGGCGAAACTCGACATTTTGACTTTATTTGCAACGCCGTTTCTAATGGCGTGATGAATGTTGCTATTAATTACAGCTCTCCCGTAATTTTTGGAGTACTAACTACAAACGATATGCAACAAGCCATCGAACGTTCGGGTGGCAAATATGGAAATAAAGGTGTGGAAGCAGCGATTGCTTGCATTAAAATGATAGCATTGGAAGATTCATTATAAAATTTTAATTTTTTCTTTCTAACATTCTAATATCTTTTCCTATGAAAATTGTATTTATGGGTACTCCCGAATTTGCAGCTGGAGTTTTACAATATATAATAGATAAAAAACATCAAATAGTTGCAGTAGTAACTATGCCCGATAAACCTGCTGGCAGAGGACAAAAATTAAGTTCATCAGCAGTTAAAATTCTTGCCCTCGAAAACAATATTCCTGTCCTCCAACCTACTAATTTAAAAGATGAACTCTTTTTAAAAGAACTATCTGACTATCATGCAGATTTGTTTTTAGTTATTGCATTCCGCATGTTACCTAAGCTTGTTTGGTCGATTCCACCAAAAGGCGCAATTAACCTTCATGCTTCTTTATTGCCTCAATACCGAGGAGCAGCTCCCATTAATCATGCAATTATTAGTGGCGAAAAAATTACGGGTGTTACAACCTTTTTTATAAATGAAAATATTGACACTGGGGATATTATCGATTCCGTTTCGGTGCAAATTGATATAGATGATAATGCAGGAACCTTGCACGATAAATTGATGGCTAAAGGAGCCGAATTAGTTAATCAAACACTTCATAAAATATATACCAATCAAGTTAAACCCATTACTCAAAATCTTTCTAAAATTAATGAAATTCATTTAGCTCCAAAAATATTCAAGGATTTTTGCAGAATAAATTTCAACCAAGATGGAGCAAAAATCCAAAACTTTGTAAGGGGATTATCACCCTATCCGACCGCTTTTATTGAATTAAGGAATAATTTAGGAGAATTTATTTATTTAAAAATATTTAAAATAAATTTCGAGGTTTCCGACGATGATTTTGCTCCAGAAACTGTTTTTACGGATAATGGTAAAATATTGAAAATCAAATGTTTAGATTCATGGGTTTTTGTTAAAGAATTGCAACTACTCGGCAAGAAGCGTATGTCTATTGATGAATTCATAAGAGGTTTCAGAAATTTAACCGAATTTAACAAGCTCTGAAGACCGCATTTTATCGTTGCAAGCCTTATTTAAGTAAGTTTAGGATAAAGTTATCAACAAAATGGCTAATTTATCAACAATTGTAAAGAAATTGAGATTTTGCTATTGACATTTGCTAAAAATGTAATATATTTGTGATGTTCAATTCAAATATTAATAATTATTTAAAACATTAAACATGAACAAAGCTGAATTAATCGATGCAATGTCTGCAAAAGCAGGTTTAACAAAAGTTCAAACTAGAGCAGCTCTAGGTGCTTTTATGGAATCAGTAGGCGAATCTCTTTCAAAAGGTGAGCGTATAGCTTTAGTAGGTTTCGGTACATTTGTAGTTAACACACGTGCAGCTCGCAAAGGTCGCAACCCAAGAACCAAAAAAGAAATGGCTATTCCTGCAAAGAAAGTTGTTAAATTCAAACCAGGTAATGATTTATCAGGTCAAGTGAAATAAGCATCGATTGCAAATGCATTAAAAAAGGCTTACCGTTTGGTTGGCCTTTTTTTTGTTTACAACTACAATTTGGTATCATTTAAAAAAATAAGTATTTTTGAAGTTGAAATTTAAAAAATGGAAAAACTTAAACTTATAGATTATCTTTCGGAATTTGTTGTCGAAGAACGCTTAAAAAGAATAGATTCAATTATTGAAAACCGCACTCGATATATTACCATTGCTGCTGAAGATTTGTATCAAGCTCACAATACAAATGCAGTGCTTCGTTCGGCTGAATGTTTTGGAGTGCAGGATGTTAATATTATTCATAATAGAAATTCATTTGAAATTAATAACGAAATTTCGATGGGAGCTGCAAAATGGCTAAATATTAACTCATACAATAATGCTTTAAATTGTATTCAAACTCTTAAAATTAAAGGATACCGTGTTGTTGCAACATTGCCTGCCGAAAAAGATTCGTTGGTGCAAAATTTAGATTTATCTTCTCCAATAGCTTTTTTATTTGGAACCGAAAAACAAGGTTTATCTGACGAAGCTATTAGTCAAGCCGACGAGTTTGTAAAAATTCCGATGTACGGTTTTACCGAAAGTTACAACGTTAGCGTTTCATCTGCTTTAGTTATGATGAATGTGGTGGAACGACTTAGAAATTCGCAAATAAAATGGCAACTAACCGACGATGAAAAAATAGATATTAAGTTGCAGTTTTTACGTGCAAGTATTCGTGAAGTAGCAAAAATTGAAAAACGATTTTATGAAACAAGAAAATAAAATATTGACAAAACTGATTTTTTTTATTCTAATTATTTTTTCTCCGAGTTTAATTATTTCTCAAAACTCAAATGATTTCAATAAAATTTCTACCGACAGTTTGATGAAACATGTTCAAGTGCTTTGCTCTGATGAAGCATCCGGACGATTGCCAGATACCAAAGGATATGATTTTGTTACTCAATATTGTGTAAATTACTTTAAACAAATTGGAGTTAAGTCATTAAATAACAAAAAATTGAATGGTTATTTTCAGACATTCCAACTCGAAACAAATGAAATTAAACTATGTAATTTATCCATTATAAATGGTGCTAACATAAAATATGATTTAAAGGCTGGCAAAGATTTTTCATGCCGTGGTTTTACAGGTTCGGGTAAGGGTATAGTTGATGTGGTTTTTTGTGGTTATGGCGAAACGCACGATGGATATAATGATTATCGAGGGATGGATTTAAAAGGGAAAGCGGTAATGATTTTTAAAGCAAATCCATCATTTCCTTCGCCCGATACTTCTTGGGGAGAATTTTCGATTCGCAGAAAAGTAGAAACAGCAAAAAAACAAGGAGCAGTAGCAGTAATTTTTGTTTCAAGAGCAAACCTAGCAAATCCTCAAAAATCAATTGGCAGCACATCGCATGGCGAAGGAATTCAAAATGTGGATATTCCACAGTTTCAAGTTAATGTAGCTTGGGCCGACACCATCCTCGAAGGTACAAGATATCCTTTAACTCGCTTGGACAAACTGATTGAAAATCTAAAAATGCCTTTTAGCTTATTCACTAAATCAAAAATTGAATACGAAGTTGTAGCAAATTATAATCCAAATGCAACTTCCCACAATATTATCGGTTTTGTGGAAGGAAGCAATCCTGTTTTAAAATCCGAATACATCATTATTTCAGCTCATCTCGACCACGTTGGCATGCAAGGAGAGGTGATTTATCGAGGAGCAAACGATAATGCGTCAGGCTCTGCTGCTGTTCTGGAAATTGCACGAATAGTTGCTTCTAACCCAATAAAACCAGCACGTTCAATTCTTTTTGTTTTATTTACTGCCGAAGAAAAAGGTTTAGTTGGAAGTACATTTATGGCATCAAATCTTCCTATTCCTAAGGATAAAATTGTTGGTATGTTAAATATGGATTGCATTGCTTTTGGCGATAGCATTCAAGTTGGCAATGGCGAAGCGAATCCTGACTGGTGGAAAAAAGTCAAAGAAATAGATGAAAATTCGAGTAAATTGATGGTTGAAAAAACTTGGAATGGCGGTGGTGCCGATTTAAGCCCATTTCATAATATTGGAATTTCGGGTTTGTATTTTGTTTCCAAAAATAGCTATACGCATCTTCATCTTCCTAGCGATACTCCCGAAACCCTTAACAAAAAAACATTTACCGATATTGTTAAATTAGTTTATAACTCGGCAATGGAAAAAGCAAACACGAAGTAGCGTTTACAAGAAAATTCCAAATAAAAAAATCAAATTAAACCATAGAAAATTGCTGTTTTTATTTCGATTACTCGAAATATCCAAAGTTTATATAAACAAAAACACTCTTTGGGGGTTATTTTTTCAAAATTCACAATTATGATTGATTTCTCAAATACCAAAATTGCATTTGCATATCGTTCAACCAAAGCACTTAAAAAAGCTTTTTTTTTATTTAAAATGGTAAAATATCCATTTTTAGTTAAAGTTATTACCAAGTTTACTTTATCTGCTCTAAAAATTCACTTCCCAGTGCATTACTTTATTAAACCATTTATGTTTAGCCATTTTTGCGGTGGAACAAACTTGCAAGAAGCAATTAAAACTGCAAGTATTATTAAAAACTTCAAGGTTTATTCCATTTTGGATTTTGCAGCCGAAGGGCTCTCGAACGAAGCCAGTGCAAATGCTGTTGTAGATGAAATAAGTGTTGCAATAAGCATTGCTTCAAAAAATCATGATATTGCATTTTCGGCTTTTAAACCAACCGCTTTAATTTCCATCGATATTCTTGAAAAAATTTGCCAGATAGATACATTATCCGAAGAAGAACAAAAAGCAAAATTAAATTTCGAAGGTCGATTTAATAAATTGTGCGAAACCGCACATAAAAATAAAGTACGTCTTTTAATTGATGCCGAAGATTTTGTTTTTCAGAATTATATTGATGAATTGTGCGAACAAGCAATGGAAAAGTATAATAAAGAGGAAGTTTTAATTTATACTACTCTTCAAATGTATCGCACCGACCGTTTGGAATATTTACAAAAGATAATTCAGCAAGCAAAAGAACGCAAATATTATCTGGGTGTAAAATTAGTTCGTGGTGCATATATGGAAAAAGAACGAATTTTAGCAGCACAAAATGGCTATGATTCGCCAATTTATAACACCAAAGATGAAACAGATAACGCGTATGATTCGGCAATTAGATTAATGTTTGAAAACATGGAGCATTGTGCCGTTTTTGTTGGAACTCATAACGAAAAAAGCGTACAGTTAACAATAGACATTATGGAAAAAGACAGCATTCCAAATAATGATACACGTGTTTTCGTTTCACAACTTTACGGAATGAGTGATCAAATTACTTTTAATGTTGCCGATAATGGATATAATACTGCAAAATATATTCCTTATGGCTCGGTTAAAGTTGCTATTCCATATCTATTGCGTAGGGCTCAGGAAAACACTTCTGTTTCGGGACAAACTTCAAGAGAACTTGAATTGGTAAAAGAGGAATTAAAAAGAAGAAAAATTAAATCATAAAACCTATTTTTAAATTTATGATAACATGTTATCATAAATCGTACTGAATCAACTCGGATTGCTCCGATTTGTAATTAGAGTGCAACCATAGATATGTTGACCATAGCGTGCCATTGCCGAGGTAGTGATGATCTTGCATTACGGTCATGCTGATTCGCCACGGCGAAGTCGAAGCATGAATACGTCTGGTTTCCGCCTCCTTCAAAAAGCTAAGGATGATGTTAAAGGAAAATAAAATGTTTACGACAAGCTGGATGACTGCTTTTTTTGTTCGGATTGCAAATCCGAACAAGCCATGTATTAAAGGACTAAAATTTCTAACAATATTATCACTGCTTTATTTTTAAAAATATTGAGTGAAATATTTTAATGAAACATACATGCTATTATAATTTGGAATAGAAAAAACGATATTGAAGCGATTTTGACTAAAAAAAAACTCTTCACAATGGAAGAGTTTTTTTTTTAATATATTTGAAAACAGCAAATATTAGTTTGTTCTTCCTGGATAAACTTTTAATGCTTCTTCTAAAATATTCATCGAAGTTTGCATATCGTCCACATTTAAGCAGAAACTAATTCTAACTTCATCAAGTCCTCTATTTTCAGTAGCATAAAAACCTGTAGCAGGAGCTAACATAACGGTTTCGCCTTCAAAATTAAAATCTTCGAGAAGCCATTGGCAAAATCTATCTGAATTATCAATTGGCAAACGAGCAATAATATAAAATGCACCACCTGGAGTTGGACAAAAACAACCTTTCATTTTATTAATTGCTTCAACTACAGTATTTTTACGTTCAACATAGTCGCTAAGCACCATGTCAAAATATTCCTTTGGAGTATCCACGGCAGCTTCTGCCAGAATTTGTCCAAAAGTTGGAGGACTCAATCGAGCTTGTGCAAATTTCATTGCCGTAGAATAAAGATTTTTATTTTTGGTAATAAATGCTCCAACGCGAGCACCACAAGCACTGTATCGTTTGGATACTGAATCTACAACAACAATATTTTCGAGCACATCCTCACTTAACAAAAGAGTCGAGTAATGTTTGTGTCCATCGAAACAAAATTCGCGATATACTTCATCTGCAATAAGAAACAAATCATGTTTTTTAACTATTTGAGCCAATGCTTCTAATTCTTGTTTTGAATACAAATAACCTGTTGGATTATTTGGATTACAAACTAAAATTGCTTTTGTTCTGGGAGTAATAACTTTTTCAAACTCAGCCATAGGAGGAAGAGCAAAACCAGTTTCGATAGATGAATAAATAGGTTTTATTACCACGCCTGTTGAAATAGCAAACCCATTATAATTGGCATAAAAAGGTTCAGGAATAATAACTTCATCGCCTGGGTCAAGGCAACTCATAAAAGCAAATAAAATTGCTTCGGAACCACCATTAGTAACGATAATTTCATTCTCATTTATTTTAATATCATAACGTCCGTAATATTCAACTAATTTTTTACGATACGAAAGAATACCCGCTGAATGGCTGTATTCAACAATACTAATATCGGCATTTCTTAATGCATCAATGGCATTTTTAGGTGTTTCAATGTCGGGTTGACCTATGTTAAGATGGTAAACTTTTACACCTCTTTTTTTAGCATTATCCGAAAATGGAACTAGTTTTCGAATTGGAGATGAAGGCATTGATTGACCTTTGTTTGAAATTTTTGGCATATCTTGATGTTTTTAATTATTATCTAAAAAAATGTCCTGACTTTTATAAAGTCAGGACAAAATTCTTAAAAATATTCGTATTAGCAAATAAAAATCGAATAAAGTTTAAGGTTTTAATACATTTTGTGGTTTTTCAGGAATAGTTTCGGTAGGAGCTGCTTCTACATTTCCTTTAATTTGAAGCATAACCCTGTCTGTTGTACCATTTGAAAAAACAGTAATCGTTTTACTAATTGTTCCAATACGTTTTGTGTCGTATTTAACTTTAATAGAAGAAGATTTTCCTGGTAAAATTGGTTCTTTTGGCCATTCAGGAATTGTGCATCCGCAAGATGATGCTACATTAGATAAAATTAAAGGTTCTTTACCGATGTTTTTAAAAACAAATTCGCAAGAACCATCAGCACCTTGAGTAATGTTACCGTAGTCGTGTACAGTTTTTACAAATTTAATTTCTGGAGCATTAGGATTTGGTGCAGGTGTAGTTTGAGTAGCTGTTTGCCCAAAAATTGCAGTGGCAAACAATAAAGTCATAATGAATGAGCTTAGTTTTTTCATTTCATTAAATGTTTTAAGTTTTTAATCCGTTAGTTAAATGCAAAATTAATAAAGTTTTTTTGCATGGAGCAATTTATTGAAAAAATCGTGCCATTAAAATAGACATTTTAACTGTTTTTAAGTTGGTTGGGAATAAATTCTTTTTGATTTCTTTAACAATTGAAGCTCCAAAAATCAATACTTGAATATATTTGAAAAAAATAAAAAGACAAAATTGAAAAATAAAATTCAAATTATGTTTGCAATATCAAATAATATTATTAATTTTGCAGTCCTTAAAAGGAAATTAAACCGATTAAAACGTAATTAGAGATGGCAAAGAAAAGTAAAGATGCTCGTATTCAGGTGATTTTAGAGTGCACTGAACAAAAAACTTCTGGCGTTCCTGGAATTTCCAGATATGTTACAACTAAAAACAAAAAGAACACACCAGCTCGTATCGAGCTCAAAAAGTACAATAACTATTTAAAAAAAGTAACTGTACATAAAGAAATTAAGTAAAATATTAAAATTGAATATCCATGGCAAAGAAAGTTGTTGCAACACTGAAAACTACCACCGGTAAAGATTATGCAAAAGTAATTCAAATGGGACGTTCACCTAAAACAGGTGCTTATACGTTTAAAGAAACCTTTGTAGCTACCGAACAAATAAAAGATTTTTTAGCAAAGAAATAATTTTTTATTTTTAGCTGTTTGAATTCCTTTTTCATGTTATTGAAAAAGGAATTCTATTTTATATATCGATAATTATTGCTATTTTAGCAAAAAAAAATAAACATGGGAATATTTTCGTTTTTTTCAAAAGGTGATAACAAAGAAAAACTTAATAAAGGACTCGAAAAGACCAAAGAGACTGTGTTTTCTAGAATTTCCAGAGCAATTGTTGGTAAATCACATATAGATGAAGAAGTTTTAGATAATCTTGAGGAAATTTTAATAAGTTCCGATGTTGGAGTTGAAACAACTTTGAGAATCATAAAACGTATAGAAGAACGAGTTTCGAAAGATAAGTACATGGGCACTTCCGAACTTAATTCTATTTTAAAAGAAGAAATTAGTTCTCTCTTATCCGAAAGTCATTCAACCGAATTGCTGGATTTTGATATTCCAAAATTTGATCGCCCTTATGTTATTATGGTCGTGGGAGTTAATGGAGTTGGCAAAACCACAACTATTGGTAAATTAGCTCATCAATTTAAACAAAAAGGATATTCAGTGGTGTTAGGTGCTTCGGATACTTTTAGAGCCGCAGCTGTTGATCAACTGAAAATTTGGGCTGATAGAGTAGGGGTGCCAATTGTTACACAAGGCATGAATGCTGACCCTGCCGCTGTTGCTTTTGATACACTTAGTTCGGCTGTTTCAAAAAAACAAGAAATTGTTATTATTGATACTGCTGGCAGACTGCATAACAAGGTTAATTTAATGAATGAATTAACCAAGATTAAAAACGTCATGAAGAAAGTAATTCCTGACGCTCCCGATGAGGTTTTATTGGTTTTAGATGCTTCAACTGGACAAAATGCTATTGAACAAGCAAAACAATTTACTGCTGCTACCAATGTAAATGCTCTTGCTTTAACAAAATTAGATGGAACGGCTAAAGGCGGAGTTGTAATTGGAATTTCGGATCAATTTAAAATTCCAGTTAAATATATCGGAGTTGGTGAAAAAATTGATGATCTGCAAATTTTTAACAGCAAAGAGTTTGTGGATTCATTGTTTAACTAGCAAACATGAAAATCACTATTGATACACATTCTGGTTTCTGTTTTGGTGTAGTTAGAGCCATCGAAATGGCTGAGAACATTCTTAAAAATAAACAAAACGACCTTTATTGTTTAGGCGAAATTGTGCATAACAACGAAGAGGTAAAACGATTGGTTAGAGAAGGAATGAAAACGGTTTCACATTCAGATATTGAAAACTTGAGCAATCAACATTTACTTATTCGAGCCCACGGTGAGCCACCCGAAACATACCAATTAGCTCAAAAGCATGGTGTTGAAATTCACGATGCTACTTGTCCAGTGGTTCTTAAACTTCAACAACGAGTAAAATCGGGTTATTTGGACATGAAAATTGTGGATGGCCAAGTGTTGGTTTTTGGTAAAAAAGGACACGCCGAAGTAAATGGCTTAGTTGGTCAAACCGATGGAAATGCAATTGTTATTGAGTCGTTGAAAGATATCGATAAGATTAATTTTTCAAAACCTGCACGTTTATTTGCTCAAACTACAAAGAGTGTAGAGGAATTTAAAGAATTGGAAAAAGAGATAATTCATCGGTATAGCTTGCAAAATAGTTCTAATAATTTCGATTTTAAAGCCTACGACACAATTTGCAGACAAGTTGAAAACCGAACGCCACAACTTCAGCACTTTGCAAGCGAGCATGATGTAATTTTGTTTGTTTCGGGCAGAGATAGTTCAAATGGAAAATATCTATTTGATGTGTGTAAACAAATAAATCCATTTACTTACTTTGTTGAAAATGAAAATGGAATAAATAAAGAGTGGTTTAATTTAAACGTGAAATCTTTAGGAATTTGTGGAGCTACATCTACTCCAATGTGGTTGATGGAAAACATAGCGGAAGCTGTCAAAAAATTAAACCTCTGATATGAATCTTAAGCGTTTACAACTCCATAATTTTAAAAACTTCGCAGAAGTTGACATACAACTACATCCAAAAATAAATTTTTTTGTGGGCGATAATGGCGTTGGTAAAACAAATTTAATGGATGCAATTCATTATTTATCGTTTTGCAAAAGTTTTTATAATAACAATGATCAATTAAATATTTTACACAATTGCAATTTTTTCGCAATTCATGGTCATTACGATGACGTTTGCGGACAAGAAAATGTTCAAGTGAGTTGTGTACTTAAACAGGATGTTCGAAAAGTTTTTAAGCTAAATAAAAAGGAATATGGACGCATGTCCGAACATATTGGTCTAATCCCTTTGGTAATGGTTTCGCCCTATGATGTAGATTTAATTAATCAGGGAAGTGAGCATCGTCGAAAATATTTTGATGGGGTTGTGTCTCAGTTCGACCGCCTTTATTTAGAAGATTTGATTAATTATAATCGTGTTTTACAACAACGAAATGTGCTTTTGAAAACCATGGTCGAACAACATCGTTTCGAGATGCAGGCTATTCAAATTTGGGATATTCAAATGATTGAAATTGGTCAACGAATTCACGAACGCAGAAAATCTTTTTTGGAACATCTAAAACCTGTTTTACAAGAATTCTACGATTTTTTAACCGATAACAAAGAAACTATCGATATAGAATATGTATCGCAAATTAATGACAAAAATTACTCCGATGTTCTGCGTGAAGCATTTGATAAAGATCGTTTTGCACAATATTCCACTGCTGGAACTCATAAAGATGATTATGTATTTAAGATGAATTCATATCCTGTAAAACGATTTGGCTCACAAGGTCAACAAAAGTCGTTTTTAATGGCACTCAAATTAGCTCAATTTTCATACACTTGCCAAGTTAAAAAAATAAAACCTCTTTTGCTTTTAGATGATATTTTTGATAAATTAGATGAAAAACGAGTTGCAAAAGTGATTGAATTAGCTGGCGACGGGAAATTGGGTCAGGTTTTTATAAGCGATACTCACCTTGAACGTATTCAAAGTCTTTTTGCTCAATTGGATTTACCTTATAAATGCTTCAGAATTGAAGAAAATACTTTAACAGAAGTAAATAATTAGAAGATGGCAAAAAGTAAAGACCTGTTATTAAAAGATGCACTTAAATTATTTTTACAGGAATATAAAAATAATACGCAGTATAACGAAATGCGAATTACTAAAGCATGGACAGATATTGTTGGTCCTCATTTTTGTAATCATACCGTAAATATTAGCTTAAAACATAAAACTCTTTTTGTGCGAATGGATTCAGCTTCGGCAAAGTATGAATTATATATGGGACGCAACTTATTGATTAAGCATATTAATAGACAAATAGGTGAGAATTTGATTGAACGAATTATGTTTCAATAGTCAATTACGAATGAATCAATTACGAATGGGTCAATTACGAATTACGAATGGGTCAATTACGAATTTTCAATTACGAATTACGAATTTTTAATTACGAAATTTCATTTTTTTTATTTTAGTTTTGCTTTCATGGAGATTTGGATTTTTCCAATTATTCGGCATATTTCTTCTGCGTCTGAAATTAAACCGTCTGCTTCGTCGGCTGTTAAATATTTTGTTGCTTTTAAGAGTTTTAGCCAGTAAACTGTTTCTCGTGCTTCTTTATACGAAATGCTGATTTTTGCTATAAAATCTTTAGTTGACTGTGCTCCAATTGTTTCTTCGGCATTTGCACCTATTGATGTTCCCGAACGTATCAGTTGCTTTGAAATAATGAATTTCTTTTTCTCATTTGTAAGGTGTTTGTAAATATTGATTATGTTAATTGCAAATTCAAATGATTTTTGCTGAATAATGTTTTCTGATTTCACGATAGGCTTAATATTATTTGTAAAATGAATAATCGCAATGTGCTTTATTCAAGAATTAATTTGATTAAAAGTTGTCAATATTTCAAGCATTCTTTTTATTTTCTCCTCGCTAACAATCCATTTGGAAGAGTTTTGTCTAGTTGAAGACATACTGATTTTTGTGTTATCAGAAATTAATTTTGTTTTAGCCGAAGAGTGATATTCGTTTGCACCACAAATTTTATGAAGGTCGCTTAAGTTTGTTTCATCTACTCCCGAACCAGGCATAATAATGATTTTATTGTCGGCTTTTTTAATGATTTCGGCAATTAAATTGGCTCCTTGTAGTGCCGTATCTTTTTGACCAGAAGTTAAAATGCGATCAAACCCGCAACTAATAATATCTTCTAATGCCTTAAATGGGTAGTTGCTTCTATCAAAAGCTCGGTGAAAAGTTGTTTGCATTCCTTCAGCTACTTCTAAAAGTTGTTTACACTTTTCGGTGTCAACAGAATTTTTCGAATTCAGAATACCGAAAACAACCCCATCAACTACAACGTTTTTACAAAATTCAATGTCCATTTTCATTATTTGAATCTCCTCATTCGAATATTCAAAATCACCACCTCGTGGACGAATCATAACAAAAATTGGAATTTTTAAATGTTGTTTTGCCCACAAAATAGTTCCATACGATGGTGTAATTCCTCCTTCGCTCATGGAAGAACACAATTCAATGCGATGTGCACCAGCGTTTTCGGCATCGATAGCCCCCTGGATATCAAAAACAGGAATTTCTAAAATCATGGTTCTTAATCTTATAGTTGTTACTTTTTAGTATTCAAAATCTTTAATATCTCATCCCCAATTCCAATTCGATAACCATCGCTCATAAATAATATTTTACTTTCTGGAGCTATTAAACAAACTAGCGGAAGACTTTTAGATTGATTTTTTGAGATATTTTTAAAAAGCAAATTATCTTTATCAATCAGAAATTTTCCTTGTTTTGGTAAACCTTTAAAAAATTTGGAGGTAAAAGCCGGACTTAAATTTTCGGGAGATAAAACATAAAAAATTGTTCCTTCCCACTCATCTATACTTTTGGCAACCAATGCTAAATCGTGCATAACGTGCTTTGATGGCTCTTTATCTGGATTTATAAAAACAAGTAACATGCCTTTATTCGATAATGATTTTTGTAAATCCCATTCCATATTTGTTTCAAATTCTTTAAGTTTCATTTTCCCAAATTTCACTTTTCCGAAGTTTGTTTTGTTGTTGTCTATTTCTCTAATTACTACATCCACTTTTTTATTTTCATTTGCTTTTAAATCAAAAAAGGAAAGTTTGGCTGTTACAGTTCCATCGCTTAAGCGATTGCCAGTTACAAGCAAATATTCGCCAACAAAAACTTCGTTTTTAATGCCTTCAAATTCAGCAAGAGGTTTACTTTCGGGATATTCTAAAGTTCGAAATCTGCCATCTGTAAATCGACTTAAAGTAAATGAGTTAGTATATTTAGCACTTTTATTTTTATTGGAATTTACAAACTCAATAGTCGCACTTTGTGTATTTACATTTTGGGAGTTTTCATTGGTAAACCAAACGTTTTTCCATTGTTCATTGGTAAAATATTGAGGAATTTCGGTTTCAGGATTTAATCGAGCTGCAATACCAAAACTTCGACAAAGAGCGACAAAGAAAATATTTCGAGATATATTATCCGCTACTTTCACATTGTAAACTCCAATTGGAGTAATAGGAGCTCTTGAATGCAAATTGGCTTTGTTGTCGATTTGAATATTATTTTTTATCCATTCAATAATAATTTCGGCGGTAATTTCGGAATTAGGAATTTGTGTTTTTATTTCCCTTTTTAAAAATCCACGCCAAGCAGTAATTTTTTCGTATGAAATACGAGGGTTAAGAATGTAATTTGCATAAAAATTAGCTTCCATTTTTAGACTTTCTGCGGACGGAGATTCAAGTAAATGATTCATTAATTCATCGGAAGTAATATCTCTTAAATCTTTTTCCGAAATGACTGTAAGGAGCTGAACTGCAAGATTATGTAAATTAGCGGGAACTGTTTTTAAAAACGAAATAATTTCGGGATAATTACCATAACTTCCAACAATAAAACCACTTACATCGTTTTTATTATAGCCTAGTTCTATTGCAATTTTGTTTGCCTCCGATGTATCTTTAAATGTACTCATATAAATCGACCGAATGGAATCTTCGTAGTTTAGTCTTTGTTTATTTTGATTGGCTTTGTTTCCAGTAAATTCGGCTACGAACTTACCTGTTGGAGGTGTAAAATTATAATCATAGGTTTTATTTTCAATTTGTTTTGACTTGATTTGCAATTTAACGGTATCGCATTCTGAAACGTTAACGTGCTTAAAATCAAAATTATTTCCAACAGATACCCAAATAATTAACTCGCCAAGTCCCAAGCTAATGGAAGTTAAACCCTTTGCATCTGTTAATTTACGTGCTATTGGATAAAATTCGGCATAATTGTAAATAGAAAAATCGACATTCGCATTTTGGATAGGCTTATTGGCTGAATCGAGAACTAGAACGGTGATTTTTTTTATTTCCGCATAGTTTTTAATTAAATTTAATTCCGAAAACCGCATCTCATCGTTTATAATTTCTTCGGTTCCGAAATATTTTCCATACGCTCGAGTGTGAACAAGCATGGTTCGAGAAGCTGGAAAGGCAAACCAACCCATATTTAACTCAGGTTCGGGTTCGCAAGCGCCCAAAAAGAACCACTTCCCATCAATCCACACCTCTACCCAAGCATGATTATCGTCGCTATGAGCCCAGCGTGGAGTATAAACCTGACGGGCAGGAATACCAACTGTTCGAAGGGTTGCAACCGTAAAAACCGATTCTTCGCCACAGCGTCCAAATGAATATCGCAAAGTGCTAAGTGGAGAACTTGTCCGACTATCTGAACCTCGATAGGTGACTTTTTCGTGACACCAATGATTTACTTCCAATGCTGCATCGTAAAGAGATAAACCTTTTACTCGTGCTTTTAATTCTTCGTAACAAATTATTCTAAAAGCATCTAAATTTTCATTATTAACACGAACTGGAAGAACAAAATGCAAAAATTCATCTTCGGGAATAGATTTTCCCCATGGTAATTCTTTTCGTGCTTTTAAACTTGTTTTTATGTTCTCTAAAAAGAAATAAACATTATAATCGGCTAAATCGCTAAGTGGCATGTATGCATACAGAAATTTTAAAGCAAGTTTTTCATCTTCATTTTTTCCATAATCTAATATTCGATAAATGGTATCTCCAATGATTTTTTTCTGAACTTCAAACATTTTGTCAATATCCGCTAATCGGAGTGAATTTTGGATAATCTGGCTGTTGCTATTTATGCAAATTAAACCGATAATTAAAGTAAATAATATTTTTTTCATTTCGTTTTTTGTAAACCATTCAAATTTAAGTTTAGGCTTTTTTTATATGTATTTTCAATGTCTTCTGCCGATTAGGGCAGTTATTTGGTTAATATTTTTTGCATTTTTTTAATTAGTTCTTACAAGAAAACATATCTAATTAATTTCTATTTCACTTACAAATAACCAAGCATTTTGACCTTCGCCAGGTTTTCCGCTTGAAATAATTCCTGCTCGTTCGACTAATATTTTGACATAACGAGCTTTAGTGATAGCTTTTTCAATCTTTAAAAGTCGTCCTATTTTATTAATATCATCCGAATTTAGTTCGCCATAAGGAATAAAGTTTTTGCCATCGATTGAAACTTCCACTTTTAGTTTTTTGGGCAAATAAATCCAGCTAGCTTCGGCTATAAGTGTGTGCACCGAAACACTTTTTATTTTCTGAATTTTCCCAAAATCAACAACAGCCTCCAGCGGAGTATTTGAAAATCCAAGCCACTCTTTGCCATTCCATGGAATTCGTCCCGAAACGCCATCCAACAGAGTATATGCTCCACCATAATTATAATATGAAGACGGAGGATAAGTTAGATTTATTGTAGCTCCGGAAGTTTTTGATATAACAAATTTCTGCTCGGCCTTACCTCTAATATCTCCATTTTTATCTCGCACTTCGGCAAAAATCTCACAATTTTCAATTATTGGAATTGGCGATGTGTATTTTTTAATTTCTGATTTGTACGTAAAATTATTCACTACATAATACATGATTTCGCCCATTGGAAATGCTTGCGAAAGTTGCAAGTTAATATTCCGATTTATAGTATCGCAAATTATCGTTTTTTTAATTTCAAAAATCGATTTTGCATAATTTATTCCACGAGTATCGAAAAAATCAAAATGTTTTAATAGACGTTGTCGAAAATCCTCATAATTTTTTCTATTAATTGGCGTCCAATCCACTTCTGCTAAGGCACAAAGTCGAGGAAAAATCATATATTCTACCTGCTTTTCGTTGCTTATATATTCGGTCCATAAGTTAGCTTGAGCACCTAAAATAAATTTTTGCTGAGAATCGCTTAGCGAATCAGGCATAGGCTCGAACGAGTAAACTTTTTCGATGGTTGTGTATCCACCAATTGCCAATGGTTCATTTGTTGGGTCACCTTGATAATGGTCGAAATAGCAATGCGAACCAGGTGTCATTACCACATAATGTCCCTCTTGAGCAGCTTTTTTCCCACCTTCGAATCCACGCCACGACATAACCGCCGCATTTGGTGCCAATCCTCCTTCAAGGATTTCGTCCCAGCCAATTAGCTTTCGATTATGTTTTGTCAAAAACTTTTCAATTCGACGAATAAAATAGCTTTGCAATTCCTCTTCGTCTTTTAATCCTTCACTTTTCATACGAGCCTGACAAACAGAACATTTTTTCCAATTATTTTTCGGACATTCATCTCCTCCAACATGAATATATGTACCGGGAAAAAGTTCGATAACTTCTAAAAGAACATTTTGAATAAAATCGAAAACTGTATCTTTAGTACAAAAAATCTGGTTGAAAACTCCCCAAGTTGTTGCCACCTCAGTTTGACCTCCATTACACGATAAGAATGGATAAGCTCTAATGGTAGCCATCACATGACCTGGCATTTCTATTTCGGGCACGATTGTGATGTGAAGTTTTTTAGCGTAAGCAACAATTTCACGAATGTCGTTTTGAGAATAAAAACCACCATAAGCGGTAGTGTCTGAAATTATTTCTGCATCGCTCGCATGACCTATCAAAGTTCCTTTTCGCCATGCTCCCAATTGAGTTAATAAAGGATAGCGTTTTATTTCGATTCGCCAACCTTGATCATCGGTTAAATGCCAGTGAAAAGTGTTTAATTTATATTCGGACATATAGTCTAAATATTTAAAAATGAATTCTTTTGAAAAAAAATGGCGACTTACATCTAAGTGCATACCACGCCACGAAAAACGAGGATAATCATTTATATTTACACAATTAATTTGAATTTTATCTTCAATTTTTGGAGGCAACATTTGCATAAAACTTTGTAAGCCATAAAAAATTCCAGCTTCATCTCCCGAAATTGTAATTTTTTTTGAAGTCATGCTAAGTTGATAAGCTTCCTTGGCTAATTTGTCGGAATAAATTAACTCAATAAATTCATTTTTAGGAATTTTATTTTCGACAATCAATTTAAATCCGTAATGTTTAGAAAAAATTGAATTAAATGTTTGAATTTCAGAAACCAATTTAGGATTTGCAGAATAAATTCTAGTTTGTTTGCTAAACTCAAATTTATCTTTGCTAATTTCTATCGAAACTGGATTGGGAATAATAGCAGGAAAGATGTTTTGTGCTTTAAAATCTTGAAAAATTATTAGAGATAAGATAATTAAAAGAATGTTTTTTTTCATGTCAGAAAAAGATTTTGACTGCAATTTAGTACATTTTTTTGAAAAAATAATAATCTAAAAGGTTTCAACGATCAAATTTTTCTTTATGACTTAAAAGGTTGATTTTTCTTGTTATTATTTGAACCATACAATAAATAGAAGGGCATGTGAGTTTTTTTTCTTTGCAGTGAGAAATTTATCGTTTACTCCAGCGATTTGTCATTCCGATACGTAGTGAGGAATCTTCAAAAAAGCCAGATTAATTTAGAATTTTAAACTTGTTAACACCCTATGTTTGAAAAAATCTAACTAAAAATTTATTGATACTATATTTATCTATAAATTAGCAACAAAATAGCGAATTAATGTCATCATGGAAGGACTCTTTAGATTTTAATCGCAGGGAACTAAACGGTTCGCTAGTGTTGCTATTTATTATTCTGATAATTATTATATTTTATTTTTTAATTCCATTCATTTTTGAAACTAAAATTGAAATATCGAAAGATAAATTAGCAGAACTGAAACAATTTTCGGTTCAAAAAGAAATCCTTAGAGATTCTATAAACAGCAGTAAACGAAAAGATTACAGCGTTGATTTTCACCGAATGGATTATTCGATTAGTAAACAAGAGTTAAATCCTTTTCCATTTAATCCTAATAATTTACCCGAAGCAGAGTGGGAAAAAATGGGATTAAGCGACAAACAAATAAAATCCATTAAAAATTACGAATCAAAAGGTGGAACATTTAGGACAAAAGAGGATTTTAAAAAGATGTACACAATTAGCGATGAAGATTATGCGATTTTAGCTCCTTTTATAAATATTCCGGTGGATACAACTTCAAAATATCCAAAAAGCAATTATCAAAAGTTTGAAATTAAACACGATCCCATTGATTTAAATAAGGCAGACACATTTGATTTGAGAAAAATTCCAGGAATTGGAGTAGCTCTTTCGAGAAGAATTTTCAACTATCGCGAAAAGCTGGGTGGGTTTTATGATAAAAGTCAACTGTTCGAGGTTTTTGGAATGGATAGTGCACGTTATCAATCGGTAGCACCATTTCTTAATATTAAGGATACTCAAATTTCAAAAATAAATATTAATAAAGCTTCCATAAAAGAGATGATTAAACATCCATATATCGATTATTATATTGCAAAATCCATTATGGTTTATCGGGATCAACATGGAGCATTTACAAAAATTGAAGAGCTAAAAGAGGCTACCTTGATGTACGATGAATTGTTTGATAAACTAAAAAATTATATTGTAGTAAATTGACAAATAAAATATTATGATTATACAGCATAGAAATAGAAAATATTTTAAAAAGACAGCATTTATCCAATGTTCTGTTTTTGTTTTATTTCTATTGCTAAAAATTTCTTGTGTTTTTTCGCAGAACATTTCCCAAATTGATAGTTTAAATAAATTGGCAGAAAAAAAGCGATTTTCGAATCCCGAAGAAGCATACAGATTAAGTGAAATTTCTGAGAAATATGCGGTAAAAATAAAATATTACAAAGGATTAGGAGATGCATATAAAACAATTGGGACAATTTTCCTTTTTTCTTCGGAATACGAGGAGTCTCTTAAATTTTATGAATTGGCACGAACTGAATTTAAAAAGATTAATTATCTGGAGGGCGAAGCTGCTTGTTTAAACAATATGGCATTAATATATTCAACCATTGGAGATTATCGCAATTCACTAAAATTAAATTTATTATCGTATTCGATTGAATTAAAGTTAAATCATGAAGTTGGAATTGCCCAGTCGCTCGATAACATTGGAACGATTTATTATTATTTAGGAGAAAAATTAAAAGCCTTGAAATATTTTATTGAATCGGCAAGTATGACTTGGAAAAATAATGAAATGGAGTTTTTTGCACAAACATTAACTCATATCAGTAGTGTTTTAAACGATTTTGAATATTATTCCACATCGATAAGAGCAAATAATGCATCTTTATTTATAGCTACGTCATACGAAAATTATAAAACCATGGCTGATGCATATAACAATAAAGGCTTTGCTTATTATAATTTGAATGATTATAATTTGGCAATTCGCAACATCCATCAATCATTGGAATGCCACGAAATATTAGGCGATACTCGTGGGATGATGGTTTCGTATGGAATTGCAGGAGCCATTTATCGAGATAAAGGCGATTTAATTTTGTCCGATCAAATGTTTGTGAATGTTTTAAAGTTAGCTCAAGAATTTGGTAATCAACGACAAGCCGCTATTGCATTATCGTACATTGGTGAAAATTTAATATTGCGAGGCGAAACAGAAAAAGCAATGAATTATTTTATCGAAAGTTTGAAAATTAGCAAAGAAATTGGAATTAAGGATATTACTTCCGACACGTATTTGTTTATGGCTCAAGCTAATTATCAAATAGGCAAGGTTTCTAAAGCCTATGTCTATTGGCTAAAAAGTCTCGAATAAAATATCTTTAAATTCGAAGTAATCTCTATTTTTTTGTATATTTGTGTATAAATCCTTTCAACTTATGCAACTGCTAAATCTGCCTACCTACGATGTGCTGATTGAAACCCGCAATAACATAAATTATATTTGGGATTTTATTCGCAAAAAATTTATTCGACTAACCAAAGAGGAATGGGTCCGTCAACATTTTTTAAATTTTCTTGTTTATCATAATGGATATCCAGTTAGCTTAATTGGAGTGGAGAAAAAAATAGTTGCAAACAATATGGATAAACGCTTTGATATTTTAATTTTTAAGTCATCGGGAACCCCTTTAATTATTGTAGAATGCAAATCTCACGAAATTAAAATAACTCAACAAACATTTATGCAAGCATCTAATTACAATACGGTTTTAAAGGCTCCATACTTAATTGTTACCAACGGTTTAGAGCATCATTGTGCCAAAATAAATTTTGAAACAAAATCCAGTAAATTTTTAGATTCCATACCAACTTATTCTCAACTTAAAAATATCGAATAATGAAACGTTTTATCATAGTTCTAATTTTGATTCCATTATATAGCCTCGCTCAAAATTCAATTATAGATTTTAATAATAGTGTGGATAAAACTCTAATTATAAAAGTTAAAAATGAATACCGAGGTCAATGTGAAAACAATCGTTTTACCCAAGCCGATTTTATAAAAAGTTCACAAGTCTTGGAAATTACGAAAATATCGAAATTATTTCCACGAATTGAAAAACCCGAAGAAAAATTGAATTTATTTGGCGAACCATTAGTCGATTTAACTTTGGTATATCAAATTGAATATCAGAATGATATTTCGTTGCAACAAGCTGTTATTTTATTGAATAAACTTAATTTGTTTGAGTACGTTGACGTGAAGCATTTTTACAAACCGCTTTACATAACAAATGATCCAAATCGAGCTTCGCAATACTATTTAACAAAAATTAGAGCGTATGATGCTTGGGATATTTCAAAAGGCGATTCAACCATTGTTATTGCGATAATTGACACAGGTAACGACTTTAATCACAATGATTTAAAAAAGAAAGTTGCTTATAATAAAGCCGATCCAATAGATGGAATTGACAACGACAACGATGGTTATTTGGACAATTATATGGGATGGGATTTTGGAACAAACGATAACAATCCACAAATCACATCTGGAAATCATGGAGTTTTTGTAGCTGGATTAGCGGCTGCACATACCGATAATGCCATTGGAATTTCGGGCGTGGGATTTAATACCAGATATTTGCCAATTAAAATTGCCGATCAAAATGAATTTTTAGTAAACGGCTATGAGGCAATTATTTACGTTGCCGAACATGGAGCAAATATCATAAACCTATCGTGGGGAGGCACGCTTTCTTCGGGAAGTTCGTTTGAACAAGACGTAGTAAATTACGCTACTTTTAACCGTTCTTGCCTAATTGTGGCTGCTTGCGGCAACGATGGAAATACCAACCCATTTTATCCAGCTTCGTATAAAAATGTTCTAAGTGTTTCGATGACAGATGTAAATGACACAAAAGTCGCTAGTTCATCCTATGGTTATTATGTGGATATTGCTGCTCCAGGCGGAAATGTGTATTCTACAATTCAAGGAAACAGCTATGCATCTTCCTCTGGAACTTCCTTTGCTTCACCAATAACTGCTGCTTGTGCTGCAATTGTTAAAAGTTATTTTCCAGCTCTTTCGCCTTTGCAAATTGCCGAACGTCTTAGAGTTACTTCGGATATTATCGACACTACAATATCTAACATTAGCTTTTATCACCTTTTTGGAACTGGAAGAGTAAATTTATATCGAGCACTTACCGATAATGAAATTCCTTCTATTAGATTAATGGATGTAAATTTTGTTGGAAAAACTCCTGATCAAATTATAGCTGGCGATACAATTATTTTTAATGCTAATTTTAAAAATTTTCTTGCTCCAACGCAAAATTTAATTATTAAATTAAAGTCATTGTCGCCCTATTTAACTGTTTTGGATTCTATTCATGCGTATGGATCAGTTGGTACGATGGTTTCGTTTTCCAATCCAACTACATATCGAATTATTGTATCACAAAATATTCCTTATGATGAAATACTCGACTTAAAATTTGAGTTTATGGACGAAAGTTATTTTGGATACGACTATCAGCAATTTACTGTAAATCAAACCTATATCAAAGTAGATGAAAACAGAATTACCACAACTTTTACCGGAAATAGTCGAATAGGTTTTGCTAATAATTTATTTAATCAAGGCGAAGGATTCCGTTTTGATGATGGGAGTCAGTTGTTTTATGTTGGTGGTTTAATGATTGGAACGGGTACAAATAATGTTTCCGATAATACATACAGTCAAAATGGTTATGATAACGATTTTACAAATACTGTTTTGCCTTATAAGGTTCAAAATTCTTTATCTGCAGATTTTGAAGCATATACCGAATTTAACGACAATGGAGCAGGTTTGAATAAATTGAATGTGTTAGTCAAAAATAGATTATTAGCATGGAACACGCCACAAACAGAAAAGTTTATTATTCAAGAATTTACAATAATTAATTCGGGAATTACTCCTTTAATAAGTTTGTATTCTGGGCTTTTTATCGATTGGGATATTGATGAATCGACCTACAATCGTTCAAAATACGATTCATATCAAAAAATGCTTTATTGTTGGTCGCCATTAGGTGGAAAATATGGAGCTATTTCTACATTGTCTGATTATCCATTTAATAGATATGCGTTTGACATGGATGGGGTGAATTTGAGTCTTAAAATTTCGGATGGATTTACCACTGTTGAAAAATATACTGCAATGTCGTTAAATCGCGATTCGGCTGGTTTCAGTGGCGGTGGGAACGATGTGGCAAATTTACTTTCGTACGGACCATTTTCAATTTCACCTGGCGATTCAATTATCGTTGCGTTTACGGTAATGGCTGGCGACAATCCTATCGATTTAAAACAATCGGCACAAAGTGCATACGACAAATACTACAATGTTAGTTCAGTCCTACAAAATGAGAGAGTTGAGACTAATTTGAAAATTTATCCTAATCCTGCAAACGATATTGTTTTCATAGCTTTTAATCCAGCAATTTCCGAGAAATTTTCAAACATAAAAGTTTTGGATGTTATGGGAAAAGTTCAACCCATCCATTATACTTCATATTCAAACCAAATTGAAATTTCTTTAAAAAATCTTAATTCTGGTTTTTATGTGATTGTTGTTGAAACTCCTTCAGGCGTTTATAAGTCGAGTTTTATAAAAAATTAGCCTCTAATATTTATATAGTTGGTAAATTGCATCTTGTTTTTTGATTATTTTAGATACTATTTTGTTTAGTTTTGTTCTTAATTAGCTTGAAAAAAACCATAATGAAGCAAATAATTTTTGGATTTTGTTTTTTATTTTTCGGACTATCAATATTTGCTCAAAATAGCTTTTTGTTGCAAGGCAAAATTGTTGATCAGGCAAATCAAGCTATACGAGATGTAAACATTATCAATCGCTCCGCAAAACATGGATTAACTTCCGATAGTCAAGGAAGTTTTCAAATTGTTGTTTCCGAAAAAGACAGCTTATTGGCAACATGTATTGGGTATAAGCCTTTTCATTTTATTGCTCCCAATAAAAGCTTGTTGTTTTTTCAGGAAATTAGGATTGTATTAATATCGGATACCATTTTTCTTCAAGAAACCGTAATTCGACCTTTTCCAGCCACATGGATTGCGTTTAAAAAAGAGGCAGTCGAATTAAAAATAGCAGAAGCACCAATTAGCAAAGAATTTGATGTTGTTAAAGGTCCGGTTTATTCGGCACAAGGCGGAATTGTTTTACCTGGTCCAGTTTCAATTTTATATTCACTTTTTAGCAAAGAAGCCAAGCAAGTTCGCAAAATGGAGGGAATCAATCATTTTGAACAATTACGGAACACTCTTTACGCTAAAGTGCCGAAAGAGACAATGAAAAAGCATTTTCATATCGAAAGCGAGTTAGAATTAGATGACTTTTTATTCTTTTGCAATCTGCCCGAATCATTTATTACTAGAGCTCCTGCATATGATATTATTACAAAATTAACCGAGTGCTATGCGGAGTTTTCGAGAAAATCGGAAAAATGAACTTATTAATTCTTAGATTGACTTTTTAATTTATGAATTTACCCCTGTAAGTTCCGAAATGGTATGCTGAGCGACATCGAAACATAAATCACGAAAATTTGGTACTGAGATCTGGTTAATAAAGCAAAATTTATTGTAAATTTGTAATTGTAAATTGTAAATATGTTCAAAAATACACCAGTTCTCAATAAATTTAAAATTCACAATTTGATTTTTACAATTTACAATAGTAAAGATACTAATAGAAACATCGAATACATGCCAACTGTTGAGCAGTTTGCCGAGCAACGCACCACTTGGGGTACAAGCTATAAATTCAACTCCAAAGAGCTTGACCAAGAAACTGGGCTGTACTATTATGGAGCCCGCTACTACACTCCCGAAATTGGGATATGGCTAAGTGTGGATCCGATGAGTGATAAATATCCGAGTCTGAGCCCGTATGCTTACTGTGCTAATAATCCAGTGATGTTGGTGGATCCGGATGGGATGAGTTATTCTAATTTCGATGAAAATGGGAATTACATTAACACAACAAAGGATAATTGGATTCATAATACTTTTGTTGG